>JASSUD010000044.1:0-24527 GCA_031963225.1 Mycoavidus cysteinexigens
CCTTTAGATAATTAGTGAAATATAATTATCTTACTATACTAACCGAATGCCATTGCACCACCAACCTACCGAGAGGTCCATGTAAAAGGGTTTTACAAAACTCCGCCCACTACAAGAAAAGGCAGCTAATTAAGCTACACTTCAAACACTTTAAAAATGAACCAGAGCGTAGCGAGAATGGCAAAGAAAAATAGGCATTTTGATGTGATAGTAGTGGGGAGTGGTCTAGCAGGTTTATGCACAGCACTGCAACTCGTAGAGAATCAGCAGGAGGGCATGCGCTATCAAGTCGCCATTATTTCAAAACGGCCACTTGGCGATGGAGCAAGTGCATGGGCGCAAGGGGGCATTGCCGCGCCTCTAGGAGAGGCAGATAGCACACAAAGCCATCTAAACGATACGCTCTTGGCAGGAGCGGGACTATGCGATGAGCAAGCCTGCCGTTTTATTATTGAACATGGCCCTGCTGCTATTGAATGGCTTAAAGCACAAAAGGTGCCCTTTACTACCGATTCAGCGCATATTTCAGGGTTACATCTTGGACAAGAAGCAGCGCACAGCCACCGGCGCATTGTGCATGCAGCAGATGCCACAGGCCATGCACTGATTCATACCTTGATTGAAAAAGTCCGTGCGCATCCCTCCATCACACTTTTTGAAGCACATTGCGCAATCGATTTGATCACAGCACCTGCCCAACCCTCCTCCCCTAGCTATTGCTATGGCCTATATGCGCTTGATATAGAAACAGGCCAAACCCTCACCCTAGGCGCGCGCCACATAGTGCTGGCCACAGGAGGAGCAGGAAAAGCCTACCTTTATACCACCAACCCTGACTCAGCAACAGGCGATGGCATTGCTATCGCATGGCGAGCTGGATGCCGCGTAGCCAATATGGAATTTATTCAATTCCATCCAACCTGCCTCTACCATCCTTATGCAAAATCTTTTTTAATTAGCGAAGCAGTGCGCGGTGAAGGCGGCCTATTGAAGCTCCCTAACGGAGAGCGATTTATGCAGCGACATGACCCGCGCGCAGAGCTTGCGTCACGCGATATAGTGGCGCGCGCAATTGATTTTGAGCTTAAAAAGCATGGTATTGATTATGTGCACTTAGATATCAGCCACCAAAGTGCTGCTTTTCTACAGCAACACTTTCCTACCATCCTGGCTCGTTGTGCCAAATTTGGTGTGGATATCACCCGCGACCCTATACCCGTAGTACCTGCTGCTCACTATACCTGCGGCGGGGTAGTCACTGATTTAGAGGGGCGTACTGATTTAGAAGGACTGTATGCCGTTGGGGAAACCGCCTATACAGGTTTACATGGTGCAAACCGGCTAGCGAGTAATTCTTTACTAGAATGCATCGTGATGGGCAGAGCTGCGGCAGAATCTATTCGAACAGCACTCAAAAATAATACCTTTAAAGCGAATACGCAAACCTACCCTACTCTTCCAGAATGGGATGAAAGCCGTGTGCGTGCGCCCAATGAAGCTGTAGTCATCGCGCACAATTGGGATGAGTTACGCCGCCTGATGTGGAATTATGTAGGGATTGTACGCACAGATGAACGGCTAGCTCGTGCGCAACAAAGGATTGCAATCCTACAAAAAGAGGTCCAGCAATACTATGCGCACTTTCGCATCGATCGCGATTTACTAGAGTTGCGCAATTTAGCGCAAGTCGCAACACTTATTGTAGAAAGCGCACAATGGCGCCACGAGAGCCGGGGTTTGCATTACAGCGAAGACTGGCCAAAAACCTTCCCCAAAGCCCTCCCCACAGTATTAATCCCGTAGGTTGGGGGTTCCTTCGTCACCACCAACCTACCGTTCTTTTCCTTTTCTTGTGATTGATGGGAAAGTCGCTTTGAGTGAATGCAACACGGAGGTGTATGCCTCTTCCACTGCTATCCCTATCCCTACCAACAAAATAATTGCCAGAGCTGTAGGAAAAAATAAGAATAGAGAAACTTCTAGAGGCAAAAGAGCGGGAGTCCAATACCTATTTTCTTGCTCCCACTCATGGAGGAGGAAGAGTGGTTTTCTCTGCCCTACGGTGTCATTGGATTTTAAGCATCTATCGATTGATGCCGCCATCTCTGCTCGTACTGTAGCTGCCTTTTTTATAGAGAGTGGTAAAGATCTCTGCATTGCACTATCTAAAGGCATACATTTCATCAGATATTTTCTCAATAGATAGTAGGCTGGGGGGAGGCACGAACCTCAACATGCGCACCGCCAACTTTTAATCATGGCAAAAGCGATAGCATAACGCTGTGGCCCATGCCTTGAGGCTGTAACTACAGTATGAATAGGCTGTAATGTACTTGTCATCCTTGATATATTTACCTCAGAAAACGCTGGATATCTCCCTCCTAGCTGCTGCGATTGCCACCAATATGGCCCATATTTTTCATGCGCTCCAAGCCAAAATCCCTTATAATAGTTATCAAATTAAGGTTTACTTTCTATGCGCTTTAGCTAAGTGCTCGTGCAGCATCTAATGTTTCCCGCTTAACACTTTACGTACCGTAGTTCACTGCGAATCTGTACACACATACACAAAATATATAGGCCACTTCCCTCTCTCTTTTTGAGAACCTAAGGCCCCCTAAAAAAATAAAAATAGGGTTCTTGTTTGTGGTTAAACAGTGCATTACATGCCCCTATCACCGGTATATCCAGCCCCTATATAGCTCTTTTGCAAATAAGGATTTCCAGCGGTTTTAAATCGGCTCCGATGTACTCAAACAGAGAATTTTCCATCGCTCATGTTTAGATCCATACCATCCCCTGTTTCTGTTTTACCGTCTAAACCGCTTCGGTTTAAAACGCCACAGCGTTATACGTTAACTGCTCTTCAAATGGAGCAATTAACTGCCACACCGCCTGTGCATTCGGAAGCGCACGTAGACGAAGGTACAGAGCTACTAAGAGCGTTGGTTGTTCGGAGCTCCAACGGAAATACGCTTAATCCTGAAGCCATAGAACATACGCTCGATAACCTGCTCGAGATGAGCGCGCAGCTAGAATCACAATCTGAGATTGAAACCGCTCTTCTGAACGAGCGAGACTTTCTCCAAGCATGCCAGATCAAACTTGAGCCCAACAAAAAAACGCTTCTGCTTGAGGTATTGCAATCCGCTACGTGTATCAAAAAGCTTGCTCCAATTATGGAAGACAACCCTTCCTCTCTATTTTTGCAAAGCTGGCGACACTTATTAATGCAGGGATCACAAGCATCCTGCGATACCGATTTTGATACGCTCGATACAGGCACTCTGGAGACTGTATTGGAGTGGCTTGACCTGCACAGCGAGGAATTTCTCGCTGCAAAGCACTTGCTAGAATTTCCTAACAGCGAAACACTCCAAGCGCCTAAAACCCCCTCTGTTCTAAGTTTTCATGGCAAATTAAGTGAGGAAATAGCCAAACGCAAATTAGAAGACTTAGCCAACCAAGGCCAGAGACAAGACACCGAAACGCTAACTCAGCTTTTTACTAAAAGCGTAGATGCGTTCTATGAGCTTATTTTGCCTGTAGGCAAAGATACTCATGCGCCCGAAGCAATCCAAAATCTAACGCCTGAGTCGCTATCTAAAGAGGCTGCAGCCTGCCTAATCCGCATTCTCTACAATAAGAGCGGTCGACTTAAAAATAAGGGCCTACAACTTCGAATGAAGGGTACGCAACTTCAGAATAAGGGTGAATCATTCGAAAGTAAGGGCATAGAGCTCACAGAGGAAGGTAGCAAGTTCGAAAGTGAGGGCGAGCAACTTAGGATCCAGGATGAACAGCAGTTAAAATATCTTCTCGACTACTTACCTTATAGCAGCCTAGAGCACATAGACCGCTATATAGAGCAATGGGCCAAAACGCTGGAAGAGCACGCATTCTCGACAGACTTCGCGCCTGCCAACAAATATCATGAAGGCATCAAAAGTTTGCGCGCCTATTTACAGCAGCATCGACAATTAAAGCAAATAGAAGACCAAGCTGAAGAAGCTGCTTTAGTTTTTGAGCGCGCTGGCTATCAATTAGCGGGTAATATAAAAACACTAAGCTCCTTTCCTGCGCTAGCACAAGCCGCAGAGCTTCAGTCAGATACAGTGCCTCAGCACCTTACAGAATCACTTCGCAAAAGCACGGAGCACTTTCAACGCAGCCTGAAAAAATTTGAAACCGATCTCACAGATTTTTGGGGATGCAGCGCGCAAGACCTTTTTGATTCTTATAAAAGTATAAATTCTAAAGTAGATACTGAGATCTATGCGCTTCAACACGCTTTTTCTCAAAAAACTGCTTTAAAAAAACAAAATGAACGCCAAATACAGGATCGGCTACAAGCATCTTTTGATGCAATTAATGCGCGCAGGATTGCTACTCATCCAAACACAGACAGTGAAGTATCCAGTGAATCTGTACCTCCCCCGTCAGAATGGCCTGCTTCTACATTAAGCCAATTTGTTGATGGTGAAATTCGGCAAGTATTCTCTGGTGTTAGTTCCCATTTAGATGCAAAAGCTCTCGAGGATATACTAGCTGTTGCGCCTTTACAGTCGCTGAATACATTAAATAAAGCCTATGAGGCGGTGGATATACCAAAGTCAGAGATAAAAATAAAAGTATCTATCCTTAATAGGATGGGGCAACACATTAGCGCTGCGTTGAATACTTTAAAAAATCTCTCAGCCGACCTACCTTCTATTGATGTGCTCAAAAACACATTACAGGTACTGGATATTTTAAGCCCTCTTCCGTCAGGGCCCATGCTTGCAAAGCTTCCAAGTATTGCCATAGCATTTAAGAATATATATGAAGAGTTTAAGAAAGTTCCTAGCTATTTAGAGCATTTTTATCAAAAAATAGAAGCACTTTCTTCAAACTATTGGTCTGAATCGGAATGCGATATACCCACACTAGAAAAGCATCTAGACACCCTAACTGAAGCACATAATCTTCAGCCCTCCTCTCATACTATAGAAGCGGGTCGCTTTAAAAATATAGTCGAGGCATTGAAGCAAAAATTGCAGATATCCTGTGAAAAACAGGCCAGGCTATTCTATGCAAACATGCTTGAAAAGCATATGCACGATGCTATAGAAGCACATACAAAGAATGAAGCAATATCTAAAGAAGTAATACAGAAAAATGCGCGTGACTCAATACAGTATTTTTATACTTTATTTTCAGATGCTCAAAAGCTCGCGCATTATCATCAGCTCTCTACTGCCAACCCATCAGAACCACAAGCTGAAACCGCGCTGACATCCTATATTACCGAGGCTATTCAAAGTTTTTCTCTAGAACAGCAAGAGATGCTGCTGTTAACTTTACGCTCAGATGCAGCTAAAAAGGTACAGGACGCGCTATTTACCGCTGCGACCTCCTTTCAAGAAAATCGTCCTCAAAAAAGCGCTCAACTATTGGCGCTAGCGCACTGCCTTTCTACTCCTATTAAAATAGTAGAAGACAAACTTGCAGTAGTGGACCCTGATGCAGAGTTGGAGCTAGACCCGCAGTTTAATCTTTCCCCGCTATTTGATGCCTATAAAGTAGCAATAAAAGAGTGCCTCCACATTGATGTTAGCCCTTTACAGAACTATGGCGTCGGAGATGAATTTCCTGGAGATGGGTATCTAATATTGGAAGATTTTATTCCAAAAATTATTTTAAAAATGGCAGCTGATGGATTTAAAAAAGTAGATAGTTCCAGCGAATATATTGAAACCATTCCAAACATTGCAATATCATCTCAAAGCGTCCAGGATTTTGAAAGGGGATTTACATCTGAACTTTTTATTGATGGAAAAGAATACGATTTAACGCATAGAAATGTATCTTTGTATAAAGAGGACAGCGACCTTTTTAAAAGAAGGCAAAAATTTATTATCCCTGGCCTTTTGCAGGATTTTTGCAAAAATCATGAGTATGCTCGAAACAAACAAGATGAACTTTTACTACTATCATTTTGCATCTCTCAAGCTTCTTGTTTTATTTCCCCCCAAATTTTGGGTATAGCAAGCAAGGCATTTTTGCTACCTGTAGGTGCCAAATTTATACCAGTTTTACCGAACGAAAGCGACTGCGAGCGATTAGTCAACTTCCACCTAGATCGACAAAATAATGGCACTGTGCTGCTAAGAATTATTTTCCGACAAGAAAAAATAGCAACGGTTACAAATTTGAATGACATAGAGGTTATTCTGCCCTGCCAACCTGAAAATAGCTTTACTCAAACCGACGTCACTCTCAAAATTGATATTAATAAACCTAAAAAAGAAGAACAAATAACGCTAGTACCTGGTAGTGCAAGTTATAAATACAACTTGCAGCCTGCCATCACTGAAGCACTAACTAAACAGCCGCCTCCTTCCAATCGCACTTTAAATTTCACAGACTCCGTCACCAAGGCAGCGCAACGCCTTCAAACTACCGCGAAAGAAGGAATGCATTCCATTATGTCTGCCCCGCTTATACATAAAATCTCCACCTTGGCATAAGGCGTAATAATCAGTAGGTTGGCGGTGAGGCACGAACCCCAACATGATGACCGCTTTGTTCTTTTAAAGCCTGCATACGCACGCCAAAAACGCTGATTAAAAGCCGGTGGTGTGCATGTTGGGGTTCCTTCGTCACCACCAACCTACCGATTATTAACAAAGCATGTTTTTATTTGCGGCTCCTATTTGCTGCGCACAGTCTGACACCACCCTCTGTTTTATCCAATATCCCGTTTGGCTAGATTACATTTTCATAAAGCTAGCATTAATTTCCTGCGCCCTTTAACACATGGATATCAAAGCCAAACGTGGTGCGCAAACCCGTAGAGGTATTATCAGCTACAGTCACTGGCGTAACATCATGCCAAATAGCTGTATTTTCATCGGCTTGAAAAAGACCTTCACCGGCTTGTAAAGTATGCGTGAAGCAGAGCGTATAGCTTCCATCTTCTTTTTTTCTATATACCCGACTCATACCGCCCTCTATATTTTCGCGGTGCAGCACCAAAGCAGAAACAATAAAGTCAGCGCCATCTTGATGAATACCTTCAGGAGAGCCATGACCTGGGGTATTGGGCGTTGCACACAATGCTACCTGATGGCATACCACTTTCAGCTCGCTGACAGACTCCCCTGCCTCACGAACAAGCTGAGGCAAAAAATGAAGAATTTTCTGAAAATTGGAGTCTTGAACGACTTCTTCTTCCATTTCATCAAATTGCCGCTGGTCTGGATAAAAAGGGCTGTTATATTGAACAAATTGCCCACTTGCACAGCGCTCTACGCGCCACTTTGAAGGCGCTGCATGCCTGTGTTGGCCCGCGGTCTGTCCATCAACGGGCCCTTCTTCGCTGATAAAAAAAGTGGCTACTGCTCTTTTTCGCCGGCGCTCCATAGCACGCAGCCGCTGTTGCACTTGTGGTTCTAGTGCGCAAAAAGCAGGCAGTGCTTCTAATTCGCACACCCCATTTAAAAAATCCTTCGGCGCAAATGCACTCTCCCCTTCTCCCACCGTATTAGCAGAAGGCGTAGAAACTATTTTGTGCTCTACGTTGCTTGCTGCACGCAGCGCCGCAAGCTGGCGGCCACGCAATTCATAACTGTCCCAGGGCAGGCGCAAAAATGTCGGTCGCATCTTATCAGCCCATGTAGGCACATCTATGCCTAGAGAAGCAAGATTAAAAACACGAGCAATATCATCCATAACGCGAGCCATGTGGAAATAAAGAGATAGAAAACCCTCTGAATTCTCTCCACTAAACATGAACGAGAATCCAGAGGGCTGAACGAGATTTAAAACCAGCTTTCTGTGCTAGTTTTAAATGAATTTCATAAACCGCTGCACTTTTTTAGAATTTTTTTGATGCTAAAGTGTATCGCAAATAAGGGAGGAATCTGAATCTGCCTCTCCATATAAAATGCAACTATTTATAAAGGTAGATTAGCATAAAATTTTCATTCTATCGATGTGGGCAGCGTTTAAAAGTAAAAGATATGCGCGTGTTCTTGAGCCACTTTGCCTCTGCACTACACCCAAAAATCAGATTTTTACCGCCCCCAACCCACAATGAACGGTAGGTTGGTGGTGACGAAGGAACCCCAACATGCACGCCACCGGCTCGTAATCATCGCTTTTGGCATGCATATGCAGGTTTTAAAAGCACCGTGGTCATCATGTTGGGGTTCGTGCCTCACCACCAACCTACCGTTCTTTTTTAACAAAGGTTGAAAAGGCATCGATTCGGATCAAAATCCGCGCCATTTTTTATCGTTATTAAAATTCTGTCCTGTTCTATCTTAAATGAGAAGATTTTAATGGTTAACCATAATTTTTCTTCCAACCCACTTTCATTTCCTTATACAAGGAATTATTTTCCGCTTCTTGCCATTTTTTATAAAAAATGGCGGCACTCTCTGCTTTTACAGGGTCTTCTGGCGAACGCGGTAATTCTTCTTCGGTTTGCGGATCGTATTTTCTTCCACCTGCATGATTTGCATAGCGGCGCGCGCGCGTATACCCCATTTGTAGAAATTTGCGCGCCATATCTGCCCCGACAAAATCTTCTTTTTCTAGATACGCTTGGAAAATATCAAAAATTTTAGTGCTGCTTATTTCAGCAGTCGCGGCATCTTTGAAACGCCAATGCGGCAAAATTTCTGATTTATAAGGCTCACACAAAAGAACGCCTTGCTCGCCTTTGCCCACTTTATACTCTTTTGGGTGCAATCGATAATCGGTTTTAGCATTCCAGGAATAAGTATCCTTCATCTCATTCCAGCGCTCTCTTTTATGCTGTTTTGTAGAAGATGTATAGGCCATTAGAAAACCCTATTCATAACTTACCGAGTATTCATTCAGCTATTGATACCTCTATCGCACTCATGCTGGAGATAGCCGCTTTAGGCGGTTCGACAGCTCGCTATAAGAGGTATGAACATACCGCCTTCTCAATGAAGCATCACAAATAGCCTTTACGGCCACCGCCCTGGGCGGTGATAAACACATATACGTACGGACTATCCATATTAGGTGACACAGCAATATTGCAGTGGACTGAATGCATAATTACCTCAGTGTTTGGGTGTAATTTAGCCAGCAGTGTCTCAGCAGACGACCATCTGCCCTCACTAGGCAATGATGATGCACACTCGAAGCACACCAAGTGACTCAAAACTCAAGACAAGAAAAAAGGGGCAGCATAAATGCATTAACTTTCAAGTTTATGCCCTTCTATGACCGCCCTCTTATCTTTTCCATTATTAATGGCTTGCAGAGATGACAAGTAATGTATAAAATTTGATACAAAGAAGGTGGTTCATGGTAGAAGAAAAAGAAATTCGTTGGGTAGGCTCATCCTACGAAGACCTTCTCAAATTTCCATTCGACTCGCGCCGTGAGGCTGGTTTTCAGCTAGGAAAAGTACAAGCAGGGCTCGAACCTGATGACTGGAAGCCCCCTTTGATGAGGTCGGCGCTGGAACACGGGAAATTCGAATTAGAGAGGCCACTGGCATCTATCGCATCATGTATATAGCTAAATTTGACAAAGCTATTTATATCCTGCACTGCTTTCAGAAAAAAACCCAAGCTACAACAAAGCAAGATAAAGAAATTGCTGCAGCCCGTTACCGAGCAGTAGTACGAGACAAAATGGTCAAAAAATGAAAAAAATTGATACTGAGATACGACACATTACCCGAGCCGATGCTAATGTATTCGCTGAATTAGGTTTCACCCAGACAGAGGCAGAATACTATCAAGCAGAATCACGCAAATTAATTGACGATGCTAAAGCTTTGAAGGAGCAGCTTATGGGAGAAGTAGCGCAGTGGATTAAAGAAAACCATCTGCTTCAGGAAAAAGCGGCTGAGATCTTGCATATCAGTCGCCCCAGGGTCTCGGATGTAGTTAACAAAAAAACGAACAAATTTACGATTGATGCCTTGATATCTATGCTTATTCGAATTGGTAAGCCTGTGACAATCGCAATTGGTTGATATTGAATTTACTCCGATTTCCTGGACAGATTATGGTTTCTGAGAGAAAACGTGATAAAAAACAACTATTAGAGAGATTTTTTTCTTAATTAGTGTAAAATCAGGTGCCTAAGATAAGAAGCACTATATTTCCTTTCACCAATAGTCTATCTACCGAACGACAAGGAGCATGGTACCTATGCATTCGATCGCAACGCTAAAGCGGCTGCTCACTGAAGCAGGCAAACTCGACGAAATATGGAACTATTTTTTCGATTTAATGGACCAAGGCATTCTATTAAAGGATAGCCATCCTATTTCCGACCCTACAAAAGACAATACGCTGGCTGCGGTGTTGGCTGCCGTCCAGCAAAGCACCGGCTGGCAATTGGGTCAAGAAATACCCCTCGCAGGATTGACATTTTCTAAAACGCCCAGCGAGCATTTTTATCAGGGTGCATGCGCTATTCAAAACATGTTGTTGCCTGCTGTCGTCTTTTATTTTTCTGACATTGAAATGGGCGCGCTCACCTATTCAAAGAATGGTCGGAGTGAAATGTACCGTTTTTCGCTTACCAACGTCACAGATCTTAAAACACAGACCAAGCATTAGCCACGCTTCCTTTTCTGCCTTGCATTCATTATAAATAACGGCACACCTTTTAATGAGAAAGGCGTGCCGTTATTTATTTCGAAGAAGCTTTATTTTAATTTATATTATTTTAGTATTTTTCTAAATTTCACGAGAAATTCTAGCTAGTTCTGGCAATTGACGTCGTGTTGCAATATCCACTATAGAAAATCCTTTCATATCTTTTGTATATAGCATATCAGTCTTATGCTCATCAAGAGCCTTATTGACTAAAAATTCAGCTATTTTATAATGCTCAGGTTTTCTATGTTCAGAATATGTCTGGATGTTTTCTGAATAATCTTCACCGTGTAACATTTGACATGCGATATGTAACCCTGTTAGCGCTTCTATATTCTGCTCACCGATTGGGAAGTGATAATCGTTACATAAAACTTTAACTACCTCAAGTTCGCCCGCAGAAATTGCTTTATGAAGCATATTAGTCGCCCGCTCGCCAGACTTGGCTTTATTACCTGGAATGCGATGTGTATGGCCTGATTGCCGCCACTCTAATATAGCGTTATCCGAGTCGATGATATCTTTTACCAGATCAGCATTCCCGCTTTCAATTGCATTTACTAAATCATTAATTGCCCGCCACTGCACGTCATTAAACGCGTGCGCTGTAGCATAACGTTGTGCTGAATTGGAAGTATGGGCTGAATGTGGATTAATTCCGTGGATTGGCATACGTTTAACTCCTTAAAGAGTACTTTAAATAAAAAAGAGAACTACTCATCCGTTACGGACACAGTAAGAATAGTCATATTCTTCTTTAAAATCCTACGCCATAGACCTGTTTAATTATGTTTTAAGGCAATTTAAAAATTAAGCTAATAAACAGAAATTTTTCCGAAACCAAGGAGAGTATGTTGGCATGAAGCATTGAGTTTAGGCAGGGATTGGCCTATCTAGTCGGTACTCTGCAGCAAATACATACTCGCTTCTCTGGCTCCGGGCTTTCTGGACAAAGGCATCCTATTAAAGGATAGCCATCCTATTTCCGACCCTACAAGAAACAATACGCTGATGGGGGGTATTAGCTGCCGTCCAGCAAAGCACCGGCTGGCAATGGGGCCAAGAAATAACCCTCGCAGGATTGACATTCATTGAAATGAAGGCGCTCACTTATTCGAAGAATGGTCGAAGTGAAACGTACCATTTTTCGCTCACCAATATCACAAATCTTAAAACACAGACCAAGCATTCGCAACGCTTCCTTTTCTGCCTTGCACTAATTATAAATAACGGCACACCTTTTAATGAGAAAGGTGTGCCGTTATTTATTTCGAAGAAGCTTTATTTTAATTTATACTACTTTAGTATTTTTCTAAAATTTATTAACAATTTTAGCTAGTTCTGGCAAATGATGTTGTTTTGCAATATTAACTATAGAAAATCCATTTACATCTTTTTTATATAGCACATCAGTCATATTCCCATCGATAGCCTTATTGACTAAAAATTCAGCTATTTTATAATGCTCAGGTTTTCCATTTTCAGAATATGCTTGGATGTTTTCTGAATAATTTTCACCGTGTAATATTTGACATGCGATATGTAACCCCGTTAACGCTTCTATATTCTGCTCACCGATTGGGAAGTGATACTCGTTACATAAAACTTGAACTACCTCAAGTTCACCCGCAGTAATTGCTTTATGAAGCACATTAGTCGCCAGCTCGCCAGACTTGGCTTTATTACCTGTAATGCGATGTGTATGGGCTGATTGCCGCCACTCTAATATAGATTTATCCGAGTTGAGGATATCTCTTACCGCATCAACATTCCCGGTTTCAATTGCACTTACTAGATCATTAATTGCCGCCCATTGCACGTCACTAAACGCATGCTCTGAAGCATAACGTTGTGCTAAATTGGAATTATGTGCTGAATTTGGATTAATTCCGTGGATAGGCATACGTTTATCTCCTTAAAAAGGATTTTAAATAAAATAGCAGAACCACTCGTCCTGTATGGACACAGCAAGAATAATCATATGCCTCTTTAAAAGCATGCGCTATAGACCTGTTTAAATATGTTTTAAGGCAATTTAAAAATTAAGCTAGTAAAAAGAAATTTTTCCGAAACCAAGGAGAATATGTTGGCATGAAGCATTGAGTTTAGGCAGGAGCAAGGATAGAACGGTACCGTCACTCATTGGTCTATCTACGATAGTTGCCCGAGCATCCAAAGCTCTACCGTGTGGGGCGCATACCCGGCGCACTCGGAATGCTTTCGCATCGCGCCCTGCTGCATTCGGCTAATCTAGATCTAGATCCATCTCTAGCTCCTCTTCTAACTCCATAAAGGTGCTAGCTCCTTCTTGAATAGCTTTAAAAGCGCCCTGAATTACCCCACTTTGCTCAACTGTGAGTTGAATCGGTTGCTTAGGACCTGTTGCCGTATAAAAGTGAAGTTGATGATCTTCTTGAATATAGAGTACTACTGTGTGCTTACAGCTGTAATTAAATAAAAATTCCGTATAGAGCGTTTCAATCTGACTAGACAACAAGCTCGGCAGTATGTGATAAACAAGATCAATATGCATAGCTAACGCACGAACTGCCGCAGACCTGACATTTTTGTGTTGATCTTGTAAAGCGCTGATCAAAGCATGCACGCCCGCTTCGGACAAGGTGTTTTGGCCTCCTAACGCAAAGGCGGCAGCAGGCCTTACACCCCAATTTTCATGCTGCAAAGTGCTGATTAAGGCTTGCTCAGCGGCCTCGGACAAGGTGCCTTTATTTTCTATTAGTGTATTGACTGCCGCAAGCCTGGTAGCCTTATCTTGATTCTGTAAAGTGTCGACCAGGGCCGACACATTGATTTCAGCGAACTCGCTCTCGTCTTCTACTGACGCCAATATGGTATCCATAGTTTCATTCTGCATGGTATTCACAACCGCATTTTGTAAAGCGTAGATCACAGAGCGAGACATGCCACTCATGGCGATTTCAGACACCGAGCACTCATGTGTTACTAGATGCGTTGAGGCAGACATGATAGCTTCAGTTAGATTTTGGAAAGCGCCGATGAGGCCCTGTTCCAAGGCCTCTGACATTCTGTCCAAGCCTTCTGTTCCTAACTTATTGGCTGTCATACGGGCTACCATGGCTCCCATGGATCTGATATCTCCACTTTGCCTCCCTGAAACGCCGATCAAAGCCTGTTCGTCGCCTTCTGACAATATGCTCTGGCCTTCTACTCCTAACGCATGGGCTAATATAGATCTGATATCCTCATCTTTATCCCCTAAAAGGCCGATGAGAGTCTGTTTGCCAGCTTCGGACAAGGTTTCCACTCCTAACGCAGGGGCTGCCTCGGATAGCTTATATTCAAATTGATTTAGGCAATCGTAGAACAGGGCCTGCATGCTGAACTCAAACATGCTCGTGTCCTCTAACGCATTGGCTGCTGCTGCGGCCGCTGCATACCTAATATCTTTATTCTGATCCTGTTGCGCGCCGATCAAGACCTGCTTGGCGGCGTTGGACAAAGCAGGACGCTGGCCTAATAGGCGGATAATGTTCTTCTTTCTGTCATCAGACTGATCTAGCGACTTAAGCAGTAGACGCTCTGGAAAAGCTCCCTGTCTAGCCAGCTTGCTCCTACCATTACTCAATTTCATTTCAAAATGAAACCACTGCAGGAGCTCTTTTTCCAGCTCATTGGCCATTTTAGAGCTCAATCGATCACGGGCCTCGTTCAAACATCCCATGACTACTTGCTGGTGATGGCTACCGATCAGATCACGCGGGGATTGCCCTAAGAGGCTGAAAAAACGTTCTAGTGGAGCCCCCTTAAGCAATCCTGCCACCATCCACCAAATTATTTCATACCGAGGATGGTATTTATGCCTGGCGATAAACGCTTCCACCTCATTGCGCTTTGGCATGACACCTAAACCCTTTTGCACACCATAGGCTTGAGCAGAGGATCCTTCCACATGGGTATACGCTTGTAGATGTTTAACTAAAAACTTCGCCGCAAAAAACTCCTGAAACGTTAAATGCAGAAAATGATAGTGACGTTTTTTTTCGTTGGGTTCTTCCGCATTGATGGTATGCAAAATAGACGTTTTTTTCAGCGTGTACGCATCTATTTCTATACCACCAACGATATCTAGCTCTTTTTCACATTCGGATAAATCATTCCAGCTAAATTCAATTTTCTCCGTTTCTAAACCTTTAAAGGCCAAGTAGCTTAAATAGTGGGTTTCAGGAGCCATCCTTTTTTCTAACTTATATTCTGTCAGCTCCTCTGCAGAATCTCTTTTCTTTAAGCGTTTACTATCCTTTAACCATAATTTATTCACCATCGCTTCATAAATACTGGCCATAGTCACAGTTTGATTTTGAAGTACATTCTCCCAGCTATAGCACAAAGCATCGAGCTGAATCGGTATATTCACCAGCCCTTGAATCAATGGGTTATGCTTGATGAATTGCAAAATCGCTACCCGATCCGATTTAGGCGCAAATTTCTGAATATAGGCTTGTATATTCTCTGAGCTAAACCCGATGGTTTCTAATTCCAAGTCCAGCTCATTGCACTGATACGCATTCACCCCTGCCGGACGGGATGTGATTAAAACATGAGACTGGTTTAGCAGATGCTTTAAAAAATGATGTTGTGGATGATTCTCACTAAACATTTCTGTGACTTCATCCAAACCATCCAGGATAAATAAAGTCTTACCCTGATGCGCAAGAAAAGCTTTCGCTAAAGCCTGGGCTTTGGCATTGTCATGACCTGAAAAGTAATGCTGGCACAGTAAATCTTCCAGGCGGTGGAGCGAGGCTGTCTTAAGTTTCCGCAATGGCACCCACAGAATATTGTCAAAAATATCCTGCCATAAACCATTGCGGTAATATTCATGCACCAGCTTTTTGCATAGTGTCGTTTTGCCTATCCCTGCCCGCCCCTGAACCAAAATCCGTTTGGGCCTCCCTTCTCCCCCATTGCGTAATCTTTGCACCTCAACAAGCTGGTCTAATGCAATCAATTTGTTTGGATTAGTAGCCTCAAGCTGTTCACCACTTGGTAGGCGTTCAAAAGTCACAGCTTGCTTTATAAGCTTTTCCCGGTCTTTTTCACGTTGTGCCCGACTTTCTACAATGGCCAGATTGATATAGCAATCATCCAGTAGGGCTGTCTCCCCCGAGACCCGCTGAATTAAAAGATTTGAGCATTGATAATGCTCATACAGCGCTTCACGCAGATCGGAGAGCTTGGGTAGATGCAGTTCTTTTATTTTCCTCTTATGCTGCAGGATAAAGACAAGCTGGCTATTTAGCTCCCTCTCTATATCGCCGAAAATGCCGTCTACAAGCTCGGTAAACGCAAGCCCGTCAAGCATTGAAGGCTCATTCTTTAACTGAGAAATACACCTATCGTACCCCTGCCAAAACTTGTTCAGAAATGTTGTAGCTTCATGGCTACCTACTAACAGACGCTCGATCAGCTTAAACAGCACTAGGTGCCGGCTTTGATTTGGATATACCTCTCGCCCTGCTTGGGCTTGCTCCTCAAATCTAGGAATATCTTCCATGCGAACTATGGTCTGAGGAATAAAATGCCCCAAGCATTCCTTAGCACTCTTTGGGGTTAACGAAACCGGGATAATGCCGTGTTGATCCTCCTGATACTCGGCTCGGATTTGCAAAAAAGCCATTTCCGTCAACACATGATGGAACCCTGCCTTATATTTTTGCTCTTGTGAAAATCGTCTCACCACCTCACGAATAGCGGAAGTACTCCGTGTTTTGCAATCTTTGCGATAAGCAACTCGGAGTTGCTGATAAAAACTTTCATAGTGCGGCCATTCTTTCAGGTATTTTTCCAATACCTCAGAACAACATACCACCACCTTATCGACTGGTTCTACATCGACTCTCAATTGAGTCGGCAATAAACAGAGTTGACTGGTTAAGATATCTTCCAGTTTGCCGTCCTCTTTTAACGCTTCCGGAGGCATTGAATGCACTTGCCCCATCGGCGTTTGATCGGAATACAGGTTGACTCGGATTTGAGATAACTTCTTGATTAAATATTTAGATGTATCTGCATCCGCTTTTCCATATGCGGGATTGTCGTGCGCATATACCAGAAACAGGCTCGTTTTATTGGACAACCCTAAAGAGCCCAATGTAGACAACGCCCTTTCAAACAAATAATCCACTTGTTTGCTTTTTTCTGGATTAGCCGCGACGCTTGGCTCTTGACGCTCACTTAATGGAAGCTCGCTTAAAAAAGCGAAGTATTCCTTGCATATCGTATCGAAGTTTATTTTTGCTCTTGAATCACCAGGATTTCTTTCATATTCAGTTTTAGCTTGCTCAACCGCATTTTGGTACCATTGTTTGGCTTCTTCTGGATTTTTTTTCGCTTTATACGCTTGCGCCCGGAGTAACAGATGCTGCGAGGAGATGGCTGGCGATGACGGACGTATTCCTGCGATAAAATTAAGCAATTTTTTTCCTAAACATTCTGGTGGCTTATATAGAAAAACGCCGGTTTGCAAAGTGATTTTTCAATGATATTTTTGTGCATACAGATAAATCTAATATTGCATATAGATCATGGCATAGCATTCTGAAATTTTTATAAGATTATTCTTATTCAATAGTGGTCACTATCTTATGCCTAAACTGCCGCTTGTTTCTTCCGAATACCCGGCAGGCCACCTACTATGCTTTCAAGAACAATGACCGGTATGTGGCTGCACAGTAAGCGATTGAGGCGTCAACCAGCGAATCTCATCAGGAACTGACCTAGCTTGGGTCGAGTTAAGTGAATGCTCTTGATTCTCTATAATGGGGAGATAAGGCAAGGCGCTGCTTTTATTCTGAGCATGCAGCGTTTTTTATCTACACAGTTCGAATAAGTAATAAAAGGGGGAAGAAGTTGTTTAATTTGAATACATTGATGGGGATTGGGAGTAGAGGCGTTAATACGACACCCATTTCAGTTTCTGGCTTGTCAGCAGCCAATAAGCTTCGAGAGGAAGCAACGCGCTATGAGGAGCAAGGAGATTTAGAGAAAGGAAAGAAATGCTTTGAAGCAGGAATTCGAGAAGCAGAAGACTTGCTGCAACGTACCCATAATGAATCTGAATTAAGAAAGATGAGAGAGCAGCTAGCAGCAAGCCATTTTTACTATGGCACGCTTCTGCGCAAGTACGATAAATTAGGCGCTGAAGAGAAATATAAAAAGGCATTAGAGTACGCGCCTCATATGGATGTGAAGCAACCTGGAGCGCGAATGTTGCATCAACAAATAAGCGCGCGGTACGGCTCGTTTTTAATCAAAAATGAGAGTGTGAGTGAAGAAAATAGCAAACCACTGGATCCAACAAAAGAGCTAGTTGCAAATGCGCGACCTTTAGAACTGGGCTCAATGCCCTTGCAGCAAGTGGTTGCCTCGCCTGCTCAGGAAAAAAGCGCGCGGGTAGATTACCTGTTTGAAAAGGCGTTATTAACGCTAAGTTCCTTAGAGGTGTCCGATAAGCCTAGTATGTTTCTGGTATATGCGCACGATAATATCAAACATGGAAAAGCGGATGCCGCTACGTCTAAATATTTAATCGAAAAGTTATCTCAAATACAAGTCGTTCTGTATTCGGATCAAACCCCATGCGCGCTAACTTAAGCCAAAGACCAGAACATATTGTCGCTAAACTGTACAAAAAGTTAAGCGAAAAAAGGGGATTTTTTCCATGAACAGGCTATCTTTTGGCTTAAGTTAGCGCGCATGGGATCAAACCCCAATGGGGCAACCGTATTCGAGTACATCGGGAGATTTGAAACGAGACGGCAAACTAGAAGATATTTTAACCAACCAGCTCTGTTTGTTGCCTGATCGGTTGCGAGGCGATGTGGAGCCGGTCAATAAGGTCGTGATGTGCTGTTCTGAGGTACTCGGAAGCTATCTAAAATGGTCGGAGTATGGCAGCTTTTATCAAAAACTTCGAGAGGCGTATTGTAAAGATCGAGAGTCCTACTTGAAAAAAGGTGGACACGGGAATGCTTGTGCCATACGTGAAGTCGTCAAACAATTTTCGCAAGAGGAGCGATATAAGGCGGGGTTTCATCATGTATTGACGGAAATGGCATTTTTGCAAATCCGAGCAGAGCATCTGAAAAATAGTCATGGAATTATCCCCGTTCCATTAACCCGAAATAGCTATGATGACTGCCTGGCCCGTTTTATTTCAGCGACTACGGTTCGGATGGAGGATATTCCCCGATTTGAGGAGCAAGCCCAAGCAGGTCGAGAAGTATATCCGAATCAAAATCGGCACTTGGTACTGTTTAAGTTGATCGAGCGGATATTAGTGGGCAGCGATGAGGCGCAAACGATTCTGAACAAATTTTGGAACGGATATAACGATTGTATTTTCCGATTGGAGAATGAGCCAACGTTTGGCGAATCTGAGTTTCGTAAACTCATGGATAGCATTTTTGGCGAGATAGAAAGAGCCTTGCACAAGCAGCTTGCCGCTAACGTGAAGCAGTTTTATCCGGCCTGGAAGCAAATGGATATACGGTTGTTAGACCAATCACGGAATCTGACCCAAATTCAAACAGGGGTCGATCTGCTGGTCGAAAAACTACTAGGCAACTTACAGGAAAATATTCAGAAGTTGAGAGCCAATTATTTAGAAGGCTTAGAGCAAGATAGGGAAATCAAAGATGCACTGGCAAACTATGTCTCGCTTGAAGGTATGCCACTTCACGATTCAACCCGATTTGATTTAGAGAGCAAAATTCAAGAGTTCTTAAAGTCAAATAAAAAAGTTTTGCTGTTGCTAGGTGACGCAGGTTCAGGTAAATCCACCTTTAACCGGCACCTTGCCGTTGGTTTGTGGGAAGCTTATATGCAAGCGAATGCAGCGAAGGACCGCCTGATCCCTATTTTTATCCAATTATCAAGCTTGCCAGAATCCAATCGGAATTTGGTTGAAGCATTTTTTGAAACTCAGGGAGTTTCAAAAGAGCAAATCAAAGCATTACAGAGCGAACATCGCTTTGTGTTGATTTTAGATGGTTTTGATGAAATCAGAGATCGTCAACGCTTATTTTATAAAGATAACCAGCTTGATAATTGGAAAGAAACAAAAATTATTATCAGCAGCCGGCCGGAATATTTGGGGCAGAACTATCAATACAAATTTCATGCGTCTGGTAAACCTCGGGCTTTACAAGAATATCGGTTGGCACCTTTTTCAGAAAAAACTATAGAGCGGTATGTGGATCAGTATAAGAAAGCACATCCAGAAGGACCGTGGAGTGTGGAACAGTATAACGAAGCATTAAAGCGGCGAGACTTAAAAGAGCTGGTGGGTAATCCGTTTTTGCTGAAAATAACGTTGAGCGTTTTGCCTGAATTGAGTAAGGCGCTTAAAGAGAAAGATCAGCGATTTACTCGACTTGCCCTTTATGACCAGTTTGTGAAGAGCTGGTTTGATCGTTCGCAACAGCGCTTAGCACAGATTCAACTCGATCCAGGCGAAGCTAAAGAGTTTAGGCAATTAGAGCAAAGGGGGTTTGCTGAGCGCGGGGTGAGCTTTAGTAAAAGGTTAGCAGCTGAGATGTATCGAGCTGGGGAGGTGGTTACCACCTATTCAGCCGAAGCTGATGATCCTTGGGAAGAGCGGAGTGCTGAATCGAATGATACTTGGCGCAAGCGTCTATTAGGAGATGAGAATGCAATGACAGTGTTGATGCGGTTAAACGCGCCATTGATCCGCCAAGGAGAGCAATATCGATTTATCCATAAGTCGTTACTGGATTATTTTGTGGCACAAGAGTTGGGGGAGCAAGTTAAGCAGAAGATAGAGAAAACACTTCTGTTCAATCGTCTAAATCTGGTTGAAGATCATGCTGTACTGGGTTTTCTAGCTGAGCGGGTCAAGCAAGAGCGTATATTAAGAGTACGGCTTTTGGAGTGTGTTGAGCATTCCAAAACAGACGCAAATTTCCAAATGGCATCGGCCAATGCGCTGACCGTTTTGGTTAGAGCTGGAGTGCAGTTTAATAACATGGATTTCAATGGAATTCAGGTAGCGGGAGCAGATTTAAGTTATGGGGTGTTTGATAGCACCCAATTTGAAGGGGCAAGTTTAAGCAGGGTTAAGTTGCGTGGTGCATGGTTACGGGAGGCCAATATGCACAAAGCAAAGTTAGACGATGTTGTATTTGGAGAAAAACCCGCTTTAGATTTATGGGGCGCGGTTTGGACTTGCTGTTATTCGCCAGACGGATATTGGTTAGCCGTTGGCACAAAGGTAGGTAGCATTCAGCTGTATCAGGCAGAGACACTAGAGCTCAAGCAAACTTTTGAAGGGTACCTTGGGTTCGAGGATCATGGAGTGAGAAGCGTTGCATTTTCGCCAGATAGCAAATGGCTGGCCTCAGGTGATGATGACAATCGTGTGAGGCTATGGTCAATCAAGACAGGCAAACTGTGGCGCGTATTTATAGGACACAGTTATGAGGTTGAGAGCGTTGCGTTTTCGCCGGACGGCCAATGGCTGGCTTCGGGCAGCCATGACAAGTGTGTGAAGCTATGGTCAGTCAATACAGGCGAGCTGAAACAAACGTTTGAAGGGCACAGTGATGGAGTTGTCTGTATAGCATTCTCGCTAGATGGCCAATATCTGGCTTCAGGCGGTTGTGATAATCTTGTGAAGCTATGGACAGTAAAAACAGGCAAACTCCAGTGCTCGCTTGAAGGGCATACGGATCAGGTGAATAGCATATCGTTCTCATCCGACGGGAAGTGGCTAGCGTCTGGGAGTGCAGATAAAACGGTGAAGCTGTGGGAATTGGAAAGCACCGGCGCGTTACTGCATGAGACGCTCGAAGGGCATGCAAGTGATGTAGCGAGTATATCATTCTCCTCAGACGGAAGGTGGTTAGCCTCTGGGAGTTGGGATAATACGATAAGGTTGTGGGAGTTAAAAAACACCGGCGCACTTTTGCGAGGGACGCTTGAAGGGCATGGTGATCATGTGACTAGTGTGTCGTTTTCGCCAGATGTGAAGTGGTTAGCCTCTGGGAGTTGGGATGATACGGTGAGGCTATGGGAATTAGAAAGCGCCGGGTTGCATGAGAGGTTGGAAGGGCATAGTAGGGGGGCGCATAGTGTGTCATTTTCACCAGATGGAAAGTGGTTGGCCTCCGGGCGTTCGGATAGTTCGGTGGAGCTATGGGAGATAAGAAGTACCGATGCGTTATTGCGCGGGACGCTTAAAGGGCATAGTCATAGCGTGAGGAGTGTGTCGTTCTCTTCAGACGGAAAGTGGTTAGCCTCTGGGAGTCAAGATAGTACGGTTAAGTTATGGAAGTTAGAAAGGACTGGTGCCTTGTTGCATGAGACGCTTGAAGGGCATAATGAAGGAGTGACTAGTGTGTCGTTTTCGCCAGATGGAAAGTGGTTAGCCTCTGGGAGTTTTGATAAGACGGCGAATCTATGGGAATTAAAAAGTGATGGCGCATTTTTGTGTGAAACGCTTGGAGGATATGATTGGAGCGTAAAGAAGGTGTCGTTTTCGTCAGATGGAAAGTGGCTAGCCTCTGGGAGTACGGACGGAGAAATAGATTTATGGGATTTAGAAAGTTTAGAAAGCACTGACGCATTGTTATGTAAAACGCTTGAGGGGCGCCGCGGTATGGTATGGGATACGTCGTTTTCACCAGATTGGAGGTGGTTAGCGTCTGCAGGTCATGACTATAGAGTAAGTATATGGTCAGTAGATTCAGGAGAATGTAAAGCGACAATTGGAGGTTTTGGCCAGATCCATTCAGTTGTTTGGCAGAAGTCTTCTGATAGCGCGGCTAAAGTGGCGACAATTGGGAGTGATGGAGCAACTCGCATCTGGCGAGTAGAAAGCAAAGAAAATGAGCTGCAGGTCAGCCTATGGTGGACCTCATATAACAATAAACTGACCGCAGTTGGTACGTCCATTCAAGGTGCGCAGGGTTTGAGTATAATGAATGAGCGTTTGCTTAAGCAACGGGGCGCATCTGGAGAACCATCGCTCATCTGACAGTACAGTAAAAGATGAAGATGAAGATAAATTGACTGGCCCAAAGTATGAGAGTGATCCCGAAAGTGGCAGTGACGTTGACATCAGCAAAAAACGGGTTATCGTCATCGATAGCCATAGCTTGGCAGGTCGAGATTTTAATGCGGACAAAGAAACTCCAATTCGTGCTATAGATCTTCGAAACTTCACACCTAAGTTCGATTCTGCACCCCCTACTAAAGAGGAATTGAGAAATGCAACAAACAATTAGACATCTCACTATTTAAAGTGGGCGGCATTCCTCAAGCTATGACTATATACATGTTGAATTAAATATAAGATGTAAGGATGGCATGGAGGAGATTGGAATTGGAGATATTCCAATCTCCCAACAGCTTATAGCCGATCTAAAGAGGCTCTCCCATAGAACTGCCTACTGCTACTCCCTCTGCTTCAATAACTTTTCATTCGCCAGGCTTAAGCCGCTTGCTTCCTGAGTCTGTATATCTCTCACATTGAGTTGTCCGTGCGATGATATATATTCCAGTTCTGCTATATACCCTTCTCCCTCTTTTTTGACCTTCCATTGACGCAATAAACAATCTTTGCCGCATGTCAACAAATAAGAGCCTTCGGGCGCTTTTTTCCAGGCTATGCTATCGCGACGCATTCCTTGAATCACTGTTATACATTTTCCAGAAGCAAGCTCCCATACACGAATGGTATTGTCATAGCTGCCTGTAGCAATTAGCGCTCCGCATGGTGAATACGCCACACTTAAAATTTTATCTGTATGTCCACGTAAGATATGTATCACCGCCCCACTATACACATCCCACAAACAGACTGTCTTATCAAAACTGCCTGAGGCAATCTGTGTTCCGCTTGGCGAATACACCACCCTCAAAACAGCGTCTGTATGTCCTTCCAAGGTAAGTAAAGCCGCACCGCTTTGTGCATCCCACAAGCGAATTGTATGGTCGCCGCTGCCCGAGGCGATGTATAACCCATCTGGCGAATATACTATCCCACCAACTCGCTCAGTATGCCCTTTCAAGATACGTATAGTTGCACCGCTTTGTCTGTCCCACAGACGGATAGTATGGTCAATACTGCTCGAAGCAATCTGCAACCCGTTCGGTGAATACATCACACTTAAAACATCGGCTGTATGCCCTTCTAAAATAGACACAGTTATACCGCTTTGCGCATCCCATAGACGAATCGTCTTATCAGAACTGGAAGCAATTTGTAATCCATCTGGCGAGTACACGAGCCTACTACTAATCGGTCCGTTATGCCCCTTTAGGGTATGCACAGCTGCGCCACTTTGTGCATCCCACAGATGAATGGTCTTATCAGCGCCGCCCGAGGCGATTTGCGTTCCACTTGGCGAATACACCACGTTATAGACCTCACGTGTATGCCCCGTTAAGATATGTGTAATTGCCCCGCGTGCGTCCCACAAACGAACCGTATAATCAAAACTGCCCGAGGCAATCTGCTCTCCATCTGGCGCATAACACGCGCTTGTAATAGTTTCTGTGTGTCCTTCTAACCGGTGTGTAGCAGATCTTCTTTGCGTGTCCCATAGGCGGACTTTTTTATCATGGCCGCCAGAGGCAAGTTGGGCTCCGCTCGGAGAATACACTACGCTAAAAACAGGGTGTGTATGCCCTTCTAAGGTTTGCAAAGCCGTTCCAGTTTGCGCGTTCCATAGACGGACAGTCGAGTCCTCGCTGCCGGATGCAATCTGCACCCCGTTTGGCGAATACGCCAGGCTATGGACCTCACGTCTATGTCCTCTTAAGATGTGTATAAGCGCACCGCTTTGCACATCCCAGATACGGATCATGGTATCCACGCCGCCCGAA
>JASSUD010000092.1:0-6966 GCA_031963225.1 Mycoavidus cysteinexigens
GCTCTATCGCTTATTGCCAACGCTTAATAGACAAAAGATAGAATTGATCTATAAAGGATACTTACTTGAACAACGCTTTGATCAGAGTGCACCTTTTTATATACAGGAAGGCACCCTGTATTTTTATACCGCTCAAAGTCTACAGACGGTTCCCTTTGAGAATCCGGAGCAGGAAACCAAATTCAGACAAGCGATTCAACAAGCCCAGCAGGCGGCGGGCATTCCTTTCGCTCCTGACCTAAGCGTTGCATCAGTCAACCGATCATCTTCTCCTTATCTGTCCGTCAGATAAAAGGTTTTAGGGTTAATCAAGGTTTTCGCATGACTGTTGTCTGCCATTTGTTAACTGCGATTTAAAATGTGCCAGTAGAAAATAGATCTGTCCGGTTTTATAGCACTTAATATGTCTGCTTTTTAGCATATAAGGAATAGGCATTGATGTAGGACATAGCCCAAAGTCAATGCCTATTCCCATATGCGGCCGATTGGCGGACTCCTTTCCAATCGAATCGCACTTGCACTGCTTACATGGGCGTTTAGAAGACGTGAACCTTGGAATAAACCCCTAAGTAGTGAGGGGCTAGGAACGAACAGATACGTCTAACTTTTAAGCTAATTCTTTCCAGTAGTTTTACGTATAGCTTATTTTCATCTATATCTTATAATCCATCTTTTTTAATATGGATTTAATAATACATTTTTTACAAATAAATCCAATAAGTAAGAAAATAAGGATTCTTAATGCTAAATATTCCGACGCATTCTTCAAAAACATCCTCTTCTCCTTCTACATCAGATAACTCTGTACAAGAGAATTTGGCGCAAGCGCGCCCCCTCAATAAAGTAAATCCTGCGCAAGCCCAAGACTGTGGGCATTCTGACCTGGCACTAAAATTAAACAGCGCTTTGGTTATCTCCGAGCCTAAATTTTCTTTGGGACAGCGCTCACTTCACTCAACCCATTACGTTTCTAGCGCGCAATCTGCGCCTTTACTCAACCTTATCAAAGATCAGCCCGATACCCTGATCGAAGTGGTCGGCCCACCGAGGGTGGGTAAAACCACGTTGCTTCAACGTTTAATTGATCCGCGCCAGGATTGCTTTGCGCAATACGAGTTGCTGGGTTGGATTGACTGTAGCAGTGTCAGTAGTGCCCATGCGGATATTCAAGCTATCAGCTACGCGCTTGGCTATGAGAAGTTAAATCCACAAGCGGCTCTGAGGCAGGTGGCGAACTATGTCAAACAACATCCTCGTTCACTTTTTGTATTGGATGGGTTGGCGCCAAGCAATGTCGATCTGGTCTTAAGTTGGCTGAAATCCTCTTTTGGATCTGCTCAACTGATCTATACGACCGCCCAACCCTTGGCAAATAAGCTGGGTCAAAATTTAGGACGCCCTGTCAAATCGCTCCCTCTGAGCCTTTTTACGCCTGATGAAGCGAAGCAATTGGTTTTGCAGTGCCTTCCAACAGAATCCCTTGAAGAAGAGGATCTCAACCGCCTCATTGAACTGACGGGGGGATATCCTGGGGTCATTGAAGCGCTATGTCAGCGCTATAAAACCAAAGTAGTGGGGGCGCAGAACTTTTCTAGCTTTTTGGAAAAATCGGAAAAACACCAGAATGTGCGAGAGTCCTTACTCAACGAGATTGTGCAGGCCAGCCTAGCGCCACTTGAGGCAGAAGCCCTGACTGACCCGGCGGCGGCTCGCGCCTTACATTTTATTAAGCAGGCTGCCTGGCTTGGCAATCATCGCATCCCGTTTGCGTTTTTTGTCAATGAGCAGCAGCCTGATGAAATAGCAGAAGAAGCCATTGATAGGCTTTTCAGTGAACGGTTTGCGATACTGGACATTGATCAAGCGACACAAAGCCTTAAACTAAACTCGGCTTTTTTAAGTGCTGTGCAAAAAGAGTACGCATCAACACAGCGTTCATTGTTAGAAGAAAATATCCAGCGCCTGTCGGAAGTCTTCCATTATTTAACCGATAACGAAAGCGCGGCGGGCCGTCAAAGC
Source organism: Mycoavidus cysteinexigens (assembly GCA_031963225.1). GTDB lineage: Bacteria > Pseudomonadota > Gammaproteobacteria > Burkholderiales > Burkholderiaceae > JASSUD01. The sequence goes on from JASSUD010000092.1 coordinate 2,020, forward strand.
AAGCCAGCTGACCTAAGACAGTATGCGGATCTGGTGCATACGCTTCTTTTTGAGACCTGTGCCAAGCTTTCGTTGTCTGACTCTCCCGCTTTACTTACTCAAGTGCTGACATTGGGTAGCAGTCTAGCCAGACTCTACTATATGCATCACGGTGAGTTGCACCTGGCCTATGATTGTTTGCAAAAAGCCAAGCACTTCTTTAAGCAAGGGCTATCCAAAGAGCTGATCGCGCACTTTGAACAGAAACCTGAGCATTTTTTGGCCCAATCCATTAGCGAGGACGAGACAAAATTACTCAAACTGTACGGTCAAGAATATCTGTACCAAGCGGGTACCCTGGCTTCTCAGCTTGTGCCACGAGGCCAGGTGGGCGAGGAAGTGATGCAGTATTTTGAGAAGAGTTATGCGATTCAAGTGAACTTGGGTGAAGCAGGCGATCCCGAAGCCATTGCCTATACGCTGCGCAATTACACTCGCGCATTGCGTAAACAAGGGCGTTTAGTCGATACGCTTGAGGAATATGAAAAATTACAACAATGGATGAATCAGCATCCGGCCGTGTTCGACGAACGCACGCGTGCAGAACTGTTGGTTGATCAGGGGATTATCCAAAAAGAAGTAGAAGACGGTAAACCTGAAGCTGAGCGGACTTACCAAGAAGCGATAGAGACGCTGTGTGAGACGCACCGTATTTATCTCGCCCATAAGACAGCCAACCAACATCAGGCGTTAGGGATGCTTTCGATTTATGTGGGAGAGGTCTACTTGGCCGCAAAGCAGGTTGAGTTAGGGATCACACATACCTGCCAAATCCTGCATTACGACGGTAAACGTCAAGAAAGACAGGCGCGGGCTTACTTCAATCTTGCGCGAGCGTTTGATGACACAGGGTATAAGGCCTTAGCTAAACTCTTCATCGACCAAGCCGCACCCCTGCAAATCAATGCCTTCCATTCCACTACCGAGGCCTTAAGGCTGAATATTGAACAAAAACTATTGCAACGCCATCAGCAAGTAAAATCAGCCCCACTTAACGCTCCAACAGCTAACTGGGAAACACAAACAGAGCTAACAGAGCATGTCGAAACGGAGTTGGTCACCGGTAGTGCGCCATCGAAGTGTTTGACCAGCGACCAAATTCAAACCCTCGAAGACAAAGCCTATTACTGGTTCTGGCAGCGTCATTCAAAAGAAGACCTTGAGGCCCAGCAAGCCCAGCTCAAACAGGAGCAGGACAAGCTCAAAATCAAAGAAGCTGAAGTAGCTAAACAACGTGAATTACAACGTGAGCAAGACGAACTGTGGTATTCCAAATTGACGCACCAGATTGACTTGAATACAGAACAGAACCGACCCGTTCGCCTTTTTGCCGATCAATTCAAAGCAAAGTTGCGTGATGAAATTGTCCAGCAGCTGCGTCACGCCAATGGAGAAGCGATGCCAATGAGTAAAGCTGATTTGGTAAACGGGTTGGTTCAGGCGATTTCAGGGGCCCTACCTCAAATCCAATTTGATGCCACATTAACTGTCACTGCCACCATAGATCTACCTGCCATTATTCAAGGGGTGGCGCAAACGCTTACCGATCGGCAGCATGCTAAGGAAAAAGCCGAGGCACAACGTGTAAACGACACTTTTGCAACGTCCGAAGAAAAGCCAAAAAGTTTGCAAGTGGTCGAGCGCATCCAGCAGCAAATAGAGGCAATGGGCGACTACGCAGCCCGCTGCTGGCAGCCTGTGCTCTCAGACCCAACCTGGTCTACTAAAGATATTCAGACACTGGCCCAAAATGGGGCGCTTCGCTTGATGGAGTACTTAAAAGCAGGGAAGGTTGATACGCTCTCTACTCAGGAGCGGGTCGTCGTAGCGTTGATGACAGGTACAGCCAATGAACGCTTATCGCGCGCTAAAAAGGCAGAGTCAGGGAAAGCAAAAGGTAAATGGAGTGTACAGGGCTTTTTTACCAAACCAGGTATTAAGATTGAGACGGAGAAAGAAGGACAACAGATGTACCTCCCCTCTGGGCAAGCGTACCCCACTACTTACGGATACCGCCTTGGTTCTCCGATAGAGGTGCGTAACCCTCTCTATCAGGGGGCGTTTAAGAGCGAGCTTGAAACGCAAAAAAAAGCACAAGAGGCACGTGACCAGCAAGGGCGTTGCGCAGTGATGTAAGGCAGCTGGCGAGACTCATAAAAGCAATTTTTAATGCAAAAAGCGGTGAGTTGATGGATAAAACTTCTTTTTAAACCGAGTGGTAGGTTGGTGGTGACGAAGGAACCCCAACATTGCATACCACCGACTTGTAATCCTGCATATGCAGGTTTAAAAAGGGCAGCGGTCATCATGTTGGGGTTCGTACCTCACCACCAACCTACCATACTGGCTACTCGGTTTCGAAAGAAGTCTATAGAAAAACGGCTCTATAGATATCCAAAAATACTATAAAAACCCCCCAATAAATTTGGACCTTACTAATCCAAATTTATTGGGGGTTTTTTTTAGAGCATTTTAGTGAGGTGCTAGCAACGAACGGACATATCTAACTTCTAAGCTAATTCTTTCCAGTAATTTTACGTATAGTTTATATTCATATTTATCTTACAATGCATCTTATTTCCAATAATCTTAATCACTGATGCTACGCAGGTATTAAAAAAGCCAATGGTATGCATGTTGGGGTTCCTTCGTCACCACCAACCTACCGTTCTTTGCTTTTCTTGTGGTTGGTAGAGTTTGATAGAACCCTTTTACATAGCCATTTCGGTAGGTTGGCGGTGACGAAGGAACCCCAACATGCATACCACTTACTTTTATGTGAATTTCACCCTAGAAAAGGGAGGCTTCCATTTCCATCAAGCTTTTTGCACCGGCTCGTATTGTTTGCAATGCAGAGGTGGTCTCAGGAAGCAGGCGTTTGAAATAAAAACGCGCTGTAGCCAGTTTGGCTTGATAAAAAGGCTCATTGGCTGGATGATCAAGTGCAACGCGTGCCATACGTGCCCAAAAATACGCAAAAATGAGATGCCCTATAACCCGCAAGTAAGGTGCCGCTGCGGCCCCTGCTTCTTCTTGATTGCTGAAGGCTTTCATACCGACTTCAATAGTCAGTCTTTTGACTTCTTTGCCAAGCTCAGCCAGCGGATTGATGAATTCCTGCATCTCAGGTTTCAGCCCTTGCTCTTCTACAAAGCTCTGCGCCATACGGGCAAATTTTTTCAGCTTAGCGCCCATATCGCCAAGAATCTTGCGGCCCAATAAATCTAGAGACTGAATCGCATTGGTGCCTTCATAAATTGTGCTAATACGTACATCACGCACATACTGCTCCATACCCCATTCTTTGATATAGCCATGCCCTCCAAGAATCTGCAGAGCTAAGTTGGCGGATTCCACGGCGTTATCGGTTAAGAAGGCTTTGGCGATAGGGGTTAACAGTGATACGAAGTCTGTAGATTCCGCACGTACGCCTGCATCTTGGTGTTTGTGTTCTTTATCGATTTGCAAAGCCATCCAGTAGCTAAACGCACGACCTGCTTCCACATAGGCTTTTTGAGTGAGCAGCATACGGCGTACATCTGGATGCACGATAATCGGATCAGCCGCTTTTTCAGGGGCTTTAGCGCCAGACAGAGAACGCATTTGCAGGCGTTCTTTGGCATATGCCAATGAGTTTTGATAGGCCACTTCAGTAATGCCCAACCCTTGCATGCCTACGCCTAAACGGGCGGCATTCATCATCACGAACATGGCGTGCAGCCCTTTGTTCACTTCCCCCACTAGCCAGCCCTGCGCGCCATCAAAATTCATCACGCACGTTGCATTGCCATGGATCCCCATTTTTTCTTCAATAGAACCACAGTGCACTTTATTGCGCTCACCGGGTTCATTTTGGTCATTAGGAATAAATTTAGGGACTACGAAAAGAGAAATACCGTGCGTGCCTTTAGGTGCACCTGGCAATCTAGCGAGTACTAGATGAATGATGTTTGGTGCTAAATCATGCTCACCGCTGGAGATAAATATTTTGGTGCCCTCAACCCGGTATGAACCATCTTCATTTGGAGTGGCTTGGGTTCTAAGTAAACCCAGATCCGTGCCGCAATGAGGCTCTGTCAAGCACATGGTTCCTGTCCAGGCACCAGATACCAGTTTAGGAAGATAAGCTTTTTTCTGCTCTGGCGTGCCATAGGCATATAAACACTGATAAGCACCACAGGACAGACCTGGATACAAGGTCCACGCTTGATTCGCTGAATTGAGCATTTCATACAAAGCAGTATGCAAAAATAGCGGCAAGCCTTGTCCACCGTATTCTGGGTCACAAGCGAGTGAAGGCCAGCCTGCATCTACATATTGATCGTAAGCGGCTTTAAAGCCTTTAGGCGCACGCACCTGCCCGTTTTCCCAAGTACACCCTTCTAAATCGCCAGAACGATTCAATGGAAATAATACTTCGCTACAAAACTGCCCTGCTGCGCTCAAAGCCTGGTCGATCGTCTCTTTATCCAAATCAGCATGCGCTGGCAAACTTTCAAGCTCTTTTTGCACATTAAGCACTTCATGCAATACAAATTGCATATCGCGCAAAGGCGCGTTGTACTGTCCCATCATCCTCTCCAAAAATATCGCTTTTGCGATAGGCGTGCTAAGGGCATTGAGCAGGCTATATATGCCCTCTCTAAAACGTATTTATAGAGAAGCAAATAGGTGCTGTGCCCTGTGGCAATATGGGAAAGATTATTGGCACTACGCTAAAAAGGAACAAGCGGCGGAGTAGTTGACTGAGCCTCGGAAAGCTCTGGGAAGTGGTAGTTAAAGGACTGAGAGGGGTGGGAACAATGGTTATTGGTTATATAACTGATGTGATGCACGTTATAGAACTGCAAGGACGGTAGGTTGGTGGTGACGAAGGAACCCCAACATGCATACCACCGTCTTTTTGAA
>JASSUD010000093.1:0-6815 GCA_031963225.1 Mycoavidus cysteinexigens
GGGCCAGCCCATAGGCCGCTTTCAGCTCCGCGCAATAGGATTGATAGTGTTGCCCGGCTTCCCCCCATTGCAAATAATGCCCGAGCACCTGTGAGCCACAGACAATCACCTTATCGACCGGTTGGATCCCGCCGATCGCCGTAGGCAACAAACACAGCTGGCTGGTCAGAATATCGTCTAGTCTGGCGGTGTCTGCTCGCGTGCTGAATGACGCTTGCGTTTGCTGCCCCTTGGGCTTTTGATCAGAATACAAATTCACGCCCAGCTCGCCCAGGTGGTGAATCAGAAATTTCGCCGTGCCAGCGTCCGCTGTCCCGACATGCGGGTTGTCATGCGCATACACTAAAAAAGCACTGGGCCAGACGTTCGATACTTTGCATTGCTGAAAGGTCTCCAAGGTTTTGGTAAATAGCAGATCCACCAACTTATTCTTTTCTTGGATGACTTTGGGTAGATGGGGTGGGCGTTCTGCATTTTCGGCAGGTTCAGCCAAGGTAGGCTGGATAGCAACAGAAAGAGCAGAGGAAGGAGCGGCAACGGAGGACAGTGTCTTGCCGGCCTGAGCGGCGACGGCGCGATATTTGTCCAGCGAATCAGCCGGAGCAGAGATTGAGAGATGGCTTATTAACCAAGCCGCTCCATCAGGATGACCCCAGGCTTCTGCCTTTTTATAACTCGCTTGTGCTTTTTCAGTTTTGCCTAACTTCTCTAGGAGTTGCGCCCGCTCAAAATAAACCTCAGCGATACGTTGCCGCAAAGTTTCGGCTTCGGCGCTCTGGGGTGTGCGAGCTTGGCTTAGGGCGTTTTTTGCCTCCGCCAAAGGAAGTACGCCTTGCGTATTTGCAATATATCTAAAGTTCGCTTTTGCTTGACTATATAAGGTTAAAGCCCATTCAGAATGCTGTAACTCTTCATGCATCCGCGCTTGATCTAGATAGCTTTGCGCCATCACTTGCGCTTGCCTGGTTAGCAATGTTTGAGAAACGGGCTGACTCAGCATTATCAAAGGTTCCTTATATCCTATTCAACACAAATCCAATCACTACGGATCACGCGTCGAAAGGCTTAATGTGACGTATCTATTATGGTTGAAGGCTTAGTCTCGCCCGCGAAGTGGTTAGCTATTCATGATCAAATGCTACACAAGCCAAGCGCAGCGCTGTAACTTACATCCAAGATTGCAGCATTCTACGTTTCGCCGCGAAGAGAGTCCAAGAGAAAGTCGAGGGCTGGCAGCGAAATCTGCTTTCGCAATGCTTTTTGCTGCAGTGTTGCAGACCGCTCCTCGCTCTCGCTCTGGATATGTTTTCTTATATTTCTTTTTGATAAGCTCGCCAGTACCGCCAGTTATTCTTGTACGATCAAGCCAAAGTTACTTTTAAGCATGCCGAAAAGGCAGCTCAACGGGTTCTGCCTTTATCCGAGCTAAAAAGTGCTTTTAGTCAAGCGCATACCCCTCAAACTCCAGAAGATGAATCCTTTCGCCAGCGTATCGCTGAGGTTTATGTAAGATGGGTAATCCCTCCAGCACACCCACCTTGCGATGGATATTCCAGTTCATGGAAGGCATTGCGTTGGTGCGTGTCTTTGAGATGAGGTGATTCATCCCTCAAGTAAATTCCGTCGCCCCTCTCTGCTTTAACAGCTTAAGATTTATCTCACTTAAACCTTTTACTCCTTCTATTAATGCCCCTCTCGCGGTTAGGAAATCATGTCCCGTACTCCAGCAAAAAATTTCCTTATATTCTTCGCCCTCTTTTTCCACTTTCCACTGCCGAATGGTTTTATCCACACCGCCTATTGCTAGATATTGATTGCCTGAAATCTCTTTCCAATCTAAGCTTGTTACTAAAGCATAATCTTGAATCACTTTTAGACATTCGCCCGTCTGGATATCCCACAATCGAACTGTAAAGTCAGAGCCACCCGAAGCAAGCAAATCGCCTTTGGGCGAATACACTAAGCTCATAACAAATCCAGTATGGCCAGTCAAAGTAAGGAGTTCAGCACCTGTTTTAGTATCCCAAAGATGTACCGTACAATCCTCAAGGCCGCCAGCCGAGGCTAGCAAATTGCCTTTCGGCGAATAGGCTATGATTCTAGGGGGCTCTTCTATATTGCCATTTAAAATATGAAGTTCAACGCCAGTTTTGATATCCCACAGTCGCACTGTCCCGTCATCACTGCAAGAGGCAAGTTGATCTCCTTGCGGCGAATATGCCACTGCATTAACATCCTCCCCCTTCTCATGACCGCTTAAGACCTTAAGCTCAGTGCCCGTACTGATATCCCACAGTCGCACTGTTCCATCCTCACCACACGAGGCAAGTTGCCCCCCTTGAGGCGAATACTTAACGCTACAAACACGACCTGTATGACCGCTGAAGGCTTTAAGCTTGGTGCCCGTTTTGACATCCCACAATTGCACTGTTCCGTCCTCACCACACGAAGCAAGTTGATCCCCTTGCGGCGAATACGTAGCGCGAAAAACAATACCCGTATGACCTTGGAAGTCCTTAAGCTTAGCGCCCGTTTTTACGTCCCATAGTTGCACCGTTCCAACCGCACTGCATGAGGCAAGCTGATCTCCTTGCGGCGAATACGCCACACTTCTAACTACATCTGCCTGCTCGCCGAAGATGTCATGCTCAGTGCCGTTTTTGATATCCGACAAACGCATGGTCTTACCTGCACCACCAAAGGCAAGCTGATTTCCTCGCGGACTATACGCGACGCTCAAAACTAGATTCTCATGACCACCAAAAGTGTTCAGACATGCGCGCTCTTTGACATCCCACAACCGCGCTTTGCCATCGAAACCACCTGAGACAAGCAAAAGGTCCCCTTGCGGTGAATACACTACCTTATTTACCCCCTCCTCTTCTAAGTCTAAGGTGTGCAGTTCAGCCCCGGTTTTAACATCCCACACGCACACTTTTCCTTTATCATCGCACGAGGCAAGCTGGTCTCCTTGTAAGGAATAGGCCAAACCTATAATCGAGCTGTCATGACCTTCCAGAATATGAAGTTCAACGCCCGTGTTAACATCCCACAGTCGCACAGTCTGGCAGTCGCCTGAAGCAAGCTGATCATTTTTTGGATGATATGCGACGCTAAAAATTGCATCCTCATGGCCAATTAAGGTTTTAAGCTCAGCGCCCGTTTTGACATCCCACAAACGCACCGTATTGTCCATGCCGCCCGCGACAAGCTGATCTCCTTGCGGATTAAACGTAAGGGCAGTACACCAACCCGCGTGAAAATTAAAGATGTGCAACGTGGCCCCCGTTTCAACATCCCACAGTCGAACTGTTTCATCTTCACTACCTGAGGCAAGCTGATTACCTTTCGGACTGTATGTGATGCTGCAAATTTCATTTGTATGGCCAATTAAGGTCTGAATTTTTTCCCAATTTGAAGTCTGATAAACGCTGATTTTGCCGTTCACCAAACCTGTGGCAAATCTGTTCCCATCCGGTGAATAGGTGGAAGGGAACACATCACTCTCTTCTTGAAGAGATGGCCATTCGCCAAACTGCACTCCGGCCATCTGAGCTTCACTTAAATTCGCCTGCCGCAACCAACTCTTGCCAAGTTTGGCTCCAGTTAAATCTGCTCTTTGCAACTGCGCTGAATCAAACATGCCGTAACTCAGATCCGCTCCTGGAATTCGGATTCCCTTCAAATCCGCTCTGGTAAACGGTATTCCTGCTCTGACCAAAGCCGTGATCGCATTCGCCGCTCCTCTTTCAAACTGAACACCACCATCTCCTTTAGATTGCTCAAGCACACTCAGAAGATGGCTTTTTAACTCCGGCTCTTGCCGCACACGCTCTGCTAAAAATTGCAATACAGCCGGATCATTCACAATATCTAGTCTATTGAGCCAAGAAGTTAGCCCCATCTTGTTATGAACATCGAACTCTTCCCACAGCGCTCGTGCTACAAAATAATCTTGTAGCGTTTTGTGGATAAACCGATGTTGATCTCCTTGGCTGATAAGCGGGGCGTTTAAGCGCATTAACACGGTCATCGCATTCTCGTCGCCTAATAGCCGCTTACGCCAATCATGACTTACTTCAATAGTAGGCTCTTCCCACGGATCATCTGATTTAGATGAATAAGTAACGGTTACTTCACCCACTCTGTACATTTCAAGCGCTAATTTTTTACTAAAACCCACTCCTCGCTCAGCAAATCCTTTACGTTCCAAACTCCTAAACTCTCTGACCTCTTCTGGGTTTAACTGAATCTGCGATAAACGTTGTTGTGAGCGATTAAACCAACTCTTCACAAACTGCTCATAAAGCGCAATTCTGGTAAAGCGTTGGCCTCTTGCTTGAAGTACCTCACTCAACTCAGGCAACTCGCTTAAGCTTATTTTGAGCAAAAACGGATTGCCCACTAGCTCTTTTAAGTCAGATTGCTTTAGTGCTTTTTTATACTGTTCTGCGCTCCAAGACCCCTCTGGATGCGCTTTCTTATATTGATCTACATACCGCTCTATGGTTTCTTCTGAAAAAGTAGCCAGCTGATATTCCTGCAATGCGCTGCGCTCACCGGATGGATGAAATTTGTAGTGATAATTTGATCCTAAATACTCTGGCCGGCTGCTGATAATAATTTTGGTGTCTTGCCAGCTCTCTAAACAATTATCTTTATAAAAATTCCGTTGACGATCTTTAATTTCATCAAATCCATCTAAAATCAATATAAAGCGATGCTTGCTCTGTAACGCTCTAATGTGCTCTTTTGAAAATCCCTGCGTTTCAAAAAATGCTTCAACCAGATTTCGATTGGATTCTGGCAAGCTCGATAATTGGATAAACACAGGGATTGGACTATCATCCGTTGCACTCGCTTGCATATAGGCATCCCATAAGCCAACTGCGAGGTGACGGTTAAAAGTAGATTTACCTGAACCTGCTTCGCCCAATAGCAGCAATACTTTTTTATCCGACTGCAAAAACTCCTGCAGTTTGCTCTCTAAATGAAAACGGATTGAATCGTAAAGCGACATGCCTTCAGGCGAAACATAATTAGCCAGTGCATCTTTAATCTCTCTATCTTGCTGCAACCCCTCTAAATAGGTAGTTCTTAATCTCTGAATATTTTCGTGCAAGTTACCTAGTAAGTTTTTAACCAGCGCATCTACCCCCGTTTGGACTTGGGCCAGATTCCGTGATTGATCCGATAACCGTGTGCCAAGTTGTTCCATGGTTGGGGCAAGCTGGCTATACCATGTCATCCGCATCTGCTCGAAAATGCCGTCTACTAACTTGCTAAACTCAAGCCCGTCAAGCATCGAATCATTCTGTAACCGAGAAATACAATCGCTGTATCCCTGCCAGAACTTATTCAGAAACATTTTGGCTTCGTCACTGTCTGCTAATAACCGCTCGATCAGCTTAAATAGAACCCAGTGCCGACCTTGATTCGGATACACCTCTCGCCCTGCTCCAGCAGGCGTCTCAAAACGCGGTATATCCTCGAGCCGAACTGTGGTCGCTGAAATAAAATTTGACAAGCATCCATCGTAGCTATTCCGGGTTAACGAGACTGGGATAATGCCGTGCTTATCTCCAAGTTCTTCTGCTCGGATCTGCAAAAAAGCTATTTCCGTCAATACATGATGGAACCCTGCTTTATATTTCTCATCTTGTGAAAATATTTCGATTGCCTCACGTATCGCTGAGCTACCCTTTGAGTCCCCATCTCGAAGGTAGATTTCCCGCCCCTCTAGATAAGCCTTTCGCAGAGTTTGATAAAAATCTTCAAAGTGCGGCCACTTTAGGTAGCTTCCCAATACTTCAGAACAACACACCACGACCTTATCGACTCGCTTCACGTCACCACACAATGGATGAGGTAGCAGACACAGCTGATTGGTTAATATATCTTCTAGCCTGCCGTCCTTTTTAGGATAATCCGAGACATTTGAATAAGGCTGCCCCATGGGCGTTTGGTCCGAATACAGAATTACTTGAATTTGAGATAGCTTATCGATTAAATATTTAGACGTAGAAGCTTCCGCCTTTCCATGCGCCGGATTGTCATGCGCATACACTAAAAACATACTGGGTTTATTGGCTAGCTTTAGGGAGCATAGCGTTGAGAGCGCTTTTTCAAACAGATAATCCACCTGCGCGCTTTTTTTTGAGATAGATAAATGAATTTGACTTTGTAATGGCATGAAGCCAAGTTTTGAATTCACTACATGCTCAACGGACTCTTTTGTTCGATCAGACTCGTTAATACTCCTCTGAACCGCATTCCCGCGTTTCTCTAAAACCGAGTCATACTGAATGCTTATTTGATTGAACAACACCAGTACCTCAGGCTGCTCTATGTCCAAGTAACCCGCGTATTCCAAGGCGTTTTTATAATTATCAGCAGCGTTTAGTCCATCACCACACTCGCGCAGAAAGTTACCGTAATAAAAATAGCTCGTTGCAAGCTGCTCTCTCGTTTTCCTTAATTCAGATTCATTATAGGTACGTTGTAGTAAGTCTTTTGTTTCACGAATTCCTGCTTCAAAGCATTCCTTTGCTTTATCCAAATCACCACGATTTTCGTGACTATTAGCTTCTTGTTGAAGTTTGCGAGCTGCTTGCAACCCAGAAATGGGGGCTGATGACGTGTTAATCATCCTACTACCAATAAACCCCGTGAGCGCATTCAACATTTTCTTACCTTTTATTACTGATGTTACGCAGGTATTCAAAAAGACGGTGGAGTGCATGTTGGGGTTCGCGCCTCAACCAACCTACCGTCCTATGCCTTTTCTTGTGGTCGGTGGAGTTTGATGAATCCCT
>JASSUD010000094.1:0-6676 GCA_031963225.1 Mycoavidus cysteinexigens
GTTCAGCCTAGCCATAAAGTCATTGGCCATACTGACGGGATTCGTAGCGTGGTGTACTCGCCGGACGGTGAGCAGATAGCATCGGCAAGTCAAGATAAGACGGTGCGACTGTGGAATGCAGACTCAGGAGCGCTTACCGCCACTTTAAAAAGCCATACTAACGTGGTTTGGCGCGTGGTGTATTCGCCGAACGGTCAGCAGATCGCATCGGGGAGTGGGGATAATACGGTGCAGCTGTGGGACGCGCAAACCGGGGCCTTCGCACACATCTTACAAGGGCATACCTCCCGTGTTTATAGCGTAGTGTATTCGCCCAGCGGCCAGCAGATCGCATCGGGCAGTGGGGACAATACGGTGCGGCTGTGGGACGCGCAAACAGGGGCCCTCGCGCACATCTTACGAGGGCATACCGACACTGTTGCTAGCGTGGTGTATTCACCCAGCGGCGAGCAGATCGCCTCTGCTAGTCACGACAATACGGTGCGGCTGTGGGATGCACAAACCGGAGCCCTCACGCACACCTTACAAGGGCATACCTATTGGGTTGGTAGCGTGGTGTATTCGCCCAGCGGCCAACAGATCGCCTCGCGCAGTTGGGACAAGACGGTGCGGCTGTGGGACGCGCAAACCGGGATCTGCGCGCGCACTTTAAAAGGGCATTCAGCGCCTGTTTATAGCATGGTGTATTCATCCAGCGGCCAGCAGATTGCCTCTGCTAGTCACGACAAGACGGTGCGGCTGTGGGACGCGCAAACCGGGGCCCTCGCGCACACCTTACAAGGGCATACCTTCTCTGTTAATAGCGTGGTGTATTCGCCCAGCGGCCAGCAAATCGCCTCGGCCAGTATGGACAATACGGTGCGGCTGTGGGACGCGCAAACCGGAGCCCTCGCGCACACCTTACAAGGGCATACCTATTGGGTTCATAGCGTGGCGTATTCGCCCAGCGGCCAGCAGATCGCCTCGGGCAGTTTTGACGGTACGGTGCGGCTGTGGGACGCGCAAACCGGGGCCCTCGCGCACACCTTACAAGGACATACCAACATAGTTTGGAGCGTGGTGTATTTGCCCAGCGGCCAGCAGATCGCGTCAGGGGGTGCGGGTGATACAGTACGGCTGTGGGATGCGGCGTCAGGGCAGTGTGTGGCGGTAATTCGAGATTTCAATGGACCTGTCACCAGTTTTGCCTGGAAGGTTACTCCCAACGGCCAGTATTTAGTGGCTGCAGATACATCGGTTCGTGTATGGCAAGTGATAGAAGCAGAAGGTGGCTGTCAGGTGCGCTTGTGCTGGAGTTCAACACATGGTGCCCTTAACGTGACAGATGCCTCTATTTGGGAAGTGCAAGGCTTAAGCCCGCTCAATACACGACTCTTGGAGCAACGCGGGACAGTGGGCAGGCCCTTTCATATAGCATGATGGAATAAAAAAGAGATCAGCCCGTTTTTTTGAGTGAGGGATAGCCATTAAGAAAGGGGCCGTGTTTCAAACCTAAAAACCTCCTCTCCCAGTGTGTCGTTCAAATACTTCAACCGCGCTTGGAGAGGGTGGATCTCCAATTCAAAAAAAGTGTTTCTCGCTTTCTCTACATCGCCAAACCCTCCTGCATTGCTCGGCACAATACCGAGCAGCTGTGGGGGTACACGATGTGCGGCCAATAAATCATCCCGCGTGATATTTTTAATATTGAAGAATTCATCGCGTGCATGCACTTCAGATACCGGAATCAATTGAATCCCGTCTTTCTTGCCATTCGGCGGATACATAAACAGGTTTCTAAAGTTGCCGGGGCCTTTGCTCTCTTTGAGGGCTTGCCGCAGTGCATCGATATCCGCTTCTTGTTGCGCACGATCCATCATATACAAAATAAAACCGGCATGGCTGACGTTTCCTAAGAAACTCCCCCACCTTCAACGCTCGCAAAGTTTCTGTGATTCGGGTAGAGGTGCGCCTCTTCGGAGGTTTCGTAATATTTGCGCCGAAACAGGGTGGCCGATTCGTTGAGCCAGGCGGAATGCAGCGCACCGAGATATTGGGGTAAGCCATATAGTTCCTGATTGATATCGGGCTCCATCACTTGTATGACGATGTTTTTTTCAAAGGAATGGACTTCAGCGCCGTTTACAAAGTACCAGCTCTGCATATCTCGCCCTCACCAAGAATAGTTCTCCCTTGTATTGCTCTTCTCAAGAGCGCAAAAGCGCTTTTTATCTTTGTGCATCAATCCGCCGCACAACCCCTCGATTTTTAAACACCTCTATACGCTAAACCATTTGTAATATGGGCTTTTCAGCGATATTTCCATGCATAAAAATTGCGCATTCTGAAAAGAGCGCAGGTGTGGGGGTTGCGCTTTCAGAATGGCAATGCAGACGTATGACACAAGCAAACTGCATCCAGCTCAGACAATTAGAGCATCTTCATCGCAATTAAAATTTATACTAATATGGTAATGTATATCCTTTAAAGTTGATGATAGAGGTGTCGGAGATGAGCACGAAGAGCTATTCATCAGATTTAAGAGAGCGTGTAGTGAGGTCAATCGAATGGGGGATGTCAGCTCGCAAGTCCGCGCAGTATTGGCTTAAGAAAAACTTATTATGGAGGGCTTAGGTGAATATTTCAGACTTTACAGCATGTTTTTCCCAGTATGGGATTACTACAGATTCATTAAAGGTAGCTAAGGCTTCACTTAACTTAATTCCAGAATCAGATCATGGAGTTGATATAAATTCCAAACTAAAAAAAGTCTTTTCAAAAAGACGAGGCACTGCTCAACACCTCTTATCCAGAATTGAGAGTAATTCTAAATATCAGACACCAGAATTGCAAGCAAGCAAAATAAATAGGTGGATGAAAAAGCATGTTGACAATGATTGGAAAATTCCGGAAACATTACATTCCAAGAATCCAGCACGAATTCAATGTCGGGACGATAAAAAAGTTAACTATTTTTTTTCGCACATTATTAATTCATTCGTGCAACTTCCGGGCGACCAAGTTGCTGACAAGCGTATTTGTCCAAATCTTGAATTTGTGGTGGTAAGCCATGTACTACCTACCTTGCCACCTTTCCTACAATCATTGAATAAAATAGGAACTATTGCAGCGGTAATCCCAAAGTCATCATACAAAGACAGGGATACTATGCATTCAATAAAAAGCATATACGATATCAAAGCAGTAGATAAAGCCGCATTAAGTGATGGCTTATGGCTAGAGGCTATATTAAAAGATATGGCTGAAAGAGGCAAGAAATGCATCATTGTTGATATTGGAGGCTATTTTGCTCCAGGGTTAAAGCGAGCACTATCAAGCGAAGAATGTAAAACTACATTAATTGGAATCGTTGAAGACACTGAAAATGGGCACCAGAAGTACGAGAAATTAATATCAAAAGATGGTTTGCCTATACCTCTTATGTCGGTAGCCAGAATCGAACTAAAAAAAACAGAAGATTTTAATGTTGGGAAGTCAATAGTGCGTGCTGCCGACACTATTTTAAGGGAAGAGGTCAATACGATTCTTGAACGTATTGGAACGGTTGGCGTTATAGGATTTGGAAAAATTGGAAGTAGTATAGCAAGTCACCTTCGAGATATGGGTCTCAAAGTAATAGTTTATGATCATGATCCAATAGCAAGTTTTAAAGCCATGTCAGTTGGATTTATTTCTGCTGCAAAAAAAGAAACTATCTTAAAAGACTCTGAAATGATTTTTTGTGCAACGGGAAATGAGAGTCTTGGGCCTAAAGATTATCCGATGATGAAAGATGGCGTTTATATTGCGTCATGCACTTCTGCTGATGATGAACTTAACTTAAATAGACTGATTAGAAAAAAAAAGTAGTGGCCGAATAACTGTAATGGCACCTTTAAAAGGCAAAAATACTATACATTTGCTTTGTGATGGAAACGCTGTAAATTTTGCATATAAAGGAGTGAATGGGCCTTTCGTATACTCCGTGCAAGGAGCCTTATTAGGTGCCGTAATAAAAATTGCTCAATCAAACCATTCTTTAAGTCTAGACAAAATTAATGAACTATCAATGAAAAATCAAAGACTTATTGCTGAATTTTGGATACATACGTTTTCAACAAATAAAAAATCAGAGGATGATGTAGAGGAGTCTTTGGAAAAGACGGATCCACCTTCAAGAAGTTTCTTTCTAAAGAAAATAGAAGAAGATAGCCGGTTAAAATTTCTGTCAAATAAGATTATTGAACAAGGTATAACCGACCCCGCGCATGATATGGAGCACCTTCTTCGGGTAGCACGCTGGACCAGCTACATTATGCATAAGGAAAATAACGGAAATAACGAACAAACATTGCCTTTGTCAATTGCCGCAGCGTTGATGCATGATTATATTAATCTTCCTAAAAATCATCCAGAACGAGCGCTGGCCAGCCAGATTACAGCCGAAGCAGCGCATCAGTTATTCTTAGAAGCAGGCTTTTCCAAAGAAGATGCAACTGAAATGGCAACGGCGATCAGAACTCATAGCTATAGCAGAGGGGAAATACCTTCGACAATGCTTGGGAAAGCCTTACAAGACGCAGACAGACTCGATGCACTTGGCACATTAGGAATATTCCGCTGCATTTCGATTTCCACTCAAATGGGAAGCAAGCTGTTTGATGCCGCAGATCCATGGTCTACAGATCGCGAATATGATGACAAAAAGTTTGCGGTTGACCATTTCTTCACAAAATTATTGAAGTTGCCTGAAAGAATGAATACGGAAGCTGCAAAAATCGAAGCAAATCGTCGGGCAAATAATATGATAGGTTTTTTAAAACAATTGAGTAAAGAAATTGGTGTTGATTTTCCAAGCTTTGCAGAAGAAATATTGAAATAAGGGGCCGCCTTTTCATATGGTCTTCTTGGACTAGAAGTAAAATGTTTTTATACACTATCAGGATTATTTAAAAATTTTACTTTTATAATAAATCTTTATTTCAATATAATTGAATGTGTACATTCAAGATACGGTAGAAATTATATTTTTTCGACTTTTTTATAAAGAAAATGTATTTTTTCTATAAGGAGTAAAAGAATATGAATGGCCCAAATGGTATTACGCCCAAGATGGGCTTTTCTTATACATCATGGCAGCAGCAAGAAATAGACGAGCATCGTGTCGTTGACCAAGGAGTAAAACAAACAACCACTGCTATAAACCAGGACGAGAATAATGTTCCGAGGTTTCGCACTATATTTCCGACGGAAGTGCTTGAGAAAATATTGAAATATTGCCTCACGCCAGGTGACCATAAAAATAATGAAGAGCAAATAAAAATATTTACATTGGTCAACAGAGAATTTTATGCGGAAACTCCATGCTTAGAATTAGAAAATTTTATGCCAAAATTGGGCGCCCCTCCACTTAAAACCGAAGAAGATATTAATAGAGTGCTAGCGAAATACGAGAGTCAACGGTTTGAGAATAGCGATGTAGGGTCATACAAGAAAATATTGTTAGACATGCATAAAGACAAACAGTTAAATTGGTGCAAGGCAAGCATATATAAAATTATAGAAAAAACTAATTTAAAACCTTCAGTAATTGAAAGTGGAATGAGAAGAATATTAAAGAAGTTACATCATGTAGCTATTGAATTGACTCCCCGTCACTCCTATAGCATAGAAGCCAAAAATAAAGAGTATGTCAATATAGTATTTGATATTTTATCGGAAAGAAAAGATTTAGAGACTTTTACGTTACATGCAGACTTGCCATCGTATCCTAAAACTGAAGAAGATTTAAAAAATGAAGAGGATTTATTTCATACTAGTGAACTAATCAGAAAAATTATACCTATTATAAAAAATAGTCAAAGTATAAATTTGGATTTTAGATTTGCAAGCCGCCAATTTAGCCCTGAAGACCTATCCGGTTTCATGCAGGCGATGCATGGAAGAAAAGTGAGCTCATTAGACATGCATAATACAAATATTGGCGAGCCAGATCAGTTAGATATTTTTGAAAAAAATCTTAAAAGTATAAATATTTTTGTATTGTATCTTATTTCGTGTAAATTAGACGATAAAAGCATGGTTCGTATTGTATCGGAGCTTCCATTGTCATTGCATCAATTATATTTAGGCTTCAACGCTATTACTCAAGAAGGGATCATTCCTTTGCTTGATAAATTACCAAATTCAAAAATAGATTGGATTTCGGTAAATGATAATAATATCGGTAATTTTTTTGGAAAACAGATTCAAAGAATAAATGAAGATGGAGAAAAATGTACGGTTAATTTTTAGCAAAAAATATGAATATAAAAATATTATAAATCCTCAGTTTTTTAAACTGAGACGAATTGAGAGGTGGGGCTGTGTAAGAGATTCTGGCAAGCGAGTTGTAGTGTATTAGTTTCGATCTAATCGTACCGTAAGACCTTGCCAAAGGGCGGGGTTACCCGGTTTGTTGGTTCAAGCGATATCGCTAAATGTGCCAGCATGCGAATACTTGGGCGGGAGAGCCATGATTGAGAAACAACCAGAAGGTGACAGTCTCCCCCTTCCGTACGCTAGCTATAATTGGTGAACAGTCTCTTAAAAAAATAGAATAATAGTTACTATTTTATATAAAAACATACACTATTATTTCCATGTGTAAGGGCTAAATAGTAATGTCTGGTTTTGGCTAAATAGAAATGTCCGATTT
>JASSUD010000045.1:0-23775 GCA_031963225.1 Mycoavidus cysteinexigens
CACGGAGGTGAGGCGTGTCGCGGTTTCTGCGTTAGGCCAGCAATCTTCGTTACCGCCCGAGGCCATTCAAGCCTTGATCGTGTTGGCGAATGACAAGGACACGGAGGTGAGGCATGTCGCGGCTTCTGCGTTAGGCCAGCAATCTTCATTACCGCCCGAGGCCATCCAGGCCTTGATCGTGTTGGCGAATGACGAGGACACGGAGGTGAGGCGTGTCGCGGTTTCTGCGTTAGGCCAGCAATCTTCGTTACCGTCCGAGGCCATTCAGGCCTTGATCGCGTTGGCGGCGGACAAGGCCTGGGAGGTGAGGCGCGCTGCGGTTTCTGCGTTAGCGCAGCAATCTTCGCCCGAGGCCCTCCAGGCCTTGATCGCGTTGGCAACGGATGAGGACAAGGATGTGAGGAGCCCCGCGGCTGATGCGTTAGGTGAACACCGCGGGATGCTCTATCGCTTATTGCCCACACTTAACAGGCAGCAGATAGCGCTGATCTACACAGAATGCTTACTCAAACAACGCTTTGATCAGAGTGTGCCTTTCTACATACAAGATGGCACCTTATGCTTTTATAACGCTGAGGGTCTCCAGACCGTTCCATTTAACCATGCGGATAACGAAGTGGCATTCAAACAAGCGGTTCAACAAACCCAGCAGACTGTAGGCATTGCTCTTTCTCCAACCAAAAAGTTGGCATAGTTCGCAATCAGTTAGCCTTCATGGCTAATAAATGGACAAAATAGAGGCAAATATAGAATTTGGGAAAAATAGCACTCCAGCATCCCGCCGAGCTTTACTACATGAGGCTCGGCATATACTCTGCTTCACACCAGCTAGAGATGTGAGTATCCCTCCCTCCCCACTTACTGCGCCAAAAACAAAAAAATCGCAGGACGTTTATGCAAATCCAAAGCATTTTCTACGGCACCTGATTGCACTTCTTTTTTCCACGCCGCAATCGAGCGCGTCATGATGCGTTCGCTGGGTAGCGTTAAATCAACGGCTATGCATAATAGAGTCGATGGAGCGCACGTATTGCATACAGTCTGCAGCATCGATTGGTTGCGATAGGGCGTTTCAATAAAGATTTGAGTCTGCTTCTCGCGGCGAGATTGCTGTTCTAGCGTACGCAGCCGGGTTGCTCGCTCATTTTCTGCAATAGGTATATAGCCTTGAAAAGCAAAGCGCTGGCCGTCTAGCCCAGAAGCCATGAGTGCCAACAAAATAGAGCTAGGGCCTACTAGAGGCACCACTTTAATGCCCAACGCATGGGCTTGGCGCACTACACTCGCGCCTGGATCTGCCACGGCAGGGCAGCCTGCTTCAGATAACAGTCCAGCGTCTTTACCTGCTTGTAGAGGCCCGAGTAATGCTTGGATCTGTGCACTGGGAGTTTGGTTATTTAATTCGCGTATATCGATATGCTGGATCGGGTAAGGCAGTTTTGTTACCGCGTTTAGACCTTGTAAAAAAGCCCGTGCTGACTTTGCATTTTCTGCAATGTAATAAGTGAGCTGAGCGGCGTGCTCTTGTACGTTATGGGGAAGAACGCTGATGTAGGTTTCTGCGGCATGACTGCCCAACGTATTAGGAATCAAATAAAGCGTGCCCGTTTTCATACCAAATTGCTCCTCACTGCCTGATGCTTGTGGAAAAAACACAAGTTTGTCATTTACTTCCCTCTTGTAAAAATTGAAACACCCGCCTCACGCAAAAAGCGGGTGAGTGTAATCAGTGGAAGACCAATTAATGCGGTTGGATCTTCACTTTTTACCGCATCAAGCAGCGTAATACCCAAACCTTCTACCCGTGCACTGCCTGCCACATCATAAGGGCGCTCTATTTCAAGATAGGCGTGTATTTCCGCTTCTTCTAAATCCCGAAAACGCACGTGCGTCACTACACAGGCCGTTTTGCACGATTGCAAGCGCGTGTCATACAAACAGATCCCCGTGTGAAATTCGACTAATTGTTTACGCATATAGCAAAGTTGTTCAAAAGCTGCAGCGTGGTTTCCCGGTTTGCCAAATGGTTTCTGATTGCAACTGGCCACCTGATCCGATCCGATAATTAAAGCGTGCTCAACACTTTGAGCGACCTTGCGTGCTTTTGCTTCAGATAAACGCATGGCGGTTGCTTGTGGCAGCTCGTCTTTTAGGCTGGTTTCATCAACATCAGGAACCATAATCTCGAAGGGCAGCTGCAATCTCTGTAACAACTCCTTCCGATAGGGGGAGCTGGATGCCAGAATCAAACGAGGATTATCTGAAAATTTTGTAGGAGGTACGGGAGAGAGAGGGGAGGACAAAGAAAACTCGCAAATCTAAAAAGGCGGGAGCCCGTTTAAAGAAAAAAAATAGAGAATAATAGAGTCCAACGATAGTATGGGAAACTAGTCCATAAAAATATCTTGTTGTCTTTTTCTTTCGAGTCTGTTGAATAGTTCTGAGCAGAGTCTAGGATTCTTTTAAAAATGATGCTTCTCTACGTTTTTACCGCTGTGTTGTATGGCAGTTTGTCGCTATTTGAATGGATGCCGGCAGGTATTGCTCGACCACTTAGTAGGGGTGTACAAGCCCGTCCTCTGCACATCTTGTTTAAAACTATTTTGCCAGCCGCGGCTTTGTTTGGACACGGCGCTCTGTTGTATGCAGCTATTTTTCGTCCCGATGCGATGTTTTTTGGGGTGGCGTTAGGGGTGTCGGCTATGCTGTGGCTATGCATGGGGATGTATTGGATTGAGAGTTTTTTCTTTCCATTGGAAGGATTCAGGCGTTTTATTTTTCCGCTTGCGGGTTTGGCCTCTTTGCTGCCTTTAGCATTTGAAGGGGTGCAAATTTTGCCTTATGCTGCCGCTTCGCTTTTTAAGGCCCATTTTATTGTTGCAAATATGGCTAGTGGGCTGTTTGTATTGCTGGCTTTACATGCGGTGCTTATGCTCTTTGTTGAGCATCGTTTGCATGGGTCCATGCATCCCACCCCTATACGCATGCAAAAAGGGCCTGCATGGATCGACGCCTGGTTAGACAGCCTACCTGCTTTATTGACCCTTGAAAAACTCCTCTTTCGCCTAACTGGTTTGGGCTGGATATTATTGAGTTTGACCTTGGTTTCAGGTTTTTTGTTTAGTGAGCAACTGCCTGAACGTGCTGTATTTCTGGATCAAAAAACATTTTTTTCTCTAGTATCTTGGGTTATGTTTGGCGCTATTTTGGTGGGCCGCAGGTTGTATGGTTGGCGTGGACGCACTGCGCTGAGGTGGGTGTTGGCAGCTTTTGGGGTGCTGCTATTAACCTATATTGGTAGCCGTTGGGTATGGTAGGTTGGTGGTGACAAAGGAACCCCAACATGCGTACCACTGACTTTTAATTTTTGCTTTAGATAGTCGTAAGCTGGTTATCAAGGACGTCATGGCGTGCATGTTGGGGTTCCTTCGTCACCACCAACCTACCATTTATTGACGCCGCGACAGGGTTTCGACAAAAGTCTATTTAATATTGCAAGGAAAAAAAGATGTCTATGCCTGACTTACCCACTGAATTCTGTGTAGATGCCACAGGGTGGGTAGCGAATACTCGGCATGTGATTTCACCCAATACCGATGCGCGGCCTGAGGGCATGGCCCCCACGCTATTGGTCGTGCATAACATTAGCCTGCCTCCTAGCCAATTTGGCGGGCAGGCTATTTGTGATTTTTTCTGCAATCAATTAGCACATGATGCGCACCCGTATTACGATCATTTGCGTGGTGTGTGTGTATCCGCCCATTTTTTAATTGATCGCTTGGGTCAGGTTGTGCAATTTGTTTCCTGCCATGAGCGTGCTTGGCACGCTGGCCCCTCTTCTTTTTTAGGGCGTGAGCGGTGCAATGATTTTTCCATTGGCATTGAGCTTGAAGGAACAGACGATCAGCCTTTTGAGAGTGCACAATATGGTGCTTTAAATCGGCTTATCTTTGCCTTACTGAGGGCGTATCCGCTTGCCCATTGCGTGGGCCATTCCGACATCGCACCAGGTCGAAAAACGGACCCAGGACCCTTTTTTGACTGGAAGCGTGTGCGAGAAAATTTGGCTCCTCACACGTTATTTTTTCCCTTTCAATAGCGTTATCGACCTCTCTCCCTTACCGGGCATGCCTTTGCGATTTTTTTAGAAAAATTTTCATGCTTTATGGTTTTGTTTTTCTAAAAAAACACTATAATTTGTGCCTTCTTGATGGTTAGCCACAATATATGGTGGTTAAGCCCACTAGCAGTGCTAGTTAGAATAAGGGCTAAAAAGCGGTCCAATGCGTAAAAATTCTTGTTTTTAACCGAAAAATAAAGAGCGATACCTGCAACGAGCATGCAGTAAATCAGCCTATTACACGACAGCCTATTCAGAAGCCTGGGAGTTTTCCCAAAAAACTTCATCCACTATTTATTTTCAGCCGACGACGTCTTAATGAACGCCTCTACAGATCTATCTATTGCCGAGCCGCTTACATCGGACTCTGCTGCGCATCTTGCGCTTGAACAAGCGTTAGCCCACAGCTTATCTGCACAGGCTACAAGCGAAACTTTACTGGCGCAGTCCGTTACTTTTGCAGACTACAACGTTATTCGCCGTAACGGATCGGTAGTGCCTTTTGAACCAGCCAAAATTGCCTTGGCCATCCATAAAGCTTTTCTAGCAGTCCATAGTGCAACCTATGGGGAGCACAGCGCAGAATCCGCACGAACCCGCGAGCTGGTAGAAGAAATTACCCATGCAGTAGTGCGCGCACTGCTACGTAGCCGCTCACAAGGTGGCACTTTCCATATTGAAGATATTCAAGACCAAGTGGAATTAGCGCTAATGCGGGCCGGGGAACATCATGTAGCGCGTTCCTACGTGCTCTATCGCGAAAAGCGCGCACAGGCGCGTTTGCAAGCACAAGAACAAGTGCAAAAAGCCTTAGAAGCACAAGCGCCCGGCATACAAGTAACTGAAAATGGGGTGCTGCGCCCTCTGGATAAATTGGCCTTGTTGGCCTTAATTACCTCTGCCTGTGAGGGATTAGGGGAATATGCCAAACCTGAGCCCATTGTCAGCGAAACCATCAAGAATTTGTACGATGGCGTGCCGATGAGCCAGGTATATGACTGCGCCATCCTTGCTGCCCGCACCTTGATTGAAAAGGACCCCGTTTATAGCCGTGTAGCTGCTCGCATTTTGTTGCATACATTACGCCGTGAAGTGTTCGAAGAGGAGGTGTTGCAAGCGCATATGCATACCCGCTACGCGCAAGCCTTCTCACGCGCTATTGCACGAGGTATTGAAGTGCAATTGCTCGATGAACGCTTGGCAACATTCGATTTAGCCAGACTGGGTGCAGCCCTAGATGCCAGCCGTGACTTGAAATTCGGGTATTTGGGTTTACAGACCCTCTATGACCGTTATTTCTTGCACCATGAAGGGCGGCGCATCGAATTACCTCAAGTGTTTTTTATGCGCGTAGCAATGGGTTTATCTCTGAATGAAACAGATCGAGAAGCGCGTGCTATTGAGTTTTATAACGTGCTCTCCAGCTTTGATTTTATGAGCTCTACGCCTACGCTCTTTAATGCAGGCACGCGCCGCCCTCAACTATCTTCTTGCTACTTAACAACGGTAGGTGATGATTTAGAAGACATCTACGAAGCACTAAAAGAAAACGCACTACTCTCCAAATTTGCTGGTGGCCTGGGCAATGACTGGACGCCTGTGCGCGCGTTAGGCTCCCATATCAAAGGCACCAATGGTAAATCGCAAGGTGTCGTGCCTTTTCTGAAAGTGGTGAATGACACTGCCGTAGCGGTCAATCAAGGTGGAAAACGTAAAGGTGCAGTATGTGCTTACCTTGAAACATGGCATTTGGACATTGAAGAATTCCTCGAGTTGCGCAAAAACACCGGGGATGACCGTCGCCGTACCCACGATATGAACACGGCGAACTGGATCCCTGATCTGTTTATGAAGCGCGTGATGGAAGAGGGAGAGTGGACCTTATTTTCTCCGTCTGATTGCCCAGATTTGCATGATCTATACGGCGCAGAGTTTGATACAGCGTATCAAGAGTATGAAGCACGCGCAGCGCGTGGAGAGATCCGACTGTTCAAAAAGGTGCCTGCTGCGCAGCTATGGCGCAAGATGCTGGGGATGTTGTTTGAAACCGGTCATCCTTGGATTACGTTCAAAGATCCTTGCAATATCCGTTCCCCTCAGCAGCATATGGGGGTCGTGCACTCTTCGAATCTGTGTACAGAAATTACACTCAATACCAATGATGAAGAGATTGCGGTTTGTAACTTAGGTTCGATTAACCTGGTTGCGCATTTGCTACCCGATGTCGTATCAGAAACGGATCGTAGCAACAGCGGCGGTAAAATGATTGGTGCGCATGTGCTCAATCATGACAAACTTAAAAAGACTATTCAGACCGCGATGCGTATGCTCGACAACGTGATCGATCTGAACTACTACGCAGTACAAAAAGCGCGCCATTCCAATATCAAACATCGGCCAGTAGGTTTAGGCATGATGGGCTTCCAGGATTGTTTGCAACAATTGCGTGTGCCTTATGCGTCAACAGAAGCAGTCGAATTTGCAGATCGCTCGATGGAAGTCATTTGCTACTACGCCTATGCAGCCTCTTCCGAGCTTGCACGTGAGCGAGGATGCTATGCAACGTATAAAGGCTCGTTGTGGGACCGTGGAATAATTGGGCAAGACTCGATTGCGATGCTCGAGACCACGCGCAAAGGACATCTCGAGGTAGATAGATCTAGCACCTTAGATTGGGATGCCTTGCGTTCGCAAATCGCCACCCATGGTATGCGCAATTCAAACTGCGTAGCCATTGCACCCACCGCCACAATTTCAAACATTATTGGTGTATCTGCGTGTATTGAGCCCACCTTCCAGAATCTCTTTGTGAAATCGAATTTGTCTGGAGAGTTCACTATCGTCAATGAGTACTTGGTGCGTGATTTAAAAGCGCGAGGCTTGTGGGATGAAGTGATGGTGGCAGATCTGAAATATTTTGATGGAGCGCTTGGGCGCATCGAGCGCATTCCTGAAGATCTGCGTGCACTCTATGCTACGGCTTTTGAGATGAACCCAGTCTGGTTAGTAGAAGCAGCAGCTAGGCGCCAAAAATGGATTGATCAGGGCCAATCTTTGAATATTTACATGGCCGGCGCATCAGGCAAAAAGCTAGATGAAATTTATAAACTAGCTTGGAAACGCGGCCTTAAAACAACCTACTATCTCCGTACAATGGGCGCGACCCACGTTGAAAAATCCACGGTTGAGAAAGGGGTTTTAAATGCAGTGGCGGTTGGGAGCCCGCAAAACGACACTCAGAGCGCGCAAGATGATCTTGCGGGGCCAGCGTGCTTTTTAAGGCCAGGTGATGCAGGGTTCGAAGAATGCGAAGCTTGCCAGTAAAAGGTTTATCTACAAAATTTATATCTGCGTAGATTGGTTGAGGCGCGAACCCCAACATGATGACCACGGCCCTTTTAAAACCTGCATGTATATCCAAAAGCGATGATTACAAGTCGGTGGTGTGCATGTTGGGGTTCCTTCGTCACCACCAACCTACGCCGCACTATCAGGAAACGTTATGAGTTCAACACTTGACTGGGAAGAAACACCAACCAGTGCCTCTTCACAAGATACACCATCACCCGTCTCACCTGCATCTGCCCACTCTGATGCCGCCGCCGCTACCCAAGCTGCACGCGTAAAAGCAGCAGACAAACGCATTATCAATGGCAAAACCGATGTAAACCAGTTAGTGCCTATCAAATATAAATGGGCTTGGGAAAAATACCTTGCTGGCTGCTCAAACCACTGGATGCCGCAAGAAATTAATATGTCGCGCGATATTGCGCTGTGGAAAGATCCCAATGGCTTAACTGAGGATGAACGCCGCCTCGTTAAACGGAACTTAGGTTTTTTCGTTACTGCAGATTCACTTGCTGCTAATAATATTGTGCTTGGAATTTACCGCTTTATCACTGCGCCAGAATGCCGCCAGTTTCTATTATTCCAGGCCTTCAATGAAGCCGTGCATACGCACTCTTACCAATACATCGTCGAATCCTTGGGTTTGGATGAGGCCGAAGTATTCAACGCCTATCACGAAATAGACTCCATTCGCGCCAAAGATGAATTCCTGCTTTCCTTCATCCAGCCTCTCACCGAGCCCACTTTCCAAACGGGTACCGTAGAAGCGGATCAAGCCTTGCTGAGATCCATCATCATGTTCGCTTGTGTAATGGAGGGCTTATTCTTTTATGTAGGCTTTACACAGATTTTGGCGCTGGGTCGGCAAAACAAAATGACAGGCTCTGCTGAGCAGTACCAATACATTCTCAGAGATGAGTCCTTGCACTGCAATTTCGGCATTGATCTGATCAATCAAATCAAACTAGAAAATCCTCACTTATGGACCGCAGAGTTTCGCCAAGAAATCGCTGAGCTCTTTAAAAAAGCAGTAGACCTAGAGTACCGCTACGCAGAAGACACCATGCCGCGCGGAGTACTAGGACTCAATGCTGCAATGTTCAAAGGCTATTTGCGCTTTATTTGCAATCGCCGCTGCATGCAAATCGGGTTGGATCCTCTCTTTCCTAACGAAGAAAATCCGTTTCCTTGGATGAGCGAAATGATCGATCTGAAAAAAGAGCGTAATTTCTTCGAAACACGTGTGATTGAATATCAGACCGGTGGGATGTTGAATTGGGAGTAAATACTGCGGAGTAGCAGAGCATTTTCCAATGATGCATTGAGTAATAAAAAGCCACGCCATGTAAAGCTAGAGCACTTTACATGGCGTGGCTTTTTTTATTGTTCGCCTGTGTAAAAAATGTTCGAGCAATAGCAAAACCTCTGTTCAAAAGCAGAATAGTCTCAATATATTTTTGGAAAATATAAGCCCGCTCAATCTGCATTATTGGATTTATCTGAATTTAAAGATAAATAACGATGCAAATTGGAGAGTAAGGTGATTGGTGGTTTACAGGGTATAGGTAAGGGGTTGGTGTGAGCCAGTCCGAGCAAGGAATATAAAACCTCTCATCATGGGGAGTAAGTGGCTTTACTCCTGATTTTGGTCAATTTTCAGGGGCTTAGTCCAGGCTATTGCAGCGATTACTTAGTAACATCCTACTTTAAAACTGAAGCGTCGCTCTATGGTTAAGGTAATCCGTATCGGTGTGTTAGCCATACGGAGTGAGATGTTGCGTTAAAGGTAAAAGCATTGTTATGTTTTCCTTTTGAAAAAGAGAACGGCGTTCTGGATGGGTGGCGTTGCCCAGAGGCATCTTTTGGGTGTGTTACTTTATTAGGCAACAACGTTCTCTTGTTCAAAAAAGGATCAGATATGGTAAATGCATTGTCTAAGAATTTTTCTATTTCTTCCCTTTCAGCCTATCTCCCTGGTTTTGCACAGCATACTTCCCCCCCTACCGCTCGCTCTGAGACTCCAGAGGGCCAGAATAGTATCCGTGACGTAGAGGCTGCTATAGAGGCCGCCATTGAAAAAGCACTGTCTAGGTTCCGCGAAAAAAAAAATCTGCTAAATCGGGTTCCTCCAGAAATATGGTTAGAAATACTAAAAAATTGCTTGCCAAATGATTTTAGAAATTTCTCGTTAACGAGTAAAACGGGCCTTGCTTACGCATATAGGGCGCTATCTGAGCTATTCCATCCAGAAATGAAGGAGCTTTGTTCGGAAGAAGATGGAGAGAAAATATACAAAATATTATTTTCCCAACAAGCTAAAAGAGCATTTGTCGAAAGCCCAGCCTTCGAAGAGCTCGTTTATAGCGTTTTCTTCCAACAGATCAAAAGAGGTCATCCCATTCAAGCGATGAAGCTGCTTTTATCGGATAAACCGAATGATTCAGAGTGCATTCGACAGTATTTGATAGATAGCGGGCTTTCCTTGCCGCGGGAAAAATTGATGGATAGGGAGCGAGTTCGTTTTTTACGTAACAATATAGCCGCGCTGCTTATACAAAATGAAGAGCCACATATGGAGGCTTTTTGGAATATTCCAAGTGACCGGCTCGCAGGTGGGCTGATGTCTGCCTTTTTAACCGAAAATAGCCATGACGTGATGGCAAACATGGTTAAAAGCAACCTGTTTCTCCATGCTCACAGGTATGGAGATCCCCAGTTGAACCCCATATATTGGGCAGCCCAGTCTGGAATGCAAGACTTCCTTTCCTTATTGGTAGAGATAGGCATGGAAGTGGATGAGCATGATGGAAAAAGAGATGGAGGAGGCCTGCATGGCGCTGCACAAGAGGGGCATTTTGATATCGTTCAATGCTTATTATCCAAGTACGATGCAAACCCTAATTTGCGAGATGGACAAGGAAGAACGCCTCTGCACATTGCCGTTGAAAAGGGCCATGGCGATATAATTAAGTGCTTGCTAATAGGCTATGCAAGTATGGACATACCCGATTTTCAAGGGAGGATTCCATTACATATTGCTGTTACTCAAAACTATACAGAGATAACCAAATGCTTATTGGAGCTTGGTGCCTTGTTAAAGCTCGAACGCCATGTAAATTGGCAAGATGCTAATGGGAAATCTCCGCTGCACATAGCCATTCAAGAGCGCAATGTTCAGACACTCCGACTTTTACTAGCGCATGGCGCAGAGGTGGGCTTGCTAGATTCTGAAGGAATGAGTCCACTACATATCGCCACTCAAAATGAGCGTATTAAGCTCGTCAGACTCTTGCTTCAACACAGCAGAAGCAGCGTAAATGTGCAAAATACTCAAAAAATAACGGCGCTGCATATTGCCGCTAATCAAAACGCTGTCCCAATACTTAAACTTTTACTGAAGTGCGGTGCCGATGCCAATTTGAGTGATGCAAAAAAAATGACTGCGCTGCACCTCGCAGCGAAAAATGGCCATATAGAGATAGCTAAGCTCTTAGTTGCTAAAGGTGCAGAGGTCAATTTGCAAGGCCTGAAAAAAATAACGGCACTCCATCTAGCCGCGGCTGAGGGTAGCGCGGATATAGTCCAACTTTTATTGGCGCATGGTGCAAAAATAGATTTACAAGATGATTATGGAATAACTGCACTTCAGCTAGCGGTTGAAAATGGTCGGAAGAGGGTAGTGAGATGCTTATTGGAGCTTGGTGCACAGGTAAATCTACAGAATTCCAAAAAAATCAGTGCGCTGCATATAGCAGCAGCCAAAGGCTATAGCGAGATAGCTACACTTTTACTGATGCACGGTGCGCAAATTAATTTACCAGATAGCACAGGCATCACTGCACAGCATATTGCAGTTGAAAAGGGTCATATTCAGATGGTCAGACTTTTCTTGCAGTACAGAGCATGGGTAGATCCGCAGAGCTTAGAAAACATTACGCCTTTATATATTGCCGCCGCCGCGGGGCATTTGGAGATAGCTAGACTTTTACTGAAGTGTGGCGCAAATAAAGACGTACAAAACTCAAAAAATATGACTCCACTGCATATTGCCGTTAAAAATGACCACATGCAAATAGTTATGCTCTTGCTTGAACAGGGTGCAAAAGTGGATCTACGCGGTGGGATTAAAAATAGGACCCCATTAGAAATAGCGGCCGAAAACGGCCATGCTAGGATGGCAAGATGGTTACTGGATTACGGTGCAAAAGCCGATTTGCGAGCGCTCAAAAAAATAGTTCCAGTCAATAATGTCTTAGCCTTAATAGGCTACCGCTCCATAATTGAATTGGTGAGCAAAAACTATAGCGCTTGGTACGAAAAACCCCTTAGTTGGTTTTAACGAACACTACCCCGATTCTGTACTCCCATTTTTTTCGCTACCTCCTGCATAAACCTGGCCCCATAGCATGCATTATTTGGCATACTCCAATTAATATTGAAATGGGTTGCATTTAAATTTTTAACTGATGTTACGCAGGTATTCAAAAAGGCGGTGGTGCGCGTGTTGGGGTTCCTTCGTCACCACCAACCTACCGGAATGCCTATG
Organism: Mycoavidus cysteinexigens; assembly: GCA_031963225.1. Classification (GTDB taxonomy): domain Bacteria; phylum Pseudomonadota; class Gammaproteobacteria; order Burkholderiales; family Burkholderiaceae; genus JASSUD01. Next base: position 12,015 of record JASSUD010000045.1, read on the forward strand.
TAAAGGGGGGCTATCAAACTCTGCCAACCACAAGAAAAGCAAAGAACGGTAGGTTGGTGGTGACGAAGGAACCCCAACATGCACGCCCCCCACTTTTAATCTGCGCGCTCTGCTTATCAATAACTTGTCGTTCTATAACATGCGTAACACCCGATTTTAAGTGATACCGTTTTCTATTTTTAAACGTGTTTTTGTAATGCCTTACCGTTTATAAAGGAGGCCATCTAATGGCAAAAGCAGCGTCGAAGGTGACAACGAAAGTAGCGAAAAAAATACCTGCCAAGGCAGTAACGAATAAAACTGCGGCAAAAAAACAAGTGGCTTCTAAAACCGCCTCATCAACCAAAGCGGTTACAGCTCCTAAAACAGAAAATAGCAAGCCAGCAGCAGTTAAAACAGTAGCAATGGGTAAAGCGATAGCTAAAAAAGTAGCAGTTAAGGCAGAAGCTATGCAGGAAATGATAACTAGCACATCACACGCAATGGATGCGATGGTGGAGAAGGTTATCAGTGCGGTAGTAGATGCAATAGTCCATGCTGCTACCAATGCAGCAGCTATCGCTAAAGCAGCAATCGATCAAACGGGTGTAAAAGGTACGGCGAGCGTTGCACACAAAGCAGCTGCGCCGGGCAAAGGTGCTGCAGCTCCAAAAACGGCCAGCCCTGCACGCAAAACAGCCTCTGCAGCAGCCACAAAAAACAGCACTAAACCAGCAGCTCAAGTAGCCGATACTAAAAAAGCATCCGTCCCAAAAACCAGTGCAGCGGTAGCTACAAAAAAAGTGACGGCGACATCCAAGACTGCTCAGAAAGCGCCGGTCCAAAAAGTAGCCGCTTCAAAAGCGGTAACCTCACCATCTGCACCGAAAAAATCTGCAGCAAAGGCGGCCACTCAAAAAGCAGAAGCATCTAAAACACCAGCCAAAAAACAAACACCTGCTGCAAAAAAACGCACGGCCGAAGCAAAAGTGGCTGCTACAACCAGTACTCCTAAAAAAGCTGCTGCTAAAAAAGGGACGACTAAAAAGAGCGCAAGCGCATCCAAATCAAGCACCTCTACGTTGAAAACCACGCTAGCGCCCAATACCCCTTGGCCTTTCCCCATCCATGAGCGGCCTTAAAGCAATTTCCCGCTAAAAAATGGTGCGCAACGTTTCCCAACATGCGCACCACCGACTTTTGATTATTGCTTTTGAATGTATATGCAGGTTTTCAAAGGACAGCGACCATTATGTTGGGGGGGCAGGTCATATGCGTACCACCGACCATAGAGCGATCCGCTTTTATTAGAGGGTTATTATTTAATGTGGTGAGATACCCTTTGAGAGTATGCAAAATTTTTGCACGTTTTTTTACTTGATGCGCATAAAATTCAAATGCAATGCAATAAGTTGCGCTTAATATCGCTAATGGTAATGTAGCTGTAAAAGTAAAAGCCAATATAGTTAAGCCTATTGCTATCACACAGTTTATTATGCGAAGGATATTGGAGGGCAGCTTTTTATCCAGAACGATGTTGGCTTTTTCGAAGTCCTGTAGGATGTCTTTTAATGGGCTAAAAGCTCTATGTCTCGCCGAAGCGTTATTTTGAAAGTTCTCTAAAGGAGATTCGGGTGAGGTAATTTGGTTAGGGCGAGGGCTTTGGCTTTTAAAAAAATCGGGCATGTTAAAAATATCTTGTATTTCTTTAAAACCATGCAGCAGTTGCTCTAAATTGAAATCAAACCCCTCTACAGATGCACATACTTGTTTGAAATACGGCAATTTTTCACGCTGTTCCATTAATGATATGGCTGCTTCAAATGCCCCAAGCGCTATAGCATATTCACGTTGGACTTCAATATCATTTTCAGAAATGGAAGTGTTAATTCTAAGCGGTACTGCTTTACTTCTAGTGTGGCGGTGCGTGATCTGTCTATGCTGGCCAGCCGGTGCTTGTTCCATTGAGGAGCGAAGAGTGGGCGTGAATTCGGTCGAATGTCTGGGGCTTTGCCCGAGCGTTGATTCCAGGCGCGCGCTTGGAAGTTGAGGGGGGACATGTCGTCGGGGAGGAAGTCCAAAGGGCATAAAACACCAATTAAAAAGAGTAATATTATTTATCATCGGCATAGCAGGTTTCTCTCAATAAATTTCACTATTCTCTTCGAGAAAAATGTATTTTCTGGATAGGGTAAAAGGTTGGTTCGAAGAGTATTTTTGTGTGTTTACTATACGTTGAAATACAGATTTTCTGATTTGTGGAAAGAGGTAATTACCTGTTTAAGGTAAATAGAATGACTGTGAGAATGAATATTTGATGTTACGCACGTTGTAGAACGGCGAGTTGTTGATAAGCAGAACGCAAAGATTAAAAGTAGGTGGTATGCATGTTGGGGTTCGTGCCTCACCACCAACCTACCGAGATGCAGATGTAAAAAGGATGCACCAAACTTCACCAACCACCACAAGAAAAAGCAAAGAACGGTAGGTTGGTGGTGAGGCACGAACCCCAACATGCATACCACAGTCTTCTTGAATGCCGGCGTAACATCAGTGATATATAGAAATGCACTGCTGCACAGTGAATCTTCCAGCAGCAGTGCTATACAGTAGGCGGTAGTGTACGCCTTATAGATGAAGATGCAACCAATCGTGTGTTTAAAGCAAAATTGGAGATTGCAATTTTAGTGTGTCACGCGTGTGACGCCCTGGCTGGTTAATAAACGAACGCGGTCGCCTGCATAGAAGATTTCTCTCGTCACTTCTTGGGTAATAGCGCGCAAGCTGCCGTCATCTAAGCGTACGGTGATTTCAACACCATCTGTAGTGCTAAAACGTTGTTCTGCTTGATTGCCTACGAGTGCACCTGCAATGCCCCCTCCGACGCCGGTGATCAAAGAGCCATGTCCTCCACCAAAGGCGCTTCCTATTGCAGCACCCGCCAAGCCGCCTCCAAGGGTTCCGAGGCCTGAGGGCTGCCCATTATCATTTTGAATTTTGACGAGGCGCGTACTTTCGACTACTCCAAAGCGAATATGTGCTTCGCGTTGTGCTTGCCCGCCTCTATAAACATCTGCCGCACTGCTTTGATAAGCACAACCTTGCAGGCTTGCAAGGCCAATTAAAGAAGCCGCAAGGGGAATAATCAGTGCACATCGAGAAGAAAAAGGACGCATGATATTTTCCAAAAGAGAAGTGGGTTTAACCATTTAGTATTTGAAATAAAACTTACACAGAACAACTTCATGCAGCGGGTAGTGCAACTGCAGTATAAAGAAAAAGGAGTGTACAGCAGATATTAAAACTGAAGAATCTACTCAAAGTCCTAAAATGTATATCCAAAATTTTCCTGAAAATGTGCGCGAATAAGCTCTTCTGTGTGCGGATAGCCTTGAGGGCCAGCATGTCCGATCTTAATGGAACCCATTAAATTAGCAAGCCGTCCGGTGGTGAGCCAGTCAAGCTGATGCGTTATCCCATAAATCAAGCCTGCTCGAAATGCATCTCCGCAGCCTGTTGGATCTACTGCATGTTTGACCGGCACAGCTGGAATGGTGTGGCTTTGATGGTCTTGATAGATCATAGCGCCTGCTTCACTATGTGTAATGACCATGGCTTTTACTTGGGATGCAATATGCTCTATAGACCACCCCGTTTTTCGGCTGAGTAGTTGAGATTCATAATGGTTGACCGTAATGTAGTCAGCCCATTGAATGATTTGGTGGAGCATAGAAGATTCAAAAAGCGGGAGTTGCTGGCCCGGATCGAAAAGAAAAGGGATACCTGCTTGGAAAAATTGCTCTGCATGCTCATACATGCCTTGCTGACCATCGGGCGCGATGATGCCCAGTGTAATGGGTGTAGCATGATCTACGTGTTTAAGATGCGCATGCGCCATCGCGCCAGGATGGAATGCTGTGATTTGATTATGATCTAGGTCGGTCATAATCATGGCCTGCGCGCAATGCATTCCAGGTAATACCTGTACATCTTGCGTAGACAGCCCAAGCGTATGGAGGCGTTCTAAAAAAGGTTGAGCATCCAAGGCGCCTAATGCTCCCATAATGCGTGGCTGCTCTCCAAGCGCCCGTAAGCCATACGCAATATTAGCTGCACAGCCACCAAATTCCCGTTGTAGCGTAGGTACTAAAAAGCAAAGATTCAGTGTAGATAGGTGTTCGGACAAGATATGTTCATGAAAGCGACCTTCGAATTGCATGACATGGTCATAAGCCAGCGAACCACAAATAAGCGTAGTCAAGAGAGTGCCTTAAAAATAAAGTAAGAGGGGTATGGATCGCAATCTAAATGGATAGCAATCTAAATAAGAGATGTGTGATGCTATATTTTGGAGAAGTAAGCAATGAAAAATATTGATGAAATCATTGACCGTGGTCCTGTTATTCCTGTTTTGACTTTCGACGACGTAGCGGTTGGGGAGGCAGTATGCCGGGCCCTCTATGCAGGTGGGATTAAAGTATTTGAAATCACACTGAGAACACCTGCGGGTCTAAAAGTGCTTGAACGTGCGCAACATATTGCGCCCGATATTCAAGTGGGTATTGGCAGAGTCCTGCACCCTGATCAAATAGCCGAAGGTAAAAAAGCAGGCGCTGCCTTTGCTATGTCGCCAGGGTTTAGCCAAAACCTAGCGCAGGCTGCACAAGATCATGACCTTCCTCTTTTGCCAGGCGTGATGACTCCTTCCGAAATGATGGTGGTGCTGGAAGCCGGCTATACCACGGTGAAATTTTTCCCTGTAGTAGAAGGGCATGGATTATCCGCGTTGAACTATTTGCATGATAGCTTTCCCACACTAAAATTTTTCCCATCAGGCGGCATTACCATCCAATCTGCTCCCCATTTTTTGGCATTGTCTAATGTTATGGGTGTCAGTGGTTCCTGGTTAGCGCCAAAGGCATTAATTTTGGAAGGGAATTGGAGCGAGATCACGCACTTGGCTCGACAAGCTTGCGAATTAGGCCACCATCGCTCGCATCAGCATTGTAAGCACGCAGCTGCATTAGTGGATGCCTAAAATAGGGTTTTAAGTAGTGGCAGTGTTTAATTCTCCATTTAGTAGGGTACCGCTAAGCGCATATCTCGGTACAATGTAAGAATTATCTTCTAAGGAATCCGATTATGCTTCGAAATGTTCCAAAGTCTTTTTCTTCTGTTTCGCCTCGTACTCCTGTTGGTATTAGTCCGATACAAATACCTGCTAGTAATAAAGAAAAGAGCAGACCTGCTTCTATGCCTGCACGCAGAGTGAGCAGCACAGAATCATTGGATGAAGGATATTTTTCCTCGCCGCAAAGCCCTGAAAATAGGGATGATATAAAATCCTTTAAGTTTTTTAGGGAAAGTAGTTTTGAGTCGAGGGGGTTGTTTGCTGATGAAGATGATGTAGGCACCGCTCCAATAACTGTTGATGCTGAGCCTACACCGGCCCCTGCGCACGCTCGTACAAACAGCGATGCGTCGTTTGTTAAGGTTGATAAGGCGCATAGCGAGAATGCAGCGCCTGTGATCGATGGAATGAAAAGCACGCCTTCTAGCGGTCGTCGTCTTAGTCTTACTTCTTTCCCTCCCCTTCCTGAGGGAGTCTTGCACGATATGCAATCTGGTTTTGAAAAAGTTCAAAGCGATATATCCCGCTTTTTTAGCAAAGTGAAAGAGCACTCTGCTGTCGTGAGTGCATTACAGAGTGCATCTAAATTTTTGAATGAAAATACGATTCACTCTAAAGCGCATGCGGTTCTAAGCAATGTTCAAGAGACGATATCTGACATGCAAATCAAAGCAAATGTAATAAAAGACAGTATGTTATTAGCCCTAAAAAACAGAGTTAAAAAATAAATCCATGGCAAAGGAATAGGCTTGTTCTACGCCTGGAATAAATAAAGAATGCCGCCCAGCATGAATTAAAAAATTTTTCTCGCAGGTGCGGCTGTTTTAATTTGAAGGAAAGTTTTGTATGTCTCACGGCACGCCGCCGCGCTCATCCAGCCCTGTTATACCTATTCATAATGCAAACCGACGTTCTAAAAACATCACGCAAGGGGTAGCACGCGCGCCTAATCGGTCGATGTATTACGCGCTTGGGTACAAAAAAGAGGATTTTGCCAAACCGATGGTGGGAGTAGCCAATGCGCATTCCACTATTACACCGTGCAATGCGGGTTTGCAGCGTTTGGCTGATGCTGCGGTAGAGGCGGTACGTGCCTCGGGTGCGAATCCACAAATCTTTGGAACGCCTACGATTTCTGATGGTATGTCCATGGGCACAGAGGGCATGAAATATTCCCTCGTATCCCGTGAAGTCATTGCAGACTGCATCGAGACGGCTGTACAGGGTCAGTGGATGGATGGGGTAGTGGTCATTGGAGGGTGCGATAAAAATATGCCGGGCGGCATGATAGCGCTTGCACGCACCAATGTACCGGGCATTTACGTATATGGCGGTACTATTAAGCCAGGGCACTGGAAGGGCAAAGACTTAACCATTGTTTCTTCTTTTGAAGCAGTAGGTGAATTTGCCGCTGGACGTATGAGCCAAGAAGATTTTGACGGCATTGAGCGCAATGCCTGCCCTACAACAGGTTCTTGTGGCGGAATGTATACCGCTAATACGATGAGCGCCTCGTTTGAGGCGCTAGGTATGGCATTGCTGGGTTCATCCACGATGGCCAACCCTGATGCAGAAAAAGTGGACTCTGCTGCTGAGTCTGCTCGCGTGCTGGTGCATGCTATTGAATTAGATTTGAAACCGCGAGACATCATTACGCGCAAGTCGATTGAAAATGCCGTAGCAGTGATTATGGCTATTGGTGGCTCAACCAATGCAGTATTGCACTACTTAGCTATCGCACATGCAGCAGAAGTGGAATGGACCCTAGATGATTTTGAACGGGTGCGTAGACGTATACCGGTAATCTGTGATCTCAAACCATCTGGAAAATATGTTGCAACCGATCTGCACCGTGCTGGAGGCATTCCACGTGTAATGCATATATTGCTAGAAGCAGGTTTGCTACATGGCGACTGTATGACGATTACAGGTAAAACGCTGGGTGAAGAGTTGGCTGTACATGCAAAACTTTTTCACGCACACACAGAGGCTGCGAGCCAGTCAGCGATACCTCAAGTTATTTTCCCAGTTGATCAGGCGCTCTATGCGCAAGGGCACCTTGCTATTCTCAAGGGTAACCTGGCACCCAATGGCGCTGTTGCCAAAATCACCGGCCTGAAAAACCCGGTTATGACAGGTCCAGCCCGCGTATTTGACGATGAGCACAGTGCTTTGTCCGCTATTTTAGAAGACCGAATCCGCCCTGGCGACGTATTGGTTTTACGTTATTTAGGGCCACAAGGCGGCCCAGGTATGCCCGAAATGCTCGCACCTACTTCAGCGCTTATTGGCAAAGACCTAGGTGAATCAGTAGGCTTAATTACAGATGGGCGTTTTTCAGGGGGAACGTGGGGCTTGGTAGTAGGGCACGTTTGCCCAGAAGCGTTTGTTGGCGGACCTATTGCACTGATAGAAGAGGGCGATTTAATTACGCTCGATGCACACCAACTTGTTTTGCATTTGCAAATAGGGGAGGTAGAGCTAAAGCGTAGGAAAGCAGCTTGGAAACAACCTGAACCACGTTATACCCGCGGCGTGCTTGCCAAATATGCAGCGCTTGCTTTGCCGGCAGATCAAGGGGCAGTAACCGGTTAACGGCGAAGTACTAGTATGTTTAATCTCGTGCTGTTTGAGCCTGAAATCGCCCCTAATACCGGCAATATTATCCGTTTGTGCGCCAATACAGGCGCACGCCTCCATCTGATTGAGCCATTAGGGTTTCCACTCGACGACGCAAAAATGCGTCGTGCGGGTTTGGACTACCATGAATACGCGCAGATGCAGGTGCATCCTAACTGGGAAACCTTTCTAGAAAAAGAAAAGCCAGACCTTTCCAGATTATTTGCCTTAACCACGCGAGGAAGCACCCTGTTACAGAAAGGGGTTTTTGCGCAAGGAGACTGGTTTATATTTGGACCGGAAACACGCGGCCTACCCGCCGCGCTGTTGGCCCAATTCCCAGCCACACAACGCCTACGTTTACCCATGCAACCCAATAGCCGCAGCCTCAATCTATCGAATTCAGCAGCGGTAGTCATATATGAAGCTTGGCGACAACAAGATTTTTGCGGCGGTGCTTAGAGCAATTGCTTAACATTTAATTCGATAAAACCAAGGGCAGGCCACGTAACAATTTCACATTGAGTTGGCTATTTTGAATACTTTAGCGCTAAACATTTATCAGCATAATAAACGCTATATATGTTCTTAATTTAAAAAGCACAGCATGCCGATAAAATTCTAATAAATTAAGCAAAACATGCTGATAATTCATTGATTGCGTAGTTTTTTAATTTCCTACCATATCAGATAAAGAGCGAGCCAGGCGATCAAGCCGCCAAACGGTAAGAGTATCGCCTGACCGCCGAGCGCATAGGCACTGCTGAAGCTCTGGCCTATCGGTGTTTTTTCTGGCCGGTTGAGATCGATGGATGGGACAACAGAACCCTTAATAAACCACAAGAAAAGGCAAAGAACGGTAGGTTGGTGGTGACGAAGGAACCCCAACATGCAAGCCACTGCCTTCTTGAATACCTGCGTAACATCATTCCACTTGGGCAAGCATATGCCCGTTCGTATGCCGAGCGTGGCTGACTATGCGGTTCAAGTATGCAAGAAAAATTTTTTCTCAAAATTATAACTACGCTTAGTTTCACGCATAAAGAAAGATTGTCAAATGTAATCTATTAAATGCTTAGCATACTTTCTCGATCACTTAATTCAAGTCGTTTCTTTATAAACAGTATTTATTGATAACCCTGTCAATAAAACAGTTTGTTGCGCTTTCTATGCTTGAAGAGACTAAGGTCGACACCCTATTTGCTTCATTGCTCAGATTCTAGAGAATTTACTTTTAAGACACATAAGGACGTGTCAGAAAATCCAGCTCAATAAAATTTTTGATTTTAACGAGAGAGAAGTGCATGGCCCATTTTTGGGCAATGCACCTCCGCCATCTTTTGTCTTCTGAATATCTGCTTTTTTACGCTACCTTCTGCGAGGCAGCGCATCCAAATGTTCATCATTGAACACCCTACAACGGTAAGACTCATGTAGCGGGAAAACTTCATCGATAATTTGTGCGATAGCGGCTTGGTAATATCGGATTAACGGTCTTCCAGTACATGAATGCAAGATTCGGAGAGCTTTAGAGCCCTCCATCCAGTCGATGGATACGCTATATCAGAATAAAGAGAATGAAACATGGAAAGTAAGGATAGAACAATGGCTCAGCAATACCTGATTCCCAATTTAAGGGAAACTATCCGGAATATGATTTTCCAATGGTATAAAGATGGCAAGTGTATTTATCAACATTCAGGGGAAGAACTGTGTCTAGAGTCTGAATTATCTTCAGTCGACTTTGTAAAACAAACTGGCTTAACCCACGGAGTCTATAGAACAACAGATGATGCTTGTTTTCAAGTGTATGATAATCGAGTCATTAGATTGGACTTATCTGATTATTCACGTTCAAAAAATATAAAATTACTTAAGCATGGTCAACGAGTAAGCTCGTGGAAGTTCAATTCGATATTTCGTGGCTATATTAGTTGGGGTGTCACAGAAGTCATTGATACCCCGCATATCAAATTTTTAACTGATATGGAACATATCCTAGACATTATCCTTGAAGCGGATATTTGGCAAACAGCAGTACAGATACTAGGAATTAATGAATTAAGGTATGAAGAGGATCCAGACAGAGTTCCAGAAATTAAATTTACTATCTTGGAAGTAGAGGAAACTATTCCAACCGATTTTTCGGTAAATTTAAATCTCGCAGATCGCCGATATTATCATTACGATATTAGCAAAAATTATCTGCAAGCATTACGTAAAAAAGCAGAACCCATCGTTCCTTATAAAGATGCTGGGAAGTTTAATTATCCTCCGCATACTGTGTTAAGCACCTATGCTTTAAGCGCTGGCATTAATCATATTTTAAGTAGCAAAAAAGTAGAGAGGATAGTTTTTGAATATGAGATTGAAAAACTGGAAGCAAGCTTCAGATCAAAGCTAGCTGAGTTTATTTTTAATGATCAGCAAGATTATGCGGTCATTCATTTTGTCGATGTGAGTCTTCCTCGCCCAGGTTATTTTCCTTTGAAAGCGGTTCGCTTATATAAAACACCTGCTTACGATTATAGTGAAGATTTACAAAGAATTGATTCATTTAAACATCGAGGGACTTGGGCAAGATATGCGTATGGCTATTTGGTGGGTGCTATTGGCGTTGAAATTTCTCCTGATGATTATTTAGAACTCTATGCGCCTGCACAAATTTTAGCGAAACTGTTTTTGGAATATATTATTGACATAAAAAAAGAACAATATCCGGATGGAACGGCGTGGCAGATAAGTGAACTTAATGTTTGTGTATGGCCATGCATCACTGCAGATGATCTATTTTCGCATTATGAAGATATTATTGGTTCAACGCAGAATAAAATTCTGGATGACGAACTTCGCATATTATGGTGGGATTAAAATCCAGTTGCTTTTATAAATTATCACTTTTATAAAAAAATAATACACTATTTTAGCTTACTTTAGGAATGCACAGAGTACTATGAATATACGTAATATTAATACTTTTTCTCATAACTGGGTTAAAGATCAATTTGGTGTAGTTACAGCTATTCCTCTCATGTGCGAAGCAATGGCCATAAGGTCAGAATCAACTTATGCAGGCACTCTCATGTTGCAGTTGCAGAAGTGAGGACTGCACAAGATAAGCGATTCGTCTTATCGTAAACGAGCATATACGTGGTGGTGCGTCATCTTGGATCACGATCAATGAGGCGATGAGTAGTGGAAGGAACACTGGTTGAAACAAGAGCAGAGGCTCTTCTGCGTAGCGCATTGGTAAAAAATGGCGCACTACTAGCAGAAGCATAAGAGCTTGAAGAGATCATAGATTTCTATTTGCTTCCAGCCTCTGCCAATAATGATCCGTGCATGGCACATTTTTGGGAAATGCGACTCTATCATCTCCTGAATATCTGCTTTTTTATGCTGCGTTCTGCGAAGCAGCGCATCCAAATGTTCATCATTGAACACCATCAACGGTAAGACTATCAACCCAAAATGCAGCGGGAAAACTTCATCGATAGTTTGTGAGATAGCGGCTTGGGCAATTGGCCCGCGAAAAATCTAATGAGCATGTATACCAATCGCTCAGCTGACAATCTAGTACATTAAATGTATATTAATTTCGGATTAATGGCTCTCCAGTACATGAATGCAAGAAAATATTAAATATGACCACAAACCCATTAATACATGATTTAAAAGAACGATTAAAAGCCATGATAATAGGCTTTATAAAAGAGCATAAAGATGAAGATACTTATGAATATAAGATTTTATCTAAATTCGAATATTTAACCCGTGGATTGGGCGGTCCAATTTGTAAGGTCATTGATAAGTCAGGCAAAGTTAAATATTATCACTATTTCAGAGAAGTTAAGCCATTGAAGGGTGCTGATGCAGCAATAAACAAACTAAAAGATGGCGCTATTTTAAGCTGGAAGCAGTTGAGTGCTCTATTTAGTGAATGCGAAAGAAAAGAGTTAATCTACACGAATATAGAGAAAGAATATTATTACCAGGATAGAGAATATCATCATATTTATCCGCTATTAGAAG
>JASSUD010000095.1:0-6589 GCA_031963225.1 Mycoavidus cysteinexigens
GACAATTTCCTCTTGTCAAATCGGGGTACTGTCAGATCTGATCTGAGCTACTACACCTAATGCATGGGCAGCGCTACCTCTATACACTGCTACATATGCTTCATTCTTATTTGCTACGGCATCCACTAAGATTTGTCGCCCTGCGTCAGGCAACTTACGATGGGCATGTAATGCTACCGCAGCTCGCACCCTCATGCCTTCATCGCTATCTTGCAGAGCGGCTTCTAAGATGGTGCGTTCTTGCTCTGATAGCGTGGATTGCTCACCTAATACATAGGCAGCGTTACTTCTAGACTCTGCTGTATACGTCCCATTTTTATTTGCTACGACATCCATCAAGATTTGTCGCCCTGCACCAGGCAACTTCCGATGCGCATGTAATGCTACTGCAGCTTCCACCCTCATGTTCCCATCGCTATCTTGCAGAGCGGCTTCTAAGATGGTGCGCTCTTGCTCTGATAGCGTGGATTGTTCACTTAATGCACGAGCAGCGCTACCTCTATACACTGCTACATATGCCCCATTCTTATTTGCTACGGCATCCACTAGGATTTGTCGCCCTGTGTCAGGCAACTTCCGATGCGCATGTAATGCTATCGCAGCTCGCATCCTCACGCTTCCATCGCTATCTTGCAGTGCGGCTTCTAAGATGATGTGCTCTTGCTCTGATAGTGTAGCTTGCGCACCTAATGCACGAGCGGCGTTCCCTCTCTGCACTGCTGTATACGTCCCGTTTTTATTCGCTACAGCGTCCACTAGGATTTGTCGCCCTGCGTCAGACAATTTACGATGCGCATGTAATGCTATCGCAGCTCGCACCTTCACACGTCCGTCGCTATCTTGCAGAGCGGCTTCTAAGGCAGTGTGCTCTTGCTCTGATAGCGTAGGTTGTTTACCTAATGCCTGGGTAGCGTTACTTCTAGGCACCACTGCATACAGCCCATTTTTATTCGCTACGGCGTCCACTAAGATTTGTCGCCCTGCGTCAGGCAACTTCCGATGCGCATGTAATGCTACCGCAGCTTGCACCCTTACGCGTCCGTCGCTATCTTGCAGTACTGCTTCTAAGGCGGCGTGCTCTTGCTCTGATAGCGTAGGTTGCGCACCTAATGTATAGGCAGCGTTACCTCTAAATATTGCTCCATAATTCTTGCTTTCATTTTTTAAAATATTAATCAATAATTGAATTTCAGCTTTAGATAGCGGTTCGTTATGACTTGATATCTGAAAAATATTCAAAGCTATATTTTTTATGGCATTCACTTCTCTTTCTAGCAATTTATTTTTCTCCTCCAACGATCTAGCGCGTTGCCCTGTGATTTCAAGCTCTCTGATTACGTTTTCATTGAGTTGTTCTAAATCGTCTGTCACCGCATCAATCAGCTCTAGTGCTGACGAAAAATAGGTCGGTACTATACGCACATCCATAGGTTGAGCTGATGATGTCGATGCCGCTAATAGCTCTCTCACTGTGGCGGGGGTATCACTCTCGGCAATCGCTTCTGCGGCTTTATTTTTTTCTATTTCATTTTGGTATTCATATATTCCATTTACCAATATTTCTTTTAATTGTCGATTATCTGTTTGATAGGTCAGAGACGTTAAGGGCTGAAAATTTGATCCACTTATATTATTCATTCTGTACTTCCTAATGGAGTTTATTAAAGAATATTCTTAATGCCAAGAAAATAACGTACTAAATGCTAAGGTTAGCGGTAGGCAAGATATATGCTAAGGTTTTATACTTAAGATAAGTATGTGCTTTATAAAAAAATGTTGCGGGATCGTAAGTTGGAATAGATATGGTGAACATAAGGTTTTCACCTTGCTCTATTAGACTAATAGGCAAAAAGCGTAAGCTGCAGCTTTTCTGATTTCAAAGCTTTTTTTGTAAGGTAGGCTAAGTGCGCAACCTTATTTGAATTTAATTTATATTACTAGGCTTTTTATACTATGGTTTTTTTTGCAAAATTAGTTTAAAAAGGCCATCTAAACCAGGTGTTGTAAAACCCAAAAAATGGCTAGAACAGCATATTGGGTAAATCCTGGCTTTTTTTAGAAGATGCAAACCCACCTCCCCATCTCAGGAGAATGAATAATGAATTCCATTTCTTCGTTGCCAAGTACCTCACCTACTGCTTCGCAGATAATACTCAAGCGTCATGAAGAAGGCTCCAAAGTAGAGGTGGCAGCTCATATTCCAGAGGAAAATCCACCAGTTATTTCTGGGAATACGGGCGAGCCGCCGCCGCAGGTGGAGAGTGATCCAACTCTGAGTGTCCTAGAAAATGTTTGGATGGAAGCTGGTACTTCAGAAGAAAATCAACAGAGCCAAAAAGTAGTTGATAATCCTGATGGGGGCGCGCCAGATTCTTTCCGTAAGGCAGAGAATTCTGTACCGGCTGATGCTAGCCTTGCTGTAAGCCACCAAAAAGACCTTTCTAAGGTCGTGGCGCCTACGTCTGATGAACCTCAAGGGTCCGATGATCTTGATGAAATGGCGCCACTCCTTGCTGTTGATATAGGAAAATCCAAACGGACGAGCGCACAAATAAGCGACGGAGTATTGGCATCACTTTTAGTAACTTGTTGGACTGTCATTTCAGCGGTTACGGTAGCATCTTTTTATCTGAGCCATGCTGCTGCTTGGCCTATGTTTGGCGTAACTGCAGCGCTTACCCTTATATGTGTAGGTCTGGGTGTGGTGAAGTGCCGCGAGCAAAAAAGCCCATTTCAAACAATAAACAGTAATGCGTAAGCAGAGTAGATAAAGAATTGGGTTTAAACCGCTAGGGTTTTAAGCGAATGGAAATCCTATTGAAGTTCCCGCATCCCCTCAGCCTATAAAGAAAGGTAGGTTGGTGGTGAGGCACGAACCCCAACATGCGCGCCACTGTCCTCTTGAATGCCCGCCATAAACTGGCAAAATCAAAAAATAGAGGGCGGTGGCGCACATGTTGGGGTTCCTTCGTCACCGCCAACCTACCGTTCTAAAACCTGTGTATGGATTTCAGAAGCGATGATTAAAAGTCGGTGGTACGCATGTTGGGGTTCGTGCCCATGCGCGCTAACTTAAGCCAAAGACCAGAACATATTGTCGCTAAACTGTACAAAAAGTTAAGCGAAAAAAGGGGATTTTTTCCATGAACAGGCTATCTTTTGGCTTAAGTTAGCGCGCATGGGGTTCGTGCCTCACCACCACCTACCTCTATCGTAAACAGGAAGTAGGGCGCTTTTTTGGTGCTCTGCATGCTGGTTTGTGCGGTAGGCTCTGAAATTTTTACAAGGCGGATGCAGTTTATCGGTCAGTAAAATAGCCAGGGGGCATGAGAGAGATATAATAGAATCCTTTTAGGCAATGCAAGATACACCCCTAAGACTGGCTGCAGCGGTGTAACCAGGGCCATATAACTTTTAATACATGATCAATGACTTCTCACACCTCCCCCTCCCATACCTCTCATTCTTCCCAACCTTCTGATTCTGGTCTGTCTTATAAGGCAGCCGGTGTGGATATTGATGCTGGAGAAGCGCTGGTTGAGCGTATTAAACCACTGGCAAAGAAAACTCGGCGTGAAGGTGTATTAGCCAGTATTGGTGGCTTTGGTGGTTTATTTGAAATTTCTAAGAAATATCGTGAGCCTGTTTTGGTTTCTGGCACGGATGGAGTGGGAACCAAACTAAAACTGGCTTTTGCGCTCAATCGTCATGACACCATTGGGCAAGATTTAGTGGCGATGAGTGTGAATGACATTCTAGCCCAAGGTGCAGAGCCTTTATTTTTCCTAGATTATTTTGCATGTGGCAAGTTGGATGTAGATAAAGCCGCTACGGTTATTGCAGGCATTGCACGGGGCTGTGAATTGGCTGGCTGTGCATTGATTGGTGGCGAAACAGCAGAAATGCCAGGGCTCTACGAAGGAGGGGACTATGACCTTGCTGGTTTTGCCGTGGGCGTTGTAGAAAAAAGCCGAGTGCTTGGGGGCGGCACGCTCGAAGAGGGCGCCGACCCGGTTTCACCCTCCCTCAGTGGCGCAACCGATAAGACCTTGCATGAAGGTGACATCGTATTGGGTCTAGCCTCTAGCGGCGCGCATGCAAATGGCTATTCGCTGATTCGTAAAATTCTTGAGCGTGCGCAGCCAGATCTTCAGGCCGAGTTTGTGCCCGGGCAGTCTCTAGCCGATGTGCTGATGGCGCCTACGCGTATTTATGTGAAGCCTGTACTTGGGCTCATCGAGCAAGTGAATGTGAAAGCTATCGCGCATATTACAGGGGGAGGATTACTTGAAAATATTCCGCGTGTATTGCCTGCTCATTTGTGTGCAGAGCTAGACGCAACAGCTTGGGAACGCTCTGCGTTATTTAATTGGCTGCAAGAAAAAGGACAAGTGCATTCAGATGAAATGCACCGTGTATTTAATTGTGGAATTGGTTTGACGATAGTTGTGCCCAAAGAGCAAGCTACGCAGGCAATAGACTATCTCACCGAGCAAGGCGAGCGTGTATGGGCCATCGGATCTATTCGCGCACGCGTACCCGGTGAAGCACAAACGATAGTGCGATAAACCGTGACTTACCCTACAAGCGATAAACAAAGCGCAACAGCTTTGCTTATCGCTTGTGCCTCATTGCAATCAATGACATACGGCGACTGTATGGAGCGTAGCCACGTAATTTGTCGTTTACCGAGTTGCCGAGTGGCGGCTAATGCGCTCTCGAGCATGGTGTCGTAGTCGGTAATGCCTTCTAGATAGGCCCAGATTTGTCGATAGCCCACGCACCGTATGGAAGGCAGGCCCGCATGCAGATCCTCTCTGCGAAAAAGGTGACGGACTTCTTCTATAAAACCCTCTTGCAACATAATATTAAAGCGCTGTTGGATTTTTTGATGCCAACTGGCGCGCTCGCTAGGCTCTAGCGTGAGCGGGATGAAGCGCTCAGCGGGGCCGCCCAATCGAGGCTGGCTTAGCAGTGTAGACATAGCTTGGCCTGTGATCTGCCATATTTCTAATGCACGTCCTATGCGCTGTGCATCGTTGGGTGGCAGACGATGCGCTGTTATGGGGTCGTGTTGGGCAAGTTGCTCATGTAATGCGGGCCATCCTTTTTCTCTAGCCTCTTGCTCGATGGCCGCGCGTATTAGGGGGTCGGCAGCGGGTAATCCGTGCAGCCCCTGCGTGAGTGCACGGTAGTAGAGCATAGTGCCGCCCACGATGACGGGAGTGGCGCCTCTTTGGCGAATGTCTTGTATGAGACGCGAGGCATCTGAGCAAAATTGTGCGGCGCTATAGGTTTGGGTGGGGTCTAGTATATCTATTAGATGATGCTTGACTGCACGCTGCTCCGCTTGAGTGGGTTTTGCGGTTCCAATATCCATCCCTTTATATACAAGCGCGGAATCGAGGCTAATAATTTCGATAGGGATATGGCGCGCCAGCTCTAGGGCTGTAGCGGTTTTCCCCGAAGCAGTGGGGCCCAGGATGCATAGGATAGGAGAGGAAATAGTCACGGCAAGTTTTAAAGTAGTTTTAAGCTAGGTTCACGCCCATATTTTTTGGAAAAATGATTAGGGCGTGGTGCAATATATTGCATGACGGTAAAAAAGCAGCCTCCATTTTACGAGCGTTTTTAAAGCGCTTATGAAATGAAGGCTGCTTTTATATGCAGCTACTGCAAAAATCAGTTACACATTTTCCTCTTTTGATAAATCTGTAACTGTTTCTTAGGTTGGACTAGTTTGCTGGTTTAGTCACTCTATTATGAAGGTCATTCGCATTACGTTGAATATCCTCAAGCAGCGTGCTAGCTTTTTTTGCATTGATGCAATTTGGCGTATTTTCGAGTTCGCCAGGATTAGCATTGCATTTTTCAATCATAGCTATGCGATCTTTATCATGCTCTCGGTACCAGTCAACTGTTTGCACAGGTTTTTGACAGGCTGTTAAAAAAACTACGAGGCTAGATAATGAGAGTGCGACTAATTTTTTCATTGTTTTGTCTCCAAAAAAGCAGTGCATTCGAATTGCGACAAAAAGATGCACAAAAATCGAAAGCCAAATAAGGTGCTTAGAAAAGTGCCGCATCTCATATACACCATCGACATCTGCGCATATTGAAGCAAATAGCACACTACCGCACTTGAGAAGCATTTTCTATACGTTATAGACAATTAAAATGCACAATTACAGATAATTTTACCTTGCATTTTAACTATTTTTATGGCAATCGCCCTGATGGTCAGGGTGGTGAAGTGTTGCATTTGATGAGCGCTTTTGCCAGTGAAGCCCGCATGGCATTGGCTGTGGAGCCGGTGGCAGATAAAAAGGGCGGGATCAGTACCCTAGCTCTGCTTTAGCCAATTAGATCTGTGTGAAGCCGCGCTCACGATCGATGCAGTTCTTCCTGAATGGCCTGCATGAGCAAGGGAAGGGGCAAGGGATTACGCGATGCATACAACTATTTAGGGGTATGCGGGGTCGGCACCTTTTATTTTTAAACTATATGGTTTATATTTATCGTTATCGAGTAATATTTTTGCCTATAGAAATTTGCGCTGTGCTCCTAACACAGCGCAAATACACAGTGC
>JASSUD010000046.1:0-23756 GCA_031963225.1 Mycoavidus cysteinexigens
ATTTACATAGCCATCTGGTAGGTTGGGGTGAGGCACGAACCCCAACATGCATACCGCTGACTTTTGATCTTTGGTTTTGAGCGTTTGTAAGCCGGTCATCAAAGAGCGAGTGGTATGCATGTTGGGGTTCCTTCGTCACCACCAACCTACCGGGAGTTTGATCAAGAAGCCCATTTACATAGCCATCTGGTAGGTTGGGGTGAGGCACGAACCCCAACATGCATACCGCTGACTTTTGATCTTTGGTTTTGAGCGTTTGTAAGCCGGTCATCAAAGAGCGAGTGGTATGCATGTTGGGGTTCCTTCGTCACCACCAACCTACCGGGAGTTTGATCAAGAAGCCCATTTACATAGCCATCTGGTAGGTTGGGGTGAGGCACGAACCCCAACATGCATACCACTGACTTTTAATTTTTGCTTTTGAAAGTTTGTAAGTCTGACGGTGCACATTGCGTGGATGGCGCTTCCCACGGGTTCAGTATTTTTACTCCTGTAGGCTTAAAGTCAGCTACATTTCGAGTTACTACAACCATTACATGAACCATTGCCGTTGCGGCAATAAGCGCGTCTCTGTCTGAACGGGGGTTTGGCACATGTAATTTTGCGCATTGCTGAGCAACAGCGGTATCCACGCTGAGAATGCGGCCAGAGAAAGCTGGTAATAAGTGCGTATCCAACCAGGTACGGAGTACCGCTCCTTGTGAAGCGTCTCGACGTTCTATTAATAGGATGCCTGTTTCTAACTCCAATATCGTAATAGCAGATAAGAATAGATCTGCCGCTGAAACGGTATTTGCCCATGCCAGAACGTTTTTGTTGAGCTTGCCGGTTTTTGCCTTACGCAACTCGGAAACTACATTGGTGTCGAGTAAGTACATTACAAGAAGTCCGCGGGGCGATGAAGGTCGCTATTTAAACGAGGCGGCTCAAAATCAACCTCTGCAGCGCTAGGCATGGCGAGTAACTCAATAATGCTTGTTTGGTTGCCGGTAATGTGTCTGTATTGCTCAATACTCAACAACACATGTGCTGGACGACCGCGGTCCGTGATAAATACGGGACCACTTTTAGCAGCTTTCTTTGCTTGACTAAGATCGTGATTGAAAGCCCGACTGGAAATGGTGGTGATCGTCATGCTTGCTCCTTGATAACTTAATATGTAGTTACGTTACTACAAGTTAAGTATTTGATCAATGACCCTGTCGGGCAGGTTGGTGGTGAGGCACGAATCCCAACATGCGCGCCACAGGCTTTTGATCTTTGGTTTTGGCGTTTATAAGCTGGTTATCAAGAAGGCGATGGCCTGCATGTTGGGGTTCCTTTGTCACCGCCAACCTACCGTGCTCTTGTGGTTGGTGGAGTTTGATAAAGCTCTTTTATGTGTGCATTTCGGTAGGGTTGGTGGTGAGGCACGAACCCCAACATGCGCGCCACAGGCTTTTGATCTTTGGTTTTGGCATTTATAAGCTGGTCATCAAGGAGGCGATGGCTTGCATGTTGGGGTTCCTTCGTCACCTCCAACCTACGAGACAGGGAAGAGCTCTTCGTAGCGTACGTGTGCGGTTCCTAGTTTGCCGACTACTATGCCGGCGGCGCGGTTGGCGTGTGTGATGGCTTCTAGTAGGGGGAGTTTGGCGCCTAGTAGGGTGGCTAGGGTTGCGATGATGGTGTCTCCTGCTCCTGAGACATCGTAGACTTCTTTGGCTTGGGTGGGTACGTGAGTGGTGCCTTCGTCGCAATAGAGGGAGGCGCCTTCTTCGGAGCGAGTTAAAAATAGCGCTTCTATATTTAGTTCTTTGCGCAAGTTGGTGATGCGGGTTTGTAAATCCTCTTCTGAGTGCCAAGCGCCGATGATTTGGCGTAGTTCTGCTCGGTTAGGGGTGAGGATGGATGCGCCTGAATAGGGCTGCCAGTTTGTGCCTTTTGGGTCGACTAAAACCAGTTTGCCTGCGCTGCGTGCAGCGGCGATAAGCTCAGCGCTATTTGCTAAAGCGCCTTTGGCATAGTCAGAGAGCAGCACTATGTCGTGCTTTGGGAGTAGTTTGATGAAGCATTCTTTGGCAAGGTGGAGCGCTTCTTGAGCGGGGGCTTCTTCAAAATCAATGCGTAAAAGTTGCTGCTGGCGGGCAATGATGCGTAGTTTTAGTGTGGTTTTTAGTGCAGGGTCTTGTTGTATGTGTGCTTCTACGCCGCTTGTGTGCAGAAGCTGCGCTAGTTCTTGGCCGACTAGGTCGGTGCCAAATATGCATACGAGGCTGGCGTGCGCTCCGAGTGCGCTGACGTTGTTTGCTACATTGGCTGCACCCCCTAGACGTTCTTCTGTGCGCCGTGCGTGCACGATGGGTATAGGGGCTTCGGGTGAAATGCGGTCTACCTCCCCAAACCAATAGCGATCTAGCATCACGTCTCCTGCAATTAGTACACGTGTGTTTTGCAGGCGCGAATAAAGGTTGAGTGCGGAAGAGGGAGTTTCAAAATATGCCTCAGCTGCCTGATTAGGCAGCTGACCGGATGGAGTAGGATTGTGCATAGGTATTTGCAGAAGATGGGCCCTTTGGGACAATTGAGGACATGCCCTAAGCAGCTTTGGCGGTTTGGGAGGTCAGGCGGCCGATTGCATGGTACTCAAACCCCTGTGCTTCTACTTCAGACGGGTTATACAGATTACGGCCGTCAAAGATAAGAGGATGTTTGAGGTGTGTTTTTAATGCTTGGAAATCGGGTTTTTTAAATGCGTCCCATTCTGTCAGGATGACTAAGGCATCAGCACCTTTGGTGGCATCAAGCGGGTTTTCTGCAAAATGCAAGCGCGCTTGTGCTTCGGGTTGATTTTGTAAATCCAGCGCTAAAACACGTTTCGCTTCAGCGGTAGCGATGGGGTCATAGGCTATTACCGTGGCACCTTGTTTTAGTAGATCCAAAATCATAGGACGGCTTGGTGCTTCACGCATGTCATCGGTATTGGGTTTAAAGGCTAAACCCCATAGCGCGAAAGTGCGCCCAGAGAGATTGTCTCCCAATCGGGTTGCTATTTTTTTGAGCAGCACTTTTTTCTGCTGTTGGTTAACCGTTTCTACCGCTTGCAAAATATGGAGTGATAAACCTTGTTCCTGTGCAGTACTTTGCAAAGCTCGAATGTCTTTGGGTAGGCAAGATCCGCCATAGCCGCAACCTGGATTCAAAAAGCCGGGCCCGATACGGCGATCTAGTCCGATACCTAGACGCACAGATTCGATATCTACCCCCGTATGCTCAGCTAGATTAGCGAGCTCATTCATAAAAGAGATGCGGGTAGCCAGCATGGCATTTGCCGCATATTTGGTGAGCTCAGCAGAGCGCACATCCATGTGTAGCACACGCTCGTGATCACGGTTAAAAGGGGCATATAGCTCGGACAGTATTTCGCGTGCGTGCTTGCCTGCTGCATCGGAGTTGCATCCTAAAACGATGCGATCAGGATGCATGAAATCCTCGATTGCGACCCCTTCTTTTAAAAATTCTGGATTGGATACTACGGAAAACCCGTGATCTACCCCGCGTGCGTTCAATGTTTCTTCCAACGCCTGCTGTACCTTCTGTGCGGTGCCAACAGGTACGGTCGATTTGTTGATGACGATTTTAAATTCATCCATATGCTGCCCAATATTGCGAGCAGCAGCCAGCACATGTTGCAGATCCGCAGAGCCATCTTCATCAGAAGGGGTTCCTACAGCAATAAACTGTATAGCTCCGTGGGCTACCGCTGCGGTTGCATCGGTAGAAAATTGTAGTCGTTTGGCAGCTTGATTACGGGCAATTAATGTGTCTAAACCCGTTTCATAAATGGGTGTTTCTCCACGATTAAGTTGCTCGATTTTCTTTTTATCTACATCTAAGCAGAAAACGGTATTGCCCATTTCTGCAAGGCACACGCCTGTGACCAAGCCTACGTAGCCGGTGCCAATTATGGTGATTTTCATAAGAATCTACTTAATGAGGCTAGGGCATATCTTCAATATGAACCCTTTGGGGTAATTGAAGACATACCCTAGGGTGTGCCTTAAAATTTCAAAAAAGTTAGCGAATGTGCAGGATAGGGAGGGGGCCGGGTGGCACCATATGTGCAGCGGGCATATGTTCGTCAGTATCGTGCGAAGGGTTGTCGGTTGGGCTGCTTTCATCCTGGCCGGGGTCTTCGTCACCGTAATCTGGCAGTGCTTGCGTATTACCGTGAATGAGATAGTCGCGGCGCTGTAAATACGCATTACGCACAGAGATATATTTATCCAAAGACACACGATTAATCAGACTGGTTATTTCTAAAAGCGAGGCGCGAGTATTCAGAAAACGTAGTGCGTATAACTCGTTGCGCAAATGCACACTTTGAATATAGGTCGTAGGATCTGCAGTGCGGTCAGCCATGAATCCAACGGTATCCCGTACGGTGCTGGGCCCAAGAAGTGGGAGTACTAAATAGGGGCCAGAGGGGATTTTGTAGTGCCCCAAAGTTTGACCGAAATCTTGTTGATGCTTGGGTAAACCTGCCTGACTGGCTATATCAAAGAGGCCGAGCACACCAAATAGACTATTCATTGAAAGGCGCATCAAATCTTGTGAGCCTGCTGTGAAATTGCCTTGCAGGTAATTGTTTACCATGGTGTATGCATCGCCAATATTCGAGAAGAAATTGGTCACACTAGTGCGTACGCCTTTCGGAACTACAAAGTTATAGGTTCTAGCAAGTGGCCTGAACGCAGCGCGATCGAGTGCGTCGTTAAACCGAAATACTTCGCGGTTAAAGCCTTCAAAGGGGTCTTTGGGGTCTTTAATATGCGTAGATACCGGCGCAAGTGCAAGAGGAGGCTTTGGCGGTGCGTTTAAATTATCCGTTGATATATGGTCGGTTTGGTTGAGCTGCGCGGAGTGCCTATCAGGAGTATTGGTAGGCGCCTGCTTGTGCGCGCAGGCTGTGAGACTACAACTTAAAATAAACCCTACGCAAAAACGCGCTATACCTAATTGTGTTACGCGCTTCATTTCGGCGGTGCCTCGTTAGAAGGGCTGAGAGATGTCGTAGGTGCAAAAGCGGGCCGCTCTGCGGTAGCAGCGGATGGCGAAGCAAGAGGATCTGAACTTGATTTTGAGTCTCCTCCGCTTTGCGCAGCTTTGTTGTAGAGGAACTGGCTAATTAAGTCTTCCAATACCACGGCTGATTGGGCCATGAGTATTTTGTCGCCAGGTTGCAGCATTTTGTCTTCAGCACCAGGAGTGAGGCCAATATACTGCTCTCCTAGTAAGCCAGAGGTCAGAATTTTTGCAGAGGTATCTTCTGGAAAGGTATAGGGTTTGTCGATGCGCAGCGTGACTTGAGCCTGATAGGTTTGATTATCGAAATCAATGTTCGCAACCCGCCCTACTACCACGCCAGCACTTTTGACTGGTGCGCGGGGCTTTAGGCCACCAATATTGTCAAACTGCAACACGAGTGGATAGCCAGAGCGAAAAGAGGCGCTGCTTAATTTTCCGACTTTTAAAGACAGAAAAAGCAAGGCTACTAGCCCAATGGCTACAAAAAGACCTACCCAAAAATCGAGATGTGTTTTTTTCATCTGTTGTCTTAACCCTTCAAACGCTAAACATCAGCGCGGTCAATAAAAAATCCAAGCCAAGTACAGTCAGAGAGGCGTTTACCACGGTGCGTGTAGTGGCACGAGAAACGCCTTCAGGGGTGGGGCGAGCGGTATAGCCGTGATAGAGCGCGGTAAAGGTAACGGCTACAGCAAAAACCACACTTTTTAACATACCGTTACCAATATCGGCTCCTAGCTGTACACCGCTTTGCATTTGAGACCAGAACGCGCCGGAATCTACGCCAATAAGTGCTACGCCGATAATATAACCACCAAAAATCCCAACCGCACTAAACAAAGCGCACAGCAGAGGAAGGGTGATTACGCCGGCCCAGAAGCGGGGAGCTAGTACAAACGCTAGTGGGTTGATAGCCATCATATCGAGCGCGCTGAGCTGTTCGCCTGCTTTCATTAGGCCAATTTCAGCTGTTAAAGCGGTCCCCGCACGGCCTGCAAAAAGGAGGGCACTTACTACAGGGCTCAGTTCGCGCACTAAAGAAAGGGCGACTAGTAAGCCTAGTGCTTCAGCGGAGCCATAACGGCTGAGCGTGTAATAACCTTGTAGCCCTAAAACAGAGCCAACAAATAAACCGGAAATACCAATAATGACTAAAGAATGGTTGCCTAAAAAGTAAATCTGTTTAGCAAGGCTAGGCCAACGCCGAAAAAGGTAGGGTGTTTGGTATAGCACACCTACCAGTAATCTGGCGCCTTGACCAAGTTGGCATAAGGTTTCAATAACCCAGCGTCCCATTGCGCTTAAAGCGCAGAAAAGTAGAGCAGCTAAGCCGCTTAGCTTTTTGGATAGACCGGTGCATAAGCGCATGCAGTATTGTAAGCCGAGTTTTGCATGGGGGGAGACTTCGTTTTTCATCCGGGTCACTTTATTTAGGGTCCAATCCAAGGTCTTTTTCTAGGGAGGGGCCGGGGTAATGAAATTGGAAGGGACCATCTGGTGCTGCTTCTAAAAATTGCTTGACGCTTGGATTGTCGCAGGCTCGTATTTCATCGGGAGTGCCTTCTGCCAGAACGCCTCCCTGACCTATAAAATAAATGTAATCCGCAATAGCTAAAGATTCTGGAACATCGTGCGTGACCAAAATAGAGGTCGCGCCTAACGCATCGTTTAAGGTTCGAATCAGATTGGCAATCACGCCTAGTGAAATAGGATCCAATCCTGCAAATGGCTCATCGTACAAAATAAGGGTGGGGTCCAGAGCAATAGCGCGTGCCAGAGCTACTCGGCGTGCCATACCGCCTGATATTTCAGAAGGGAGTAGATTGCGTGCATTGCGCAGCCCCACAGCGTGGAGCTTAAGAAGCACAATATTTTGAATCAATGTTTCGGATAAATTGGTGTGCTCACGCAAGGGCAGCGCAACATTTTCAAAAAGAGATAAGTCGGTAAAAAGTGCACCAAATTGAAAGAGCATCCCCATTTTTCGACGTGCTTGGTAACGTTGCTCGCGCGAACATTGGCTTAAATTGACCTGATCAAAGTGCACGTTTCCACGCTGTGCTCGTAAAAGGCCGCCGATTAATCTCAGAATGGTGGTTTTTCCGCAGCCTGACCCACCCATTAGAGCCACTACTTGACCGCGTTTTACTCGCATAGATAAGGAATGCAAGATGGGCGTGTCTCCATAGGAAAAGGAGATGTCACGCAATTCAAGTAAAGATTCAGACGGCTTTTTTTCAGCAGACATGCATAACACTCTAACAAAAAAGTTTCTTAATTCGCATCAGATTGACCAGGTCCAGAGAGGCTGCTTTTATCGTCTGCATCTTCTGCCTGATCGTCCGACACTACAGAGCGTAAACGAGCAAGATCATTTAGGTAGTCTGTGGTGATGTCACCCGTTAAGTAATGGCCATCAAAACAAGAAGTCTCAAAACGCGCGAGTCCAGGTTGGAGATCACGCACGGCTTGTTGCATGGCTTCGAGATCTTGGTAGATCAATTTGTCTGCGCCAATGACTTGGGCGATTTCTTCATCATTTCGACCGTAGGCGACCAATTCATGGTGGGTTGGCATATCTATGCCATACACATTGGGGAAGCGTACAGGGGGTGCTGCAGAAGCGAAGAATACTTTCTTGGCGCCCGCTTGTCGGGCCATTTGCACAATTTCAGAGCTGGTGGTGCCGCGTACGATCGAGTCATCGACAATCAGTACATTGCGCCCTTCAAATTCCACGCCCATGGCATGCAGCTTTTGGCGTACTGATTTTTTTCGAATCGCTTGCCCTGGCATGATAAAGGTGCGGCCCACATAGCGATTTTTGAAAAACCCTTCTCGATATTCAATGCCTAATTTATTTGCAACTTGCATGGCGGCCGGCCGACTGGAATCGGGGATAGGCATGACCACATCGATTTCATCACGAGATAAGGTTCTAGCAATTTTCTCTGCTAAGTAATCACCCATACGCAAGCGCGCATCGTATACAGAAACACCATCTAAACGCGAATCTGGGCGTGCCAAATACACATATTCAAAAATGCAGGGGTTTAAGCTTGCTGTGGCGCTGCAAAGTTGGCTATGAAAGCCGCCTTGTTGGTCGATGAAAATGGCTTCACCAGGAGCGATATCTCGGACAAATTCAAATCCTACCCCCTCTAGAGCCACCGATTCAGAAGCGACCATCCAGTCGATTCCTTCGGGAGTTTCAAGTTTACCTATACATAAAGGGCGAATGCCGAACGGATCACGAAATGCGAGTAATCCATATCCAGCAATAAGCGTTACTGCCGCATAGGATCCGCGCACGCGCTGGTGCACTTTGCGAACGGTGTTAAATAAAATATCTGGGCTTAAAGAATAGCCCGCATGCGCGAGCTGAAGCTCGTGTGCTAATACATTGAGCAGCACTTCGGTATCTGAATTTGTGTGGATATGGCGCCGATCCACTTGAAACATCTGATTTTTAAGTTGTGCGCTATTTGTCAGATTACCGTTGTGCGCCAAAATGAGACCATAAGGGGCATTCACATAAAACGGTTGCGCTTCTTCTTCACTGGTGGCGGAGCCTGCGGTTGGATAGCGTACTTGTCCTAAACCGATGGTGCCAGCTAGTGTACGCATATTGCGCGTGCGAAACACATCCCGTACTAGGCCATTGCCTTTATGCATATGAAAGCTGGCCCTCGAGTCAGTACCACTGACTGTGGCTATGCCGGCTGCATCTTGCCCGCGGTGTTGAAGCAGCAGCAAGCTGTCATAGAGTAACTGGTTCACCGGCGAGTTTGATACGACGCCAACTATGCCGCACATAGTGTGTCCTTAAAAATGAAATCAATTGCAGCCGAGCCAATACAGCACTCGGTTTCGAGGATTTTAGAGTATTTGAGAAAAATAGCAGAAAGCCAATATCTGGCAATCTGCAAAATGCGTAACATCAGGTATTAATTCAAAAATTGCTTGATAAATTGACGTGCATTATTGGATGTGCTGCTGGAGTTGGGCCATACTTTTTTCAGCTTGTTTACACTGGCCTGCACATAGGGACGCAATAATGCATCACGCCAGAGCGCTTGTTTAGGCAGGCGAGTAAATTGTGCAGCCGTAAATACTAGAAGAACCAAGAAAATGCCACGCACTAAACCAAAAAATAAGCCTAATGATCGATCAACGGTGCGTAAGCCGGTTACTTCAGTCAGGCGGCCCATCAACGCACTGAGTACGGTAGAAAGCACTAGTACTACAGCCACAATAAGCAGCAGCGCAAGTAACCATTGCGTAGAGGTTTCCCCTGGCCAGTGGGCAGGCATATATGGTGCTACTTGGTCAACGTAGTGCCACCCAATGATAAAAGCTGCAATCCAACCGATTAAGGCAAAAACTTCAGCCATAAAGCCGCGCCACATACCGCGCAACGCCGATAAGGCAACGATAAGCAGGACTGCAAAATCAAAGGCTGTCAACATAAGATTATCCTGATTGTGGTGGACAAAAAGTAAAGATTCTATAGCCAGAATAGGGGCAGGTTTTAGTTCTGCAATATACGTAACATCAGTTATTCAACGCATGCTTATCTATATAAGGAGTGTGTTGCCCTGCGCTTTTTCCTTTAGTTATGTCCATTTTTCCAATGGTATCGAGTGCTTGTTGTGCCTGTGCTCGGTCATTAAAAGGGCCAATACGTATAAAAAACGCTTCTTTAGCAGATGTCTTTTGAGTCTTGGAGGCTTGCGAGCTTGCCTTTCGATGCTCTAAAAACGCAGGGAAACCTGCTGCTTTTAATTTTTGTATTCCAGCTTCAGCGTGTGTTTTATTTGAAAAATGGCCTATATGAATAAAAAAACGTGAACCTGGAATGGAAGGTCGTGTTGCAGTATAGCTTGGTGCAGACGGCGTGTTGCTGCGCGTGCTAGATGAAGGGCGGCGACTCGACCCTAAGCCAAAGTTTGAAACATGTTCGAAGCTACTCTCGGAGTCATCGCACAGGGCATCTAGTGCAGACGGGTCTGACAAGTGTGAAGTAGTATTTTTCTGCGCTTGTATAGCGCGTTTTTTGCAGGTTTCAAACAGGCTTTTTGGAATCTCGATAGTTATATTGTGCGATGCAGGTTGTGGCTGCGAATCCAGCAAAATAGGCAACACGATAACCGCACCCAGGATTAAAACCAGAGCACCGATGAGGCGACGTTGTGCACGGCGTCGCTCGGATAAAAGCGGGTCTACTTGAGAGTCTGTGCGATCGAGGTGCGGCATGTCATCAATAAAAGGAGACGTGGTGTGTACTAGCGCAGAGAAAGCGCATCCGCTGTTCACAAAATGAGTGGCAGGTTCTTAGTCTTTTATGGAAGACCATACCCCTGCGACCGTATAAAATGAGCCAAAGATCACAATTCTATCATTCGTAGCGGCCCGACTTCGCGCATCTTGATAGGCTTTTTGAGGCGTGCTGAAACTACGAATGCTGTGCTCTTCTTGAGATTTGCGCTTAGAGGAGCGATTTGGAGAGGAGGAGGAAGGGTTTTCCACTGGTGGGCATAAGCGTTCTACTATGCTTTGCAAATACTGCGCAGAGGCTGCGCGGGGAAGGGGAAGGTCTGTTACACACCAGTGATCTATCGTGCTTCCAAGCGTTTGCACGATGCTCTCGATATCTTTATCCTGCATAGCGCCGAAGACGGCATAGGTGTAGGGAAAAAATCCCATGCTATCCAGATTGTGTTTGAGCACCGCTGCTGCGTGTGGATTATGAGCTACATCTAAGACAACAGTGGGTTGCCCGGCTAGCACTTGAAAACGCCCTGGCAGGCTTGCGCTTGCTAGGCCAGAGCGTACTGCCTGAGCAGAAACAGGTAATATGCTATGCATGGCTTCAAGGGCTGCTAACGCAGCGCTTGCATTGAGTAATTGATTAACGCCTCGCAAAGCAGGGTAGGCCAATGCGGGCCAGGAACGTTTTCGACCCTGATAGCTCCACTGTAACGGTAGCGCGAGTGCATCAGGCACAGGTTTTCCTTCTACGTGCTTTGCTTGCGTCGTGTACCGAAAATCATGCCCCACCCGCCATAGATCTGCACCAATTTGTTGTGCGTGATGGATCAAGGTTTCAGGGGGAAAGGGGTCTGCACAAATGGCTGGTTTACCTGGCCGAAAAATGCCAGCTTTTTCAAAAGCAATTTTCTCTCGTGTATCGCCTAGATATGCGGTGTGATCTATATCGATACTGGTAATGATTGCGCAGTCCGTATCGATCACATTCATAGCATCTAAGCGCCCGCCCAAGCCTACTTCAAGGATGACGGCCTCAACGCATTGTGCTGCAAAACATCGAAGAATAACTAGCGTTGTAAATTCAAAATACGTTAACGATACGGGTTGAGGCAGACTTAAACGCGCTTGTTCAACCGCTTCAAAATGCGGTAACAATACTTCATCCGATACTTCCTCTCCTTGTATGCGAACTCGTTCATTAAAGCGGAGTAGGTGAGGGGAGGTATGGCATGCCACGCGATAGCCTGCATGCAACAAAATAGCTTCGAGTATGACGCAAGTCGACCCTTTCCCATTCGTGCCTCCTACAGTCAGTACAGGGCAGCTTAACTCCAGCTCCATAGCCTCTTTAACAGCAGTGATACGGGCTAAACCCATATCGATGCCCACGGGATGGGCCGTTTCGAGATGGGTTAGCCAAGCGGATACAGTAGGAAAAGAGGCCATAGGGTAGGGAGGCGAAAAGAGAATCTGTGTATGGTGAGTCTAGATCTGTGTTTGTCCAACTTGAGGTAGGCCTTCTGCACCCATAGCTTCCACCGGTTGGCGAGTGAGTATGGCGATTAAATGGGCTAGCTCTTTGCGTAAATGGCGGCGGTCGACGATACGGTCGATGGCTCCTTTTTCTAACAAAAATTCGGCGCGCTGAAAGCCTGGAGGGAGCATTTCACGTACAGTTTGCTCGATAACTCTAGGGCCTGCAAAGCCGATTAATGCTTTGGGTTCAGCGATAACCACGTCGCCTAAGAAAGCAAAACTTGCGGATACGCCTCCCATTGTGGGGTCGGTCAAAATAGAAATGAAGGGCAAACCCGCTTCGGAGAGCTGAGTAAGCATCGCTGTAGTCTTGGCCATTTGCATTAGAGAGAGCAAGCTTTCTTGCATACGTGCACCTCCAGAGGCGCTAATGCAAATGAAAGGCAGACGTTCGCTCAGCGCCGCTTTGGCGCCACGTACCCAGCGTTCACCTACGACTGAACCCATAGAGCCGGCCATAAACGAAAAATCGAAGCAGGCAACTATAACGGGTAGCGTATGGATGGTGCCTCCCATTACGATGAGGGCATCGGTTTCATTGCTTTGGTTTCTGGCCTCTTTAAGGCGATCGGTGTATTTACGGCTATCTTTAAATTTCAAGGGATCGAGCGGTAATATTTCTTGGCCTAACTCATATCGACCTTCTGCATCAAGCAAGCGATTTAAGCGTTCTCTGGCGTTGATGCGCATATGGTGTTCGCATTTTGGGCATACGTGTAGATTGCTTTCTACATCGCTGCGATACAGTACTGCTTCGCAGGCAGAACATTTAATCCATAAACCTTCTGGCATGCTTTTCCGATTGGCTGGATCGGAGGGTTTTATTTTCGGGGGGAGTAATTTCTCAAGCCAACTCATTAAAAAAATCCTTGGTTTTGTGACAGGTTTCTTACAGCATCTATTGCACCACGTATTTCAGCAATAAATTGCATCAAGGTGGGCTGAATATTTTCAGGTTTTGTCTCTTCAAGCAGTTGAATTATGGCGCTTCCGATTACTACTGCTTCTGCATGCCGGGCAACTGCTTGCGCACTTTGCGCATCTCGAATACCAAAACCTACGGCAACTGGTATGGGGAGTTGGGCCTTGATAAGTGCAATCTTTTGTGCAACAGCGTCCACTTTTAAATGCGCTGCACCGGTTACTCCTTTGAGCGCTACATAATACGCATAGCCGCTGGCCCATTTTGCAAGGTGTTGGATGCGTAGAGGGGTGGACGCCGGGGCTATTAATACGATTGGATCTAGTGCGAAGCGTTGTAGTGCTTCTACTAGAGGGCCTGCTTCTTCAGGAGGGTAATCAACGGTAAGTACGCCGTCCACGCCCGCTGCCTGTGCTTCTTTTGCAAATATCTCTAGCCCCATACGTTCAATTGGGTTGGCATACCCCATTAGCACGATGGGAGTGGTTTGATCTTGTTGGCGAAAAACCCGTACCGTATCTAATACGCCCTTGAGGGTCATGCAATTTGCCAGAGCACGCTCAGAAGCACGCTGAATAACAGGTCCATCGGCCATTGGATCTGAAAAGGGCACGCCTAGTTCGAGCACGTCTGCTCCGGCAGCCACTAGCGTATGTAATGCAGATACCGTATCGCCAACCTTAGGGTCACCTGCTGTGATGAACGGAATCAATGCACAGCGGTTTTGCAGGGCTAGCGCGGCAAAAGTTTTTTGCAGACGGGACATAAAAAAATCTTTTGAAGAAGCAATAGAGATGCGGGCTTACCCAATTAAAAAGGAACGTCATCTTCCATATCATCAAATCCACCACCCGGAGCAGAGGTTGAGCTAGGGGCTCTGTCTGCTGCTGGTGCATAAGTGGAACGTGTGTTGTTCGCGCGAGGGGCACTCTGTTGATTATCTTGTGCATACCCTCCTTCGCTGGGTGATTGGCCGCCGCCACTGCTACGCGAACCTAGCATTTGCATGCTGTCCGCCACAATGTCTGTGGAATAACGATCTTGACCGCTTTGGTCTTGCCATTTACGAGTACGGATTTGGCCTTCTACATATACAGAAGACCCTTTTTTAAGGTATTCGCCTACGATTTCTGCAAGCCGACCAAAAAAGGAGACGCGATGCCATTCTGTAAATTCACGCATTTCACCCGAGCTTTTATCTTTTGAGCGGGAGGTGGTGGCAAGCCGAATGGATGCGACGGCGTCACCGCTTGGCAAATATCTAATTTCAGGGTCTGCACCTAAATTACCTAGCAGGATGACTTTATTAACCGATGCCATTTTTTTCTCCAGTGAATTCAAATAATGTTACGCAGATATTCAAAAAGACTTATACGGTATACGTGTTGGGGGAAATTGCTTACCACCCACCACAAGAATGCAAAGAACGGTAGGTTGGTGGTGAGGCACGAACCCCAACATGCAAACCACAGTGTTCTTTATGACCAGCTTATAAGCTCTTAAAAATAAATATTAAAAGTCGGCGGCGCGCATGTTGGGGTTCGTGCCTTACCCCAACCTACCGAGATGCATAGGTAAAAGGTTTTAAAAAACTCCATCAACCAAAAGAACGGTAGGTTGGTGGTGAGCAACGTTCCCCAACATGCAGGCCACAGCCTTTTTGAATACCTGCGTAACATCAGTAAATAAATATAAGTACAGTGCAACTAAAGTGATGTATTCCAGTTAGCCTATGCCTTTTTAAAGCGCCTTTGAGCGGAGTCTACACTGAGTAAAAACGCCCAAAAAATAAGTAGTGCGGAACCTGTTAAAAATAAAGAGGTGACTCCGTAATGCGATAAGACCAGTCCCCCTCCTGCGCCTCCCACAAAATAGCCTAAGGCCTGTGTGGTGTTGTATACGCCCAGTGCTGCGCCTCGCTGAGCCTGGGGGGCAGTTTTAGAAACTTGGGAAGGTTGCATGGCCTCCAGCACATTAAATCCTGTGAAATAGATCCAAAGTGCAATGATGCTCAAGGTAAGAGTCGGTGTAAACCTTACCAATAGCCAATGGCTAATTAATAAGCACCCAATAGCTAAAAGAAAAGTGAGGCGAATTTTCCGGTATTTTTCCGCGATGATCAAAAGGGGAAGCATAGCTATGAAAGAGAGGATCATTACCGGTAAATAGACCTTCCAATGCTCGCCTAGCGGTAAGCCTGTATGGTCGACTAAGTAGGCTGGTACCGTCATAAATAAAGCAACTTGGCTAGCATGCAGAATAAATACACCCATGTTGAGCCGCACAAGCGCGGGATTCACAAGAATGTTTAGAAAACTTTGTTTTGTCGCTGTTGCAGGGGTAGGTAAGGAAGTATGAGCGGGTTGAGGAGTGGGTAGACCCCATACGATGATCGAAATAGAGAGCGCTGCAGTGCCCGCCATGGCGAAGAAAATGCCTTGTATTCCTATCCACTCAAATGCGAGTGGCGCTAACACTAAGGCAATTGCAAAAGAGAGGCCGATGCTACTGCCCACGATCGCCATAGCTTTAGTACGATTTTTATCGGATGTTAGATCGGCTAGAAGTGCCATAACTACGGAGGAAATAGCGCCTGCACCTTGTAGAGCACGGCCAATGCCTACCCAAAGTAGTGTGGTTGCACACCCTGCAATGATGCTTCCCAGCGCAAAAACCAAAAGCCCAAATAAAATGACAGGCTTGCGCCCCAAGCGGTCAGAGAGCCAGCCATACGGAATATAGAAAAGGGCCTGGGTGAGGCCATATAAGCCTAAAACTAAGCCTACTAACGCTATTTGATTGCCTCCTGGCAGGCTTTTTGCATATACCGCGAGTAGCGGCATGAGCATAAAAAGACCTAGCATACGGCAAGCAAAAACCGTGGCGAGCCCCAGTGTTGCACGAAGTTCCTGGCCATTCATGAATCTGAATCGAAAAGCCGCTATAGTATCAGGTTTGATTTTCACCCCTCGGTCGCTCAACTATTATGGATGTTATCCGCATTCGCGGGGCTAGAACCCACAATCTGAAGAATATTAATCTCGATTTGCCTCGCCATCGCTTGGTGGTGGTGACGGGTTTGTCTGGCTCAGGTAAATCTTCATTGGCCTTTGATACTTTGTATGCGGAAGGTCAGCGCCGCTACGTGGAAAGCCTTTCTGCCTATGCCCGGCAGTTTTTGCAATTAATGGAAAAGCCGGATGTAGATCTGATCGAGGGCTTATCTCCTGCTATTTCGATCGAGCAAAAAGCCAGTTCACACAATCCGCGTTCCACGGTTGGGACGATAACTGAGATTCATGACTATCTACGGCTGCTCTATGCGCGCGTAGGCACGCCCTATTGCCCTGATCATGATCAGCCGCTGACGGCATTGAGTGTGTCGCAAATGGTCGACAACGTGTTGAAGCTGCCTGAAGATACGCGTCTTATGATATTAGCTCCCGTGGTTGCAAATCGTAAGGGCGAACATGTTGAGCTTTTTCAATCGATGCAAGCACAAGGGTTTGTACGTTTTCGTATTGCTTCGGGTGGGCGTGCCGGTAAGGACGATCAAGAGGACGCCGGATCTGTAGAGAAAGGGCGTATCTATGAAGCCCACGAACTCCCAAAACTCAAAAAAAATGAGAAACACACCATCGATGTAGTGGTGGATCGCCTAAAAGTCCGTGAGGAAAGTCGGCAGCGTTTGGCTGAATCTTTTGAAATGGCGCTTCGACTCGCAGAAGGTAGAGCCCTGGTACTCGAAATGGAAACGGGCCGTGAGCAAGGTTTTAGTGCAAAGCTTTCTTGCCCGCATTGCTCTTATGTATTGTCAGAGCTTGAACCGCGGCTATTTTCATTTAATAACCCGATAGGAGCGTGTCCACAGTGCGATGGTTTGGGCCAAGTAGTGGTTTTTGACCCAGATCGCATCGTGGCGCACCCCTCCCTTTCTTTGGTATCTGGTGCGATTAAAGGATGGGATGCGCGTAATCCTTTCTACTTCCAAATGTTGAAAGATTTGAGCGCGCACTATGCTTTTGATCTAGATACCGCATTTGAGGATATCCCCACGGCCATTCAGGAGATTATTCTTTTTGGTTCAGGCAAGCAAAATATTGCTTTTTCTCATCGTAATTCAGAGGGCAAGCAAACGGTTCGTGAAGCCCCGTTTGAAGGGGTTGTTCCTAATTTTGAACGGCGTTATCGTGAGACGCGCGAGCAAACGGTGCGAGAGGAATTGGCTACGTATCAAAGCCAAAAAGGATGTTCGGCCTGCGCTGGAACGCGCCTGCGTCGCGAAGCCCGCTATGTCAAAGTGGGAGAAGGGGACCGAGCACGCCCCATTTACGAAATTAGCCGAGAACCCTTGCATGCAGCGTTGGCACACTTTTCTACATTGACGCTGAGTGGATCCAAGCATGAAATTGCTGAGCGCGTGATTCGTGAAATTACAGCACGCTTAACTTTCCTAAATGATGTGGGCCTGGGATATTTATCTTTGGAGCGCAGTGCCGATACGCTTTCTGGTGGCGAGGCGCAACGTATTCGTCTCGCATCACAAATTGGCTCAGGCTTGACGGGGGTGATGTATGTATTGGATGAACCTTCTATTGGATTGCACCAGCGCGATAATGATCGTTTGATCAAAACACTTAAACATCTTCGTGATTTGGGTAACTCAGTCATTGTCGTAGAGCATGATGAAGACATGATGCGAGCGTCAGATCATATTATTGATATGGGGCCAGGTGCTGGAGTGCATGGAGGTGAAGTGGTTTCCCAGGGTACGCCAGCAGAAATTGAGGCAGATCCCGCTTCGCTGACAGGGGCTTATTTGGCCGGCCGGGAAAGTATTGCTGTACCAGAAAAAAGGCGGCCTCTAGGTGAACATTTCATAGAAATCACCAAAGCCTCAGGGAACAATTTACAAGATGTAACCCTCCGCCTTCCGCTCGGTCTTTTGACCTGCGTGACAGGGGTATCTGGTTCTGGAAAATCTACACTCATCAATGACACACTCTATCGCGCCCTTGCCCAGCGCTTGTATGGCTCTTCAACGCATCCAGCGCCGTATGAGAGTCTGACGGGTATGGAGCATATCGATAAAATTATCAATGTAGATCAGTCTCCTATCGGTCGCACCCCTCGTTCTAATCCAGCGACGTATACAGGGCTTTTCACTCCTATTCGGGAACTTTTTGCTGGTGTACCTGCGGCCAAAGAGCGCGGTTATGACATTGGCCGTTTCTCGTTCAATGTCAAAGGTGGACGTTGTGAAACTTGTCAGGGTGATGGAATGCTGAAGGTAGAAATGCATTTTCTACCGGATGTGTATGTACCTTGTGACGTGTGTCAGGGCAAACGTTACAACCGTGAAACGCTCGATATTCAATACAAGGGCAAAAATATTAGTGAGATTTTGAATCTTACTATTGAGCAGGCCTACACTTTTTTCCAGGCGGTACCGGTTATTGCCAGAAAACTCAAAACCCTACTCAATGTAGGTTTGGGGTATGTGTGTTTGGGGCAGTCTGCTACTACGCTTTCTGGCGGAGAGGCGCAGCGTGTAAAACTGTCGCTTGAGCTTTCTAAGCGCGATACGGGCCGTACTATTTATATTTTGGATGAACCTACTACAGGCTTACATTTTCGCGATATAGCACTGTTGCTAGATGTTATTGGACAGCTGCGTGATCAGGGCAATACCGTGGTGGTTATCGAGCACAATTTGGACGTTATCAAAACAGCGGACTGGATCATTGATTTAGGACCAGAAGGTGGATCTGGTGGAGGAGAGATCATTGCGCAAGGTACCCCTGAAGAGATAAAAAATGTAGAGAAAAGCTTTACAGCCAAGTATTTGAAGTTGAATTAGGTGTAGGTTGGTGGTGACGAATGAACCCCAACATGCGCGCCACCGACTTGTAATCATCGCGTTTGACCTCATATGCCGGTTTTAAAAGGACTGTGGTCATCATGTTGGGGTTCCTTCGTCACCCCAACCTACGAGTAAGAATTAAGCCTCATGGGCTCGTATATGGTTCGGAATATCTTCCTTATTTTCTGGTGGATTGCCCGTTTCTGATGTGCACTGTATTGGCGACAATACATTCAACCTGGTTTTTTGACGTTTATTGAGATACTTCATACTGAAAAGTTGAAGAAGTATAGGGCGTGTCCTCAAAAGACCATCTGGGTTGGATGAAAAGGGATGGCACATGCATGAGAGCAGAATGAACGGAAGCAGTAGAACACATCGTAGAGAGAGAACAGCAAAGCCCCGTCAATTGCAGCGCAAACAAACTGCTGCAGGCTGCGTGTATGTCGGCCGACCTTCTGCGCGCAAAGGGGCCGAAATTGATAAAGTGGACCTGGTGAGCTATGTGGTGGTGGTGCTATTTTTGGGATTGGCACTGCCTTTTAAGCTATTAGGTAGTCTATTAGCTGGCTTGCTAGTGTTTCAATTAGTTCAAAAATTAGCGCCTGCATTGGAACAGAGAATGCCTGGGCCGCGCGCGCGTTTGGCTGCGGTAGCTTTTTTAGCGGCAATCATTACCGGTGTGGTAGCAACAGCTGTCATAGCAGGAATATCTCAGTTCCAGCACAGTACGATGAGTATGCAAAACCTGCTGGATCAGCTTATGCAGGTCGTGGATAAAGCGCGCGCGCAGGTTCCTGACTGGGTAATGGATTATTTGCCCGACGGAGAAGCAGAATTACGTGACCACGGCCTGACTTGGGTCAAAGCCCACGTCTCTTCCTTGCAGCAAGGAGGAAAAAACGTCATTCTTGGCATTGTGCGCGCAGCATTAGGGATGATTATTGGTGCGATGATTGCTGTAGGTCTCACGCGCCATATACGACATCGTCCGCTTGCTTCTGCGCTTATTTTGCGTATTCAAGGTTTAAGTGAGACTTTTGAGCGTATTGTGTTTGCTCAGGTTAAGATCTCACTTATTAATACAGCTTGTACCGGCATGTATTTAGTATTTATATTGCCGCTTTTTCATGAACGTTTGCCCTTAACCAAGACACTTATTCTGGTGACTTTCCTCTGTGGCTTGCTTCCAGTGATAGGTAATTTGATTTCGAATACGCTGATCACGGTGATTTCTTTAGCCAGCAGCGTATCGGTAGCGGTCTACTCATTAATTTTCCTCATTGTTATCCATAAGCTCGAGTATTTTTTAAATGCTCGGATCATAGGCGGACAAATTGCAGCACGTGCCTGGGAGCTGTTATTAGCCATGTTGATAATGGAATCCATCTTTGGTATCTCCGGCGTGGTGGCAGCTCCTATTTACTATGCTTACTTCAAACGGGAATTAGTCCGAGCCAAGTGGGTATAAGATACTTGGCCACAGACCTCCCTTCAAATAAATAAGTCGATATGCCCCAGGACCTTCTGACATTTTCAAATCTTACTGTCGATTTTGGCAAAGTACGTGCTGTAGCAGGTGTCAGTTTATCTGTCGCGCGAGGCGAAGTCGTTGGGATTGTTGGAGAGACGGGCTCAGGTAAGAGTGTGACGATGCTAGCGGTCTTGGGCCTCATTGATGCATCGGGCAATGTTCAAGCGGATGAAATGCACTTTGCTGGACATGATTTGTTGCGGCTTTCCCCACGGGAGCGGCGGGCACTCATGGGTAAAGAGATGGCGATTGTCTTTCAGGATGCCACAGGAAGTCTGAATCCGGCCTATACGATAGGAGCACAACTTCAAGAAGTCTTACGTGAGCATGAAGGCTTGCGCGGAGCGCGTTGTAAAGCCCGTGCATTGGAGTTACTCGATCAAGTGGGCATTGCCGATGCCAAAAATCGTTTTTATTCTTTTCCGCACCAACTCTCTGGCGGGATGAATCAGCGCGTAATGATCGCGATGGCAATTGCTTGCAAGCCCAAACTCCTTATTGCCGATGAGCCAACCACTGCGCTGGATGTAACCACACAGGCTCAAATCATGGAGCTTTTGCTAGACCTGCAAAAAAAGCATGGCATGGCATTGGTGCTGATTTCGCATGATTTAGCCGTAGTAGCTGAAGTCGCCCAACGGGTGGTAGTGATGTATGCAGGGGAGGTCATCGAGACAAATCATGCTCCCACCATTTTTGATGCGCCGCATCATCCCTATACCGAAGCATTGCTTGCCGCGATCCCCGAACATAATCGCGGTGCAGAACGTTTAGCCGCATTGCCTGGAAGGGTACCTAGTCCTGCTGAATTGAGATCTGATGCGCTCAAAGGATGCTGGTTTGCGCCTCGTTGTGCATATGTAGAAGAGGCTTGCCGGCAAGCACATCCTCAATTGGACCCTGTAATACTCCCCACAGCCGCGCTCCACGATAACAAGCATGCAAATTCAGAAGATGCAACGCATGGTATGCCCGAAATCAATAGGGCAAAAGCGCGTTGTATTAAGCCTTTGCATAAAAAAGAAGAAGTGAAAAAAGTACGCTTCTTACCAAAATCTAATAGTGATCAGCACATGGATATAGTCTCTTCTCAATCCGAGCAGAGCACAGGAGTACCGTTATGACCCATGCTTTTATATCGCCCGCTGCGGCGCCTATCAAGCCAGGTCAGGATGATGTGCTGGTAGTAGACAATATTAGCAAGCATTATCCAGTAGCCTCAAGCCTGTGGAGCAGCATGCGCCGCTGGACCCGGCATCATATACATCGTGTTTGGCCGCATTCCTCTCGCCATGCACCGTCGTCACAAAAAAAGCTTGCATCCAATGATGCCGCTCCGATGGTGCACGCTTTAAACGGCGTATCTTTTGTCGTGAAACGTGGAAGAACCTTAGCCGTTGTGGGGGAGTCAGGTTGTGGTAAATCAACACTAGCTCGTCAGCTGACGATGATTGAAACGCCTGATTCAGGAAATATTTGGATCAATGATCAAAAGCTGGTTTCAGGCGACCGTCCATTACATGACCAACTGCGTCGACAAGTGCAGATGGTTTTTCAAAATCCTTTTGCCTCGCTAAACCCTCGTAAAACGATAGGAGCAACGCTTTCTGAACCGCTTGAAATCAACGAACCACTCAATGCCCAGCAGCGTGCGTGGCGCGTGGCTGAAGTTTTGCAGACGGTAGGACTGTTGCCCGAGCATGCGCGGCGCTATCCGCACATGTTTTCAGGAGGGCAGAGGCAGCGCATTGCTATTGCTCGCGCCATGATTTTAGGGCCAGATCTGCTGGTGGCAGATGAGCCGGTTTCTGCGCTAGATGTTTCGGTACAAGCGCAGATTTTAAATTTGCTCATGGATTTGCAAGCGCGCTTCTATACCAGCATGGTATTTATCTCGCACAACCTATCAGTAGTAGAGCATATCGCCCATGATGTGATGGTTATGTACCTGGGCCGAGTGGTAGAGATGGGGGATAAAACCACCCTCTTTAGTAACCCTCTACATCCCTATACGCGGATGCTGATATCTGCGACTCCGGCATTGCATGCGGCTAATAGGCGGATTCGGATACCGATTCAGGGTGAGCTGCCTTCGCCTTTGAATCCTCCTTCCGGGTGCGCATTCCATCCAAGATGCCCTTACGCAACAGATTTATGCCGACGCCACGTCCCCAACTTACGTACTGTGGAAGGGAGGGAAGTGGCTTGTCATTGGGCCGAGAAGGTTGGGGAGAGCTAGTGGCAGGCAGTATGGGCGAAGCCACCTGAGTAGAAGTATTTGAAACTAGTGTGGAGCCGCTGTTAATAGATTCGGCATCAGAATTTCTCCTTTTATTCGAGACTTTGTCTTTTTGGAAAAAGGAAGCGATAGGTAGTTCTACAAACGGTGATGTAGGACGAGAAGGGTTTTCAACTAAAGTGCTGGCGCTACTGTTCGTGCTTTCTGTGGAAAAACGTTTTGGTATTGGGAAAAATGCTTTGAATTCCTCTTCATCTTGAATAGAGGTTTTCTCAATAGCGGGTAAAGCAAATAATATATAGTCTACAACACACTCTGCAGGAACTAAGGCTGCATTAACCTGTGTGATAGGGTAGCCATAAGTCACTTTTTTGAAGTGCGGCCAGTATGATAAATCAAGCGGTTCGCGCAGCGCAGTGAAAGTAGAGAGATTTATTTCTGGTGTTTTCGCTTCCACATGCCTAGTAATGAAAGAGCGATATTGTTCCCTAGTGGTGGGATCGGATATATATGATAATTGTTTCTTAAGAGCAATAAATCCGTTGATATGGTTTTGAATTTTTGTAAAACGTATATGACCCCTTAGGCAAATCGGGCCTTGATCATCTTGATCTATATCTTTATAAGAGGGTATGGGAAGCTTTTTGTCTGATTTATATGTTTCTGCTAACTCTTCTATTTGTTGATCTGACATTAGATTAAGAGGGCCAGAAATATCTAGTTCTTTCGGCGAAGAAAAGCGAGAAAATATACCTTGAATGCGTGACTTTGTAGAAAAAAGAGAAGTCGATAGCTTTTGGGAAATGGCGTTATATTTTTCTGCTGTTTTTGTTATATTTTTCGCTGGAATTGGATTAGAAGGCCTAGGGATATTAAATTTTTTTGGCGATGGAAAATGAGAAAAAATACTTTCCATGCCTAACTTTGCAGAGGAAAAAGAAGCAGATAGTTTTTGGGGAGTAAATTTAGTATATCCCTTAAATGTCTTGGTCTTTTTTATCATATCTTCCACACCTTTGAAAGGGTATGCAGCAGCGCACAGATTCAGATTTATAGAGTTAAATATAGCGGTATTTTTCTGTTTTCCTTTAGGTAAGCGAAAAAATGTTGCACAAGCCGATGAAAGCGTATGCCTGGACAGTGTTAAACACATTGCTTCTCGCGTGCTTTGGCAAGGTAGACCTTTGATGACCAAGCCAACGTCACCTTTAAACATATTGTAAAAGCACACGCCTTTTTTATAACCCTTCAACGTGGGACGGGCGGACACTTAGAGCGACTGCGAAGTCGGTAATAGATAGTTGATGAAAGTTCAATACGGAGA
>JASSUD010000047.1:0-23724 GCA_031963225.1 Mycoavidus cysteinexigens
CAGATAGCAATGGAGAGACCTTGCTGCACCATGCAGTCAAACATAACCGACCCAACATGGTTGCTTTTTTCATCCTATGCGGCTGTGTCGATAAAAAAAATTATGTGGGCAAAACGGCCTTAAGCCAGGCTTTGCTAGCGAATCACACGGAATGCATCAAATACCTGACGACCGCTTATCCGCAGGGCGTTATAGCGGGCCAGAGTTTGATCCACTACATCGCCCGGGAGCAGCGATTAGATTACCCTATGCTGAACTGGTTATGCCGTTTCCAGGATATTAATGCACAGGATCAGGCAGGCCAAACCGCATTACATTTGGCCATTCAACGTCTGGATTTAAGAGCAGTCGAAATTCTGTTAGCTCATCAGGCGGATGTCACCCTAACGAATCAGCACAACCAGGATGCACTTCAGCTCGCTTTTGCTGATCCATGGATGTTTGCGATACTCGCCAATTCTATCAATCTACCGCAAGTGATTTGGAGCGTTGCGAACAGTCATAGAAATAACCGGATCAGCGTTATCAAGAAACTGCTATCCAGCACAAACAAGGATCATAACTATCTGTATGAACTATTGACCCGCGTAGTGAACACCGCTTCCGAAGCCAATGCAAAACAATGCATCGTGCTGTATCAGCGGCTCTACCCCGACGCCCCCTCGCTGTTGGAATTAGCTTATCAAGCTTATCTGCAGTCAGAAGACCCGGAACAAGCAACCCATGCGCGCGTTTTAAGCTGGTTATTAGAGAACCACAGCAACCCCTATACAGCCTTTGGCAGCAAACTGGCTGAAATCAAGACAGAACCCAGGCTAGGTAAAATTTACCGAGATTGGTACGACAAGCAATGGGAGACGCTCACCCAGCACCTCAACCAGAACCTTCAGTTCAATGAGATCGATGACGTTTTGGAGATGTTGAATACGCTGATGCCTCAAATAGAAGCCAGTTGTGCGCAAGCTAAAACATACGACGACGCATCCTGGGTGCTGCTGTTCCTATTTTTTGAGAGGGTGATAACCGCCCCAGTCAGCAACATGACGCCTAAAGCGCTGATAACCGCCATACAAAGCGCAGCCACACTCCCTAGGCAAGCCCTTATCCGTAAAGTGGTAGAGCAACCGTATTTACGAGACCTCATGACGAGTCAAGTCTCTCTGCGCAGCAGCTTCGACACATTCATGACGAGTCAAGCTGCTTTGCGCAGCAGCGTCGACAAATGTGTGATTCTCTAGGATGATTTAAATGTTAAATGCAATAACTCCTTTAGCTAATAGGGCTCATCACTATATAGCCCCCACTCACACGGAACAGGACACGTCGCAGATCGAAACGACACTAGCAATAAAAGAAGTCAGAAGTCCAGTCATCGAGCCTGTACGGCAAGTTAGGCCTTGTGATTTCAAAGCAAGCCATCAAGAACATCGTTTAGATGACATTTTGACTGCATTTCGGGGGGCAAACAGTCAGGTTCAATATCCTCTTGGCAATAAAGCGATTCAGACTATCAAAGAGCAACTATTATTAGTCAGGAAATTCGAGCAGGAAATCCAGGATTTTTCTGCCGCTCAGTTAAAGGAATTAATGAGCAGTATCAAGCAAGTACTCCATCCTTCCAACCAAACTTCATCCAATTTACAGGAAGAATCTATATGCCAATTGCTAGCCATTGCCAATCGCGTATTCCCTCAATACTTTAACTTTGAGCCCTATCAGGTGCAAATCCTGGCTGTACTTGGAATCCTAGCGTCAAAGGGGAATTTTAAAGGGTGTTTGGCCCAAATTAAAACCGGCGAAGGAAAGTCTACTGTTATAGCGCTGCTGGCACTCATTCTGGCCTATCAAGACAAATGTATCGATGTGATTACTTCTACCGAATACCTGGCAAAAAGAGATGAACACAAATACAAGCTATTTTTTAACTTCTTCGAAATAACGACGTCTCATATATGCGATAAACCACTCACACCCGATCATTTTTCCGGGCAAATTGTATACGGTACTAATTACAACTTTGAATTTTCAGTTTTATTCGACAAGTTCCATTTAACCGCTAATCGAACTTTATACAACGATAGAAGCAATAGTCGGCCATTTCATGTAGTCATCGTCGATGAAGTGGATAATATGTTGCTGGATAAAGCTTCCAATTCCGCACGAATTGCCCGCCCAAGTCAAAAAAACTTAGCCGCTTTATATCCCATTATTTATGATTATGTTGAAAAAAAATGTTCTGCTTTGAAAAAGCCAGACATGGACATCATTTCAGATTGTGCCGTGTTAGTTACACAGTATGAGCTCTCGAAAACACAGTTGGAAGAATTCATCGATAGCGCCTATCGAGCCTGTTTTAAATATACATTGGATGAACATTACTGCCTAAGGAAACAAACTGAGCAAACCGAGCGTTCCAGACAAGATGAAAACCTTGATGTGGTCATTATTGATAGAAATACCGGACGGTTATCTGGCGGCACCCGCTGGCAGTATGGCTTACATCAATTTCTTGAATATAAGCACGGTTTGCCCATCCAAGAGGAAACTTTAACCTTAGGTGCCTTATCACACCCT
This sequence comes from Mycoavidus cysteinexigens, assembly GCA_031963225.1. Taxonomy (GTDB): domain Bacteria; phylum Pseudomonadota; class Gammaproteobacteria; order Burkholderiales; family Burkholderiaceae; genus JASSUD01. The sequence goes on from JASSUD010000047.1 coordinate 2,575, forward strand.
GCATTTTTTGCTTACTATGCGGAAATCTACGGCGTAACCGGCTCATTGGGCGCGGAGATTGAGCGCAATGAGGTTACCGAGATGTACGGTTTGACAAGCTTTGACGTACCAACCCATAAGCCGTCACTCAATAAGCAATTAACAACCATCATCTGTGATGAAAAGCCAGCGTTTAATAGCGCTCTGCTCAGCGAAGTATTAAACACGATCAGAGCTGCACGGCCTTGTTTGATTTTATGCCGTTCCATAGCGATGAGTCATATCCTCTATCAATTAATCAAACCGGAAGTGTCTGACATTCGACTTTTAAACGATGTGCAAAATGAAGATGAAGATTTTTTGGTAGCAAATGCAGCGCATAGCGCCTCGGTAACCATTGCGACCAATGCTGCAGGTAGGGGTACGGATATTGCTGTCTCAGCAAAAGCGGCAAAAAATGGCGGCTTACATGTGATATTTACTTTTTTCCCAAACAGCGAACGTGTTGAAATACAGGGAGCTGGACGCGCTGGACGCCAGGGGAATCCTGGTAGCTACAGGATTATCGTACCCCATGATGATGAATTACTGCTAAATACCGGCGGTGACAAGATTGAAACGCTCATAGCATTAATGAAAATAATGCTTGAGAAAGAGTCGTTAACCAGTATCCAGTACGCGGCCATTCATTCATTACTTTCAAATAACGGCGGCGACAAGGTTGAAGAACTCAAAGCATTAAGGAATATGATGGTTAAGGAAGAGTCGTTAGCCAGACGTAAACACGCTAACATTCATTTAGCTCAGCATCATATCCTGGAAAGCTTCTGGAATGATTTTCAGAATACATTCTCTACCTCCATCAATAAACATGCCATATTAAACAAGTGGGCAGAATTCTATACTGATCTGGATAACATCAAAGTTAATGTAGAGCATGACTTTGATATAACATTGTTGAACCACAGGAACAAGCTCAATAGGTTGTTTGATCATTTTATGAAAAGCCTCACCGCCTGAAGCAGGAGCTTTTGGCTACTCGGCCACCCATATCAGAAGTTTGAGTCGAGTGCCTCTGCGATTGCAAAACGCAAACGCTGCTCCTTCACACGGCTTATGTCCTAGCGCCTTTTGCACATGTTGCGAGAGGCCATCAATATCTCGTTAAGTGTCAAGAGAAGATGGGCATAACAATTGCCATCTATCTGCATATTGCCCCCCAAGCTCCCTCCTTAAGTACACGATCAGGCGTTCCTGCCTGTGTGTGCCAACTGGCCCAGGTATGCTGCAAATCGTGCCAGCGAAAGCCTTTGAGATCTAAAAAAAGATTAAAAGTCAGCGGTATGCATGTTGGGGTTCCTTCGTCACCACCAACCTACCGAGATGCATATATAAAAAGTTCTATAAAACTCCATCCACCACAAAAAAACAAAGAACGGTAGGTTGGTGGTAGGCAACGTTCCCCAACATGCGGGCCACTACGCCCTTGATATCGGTGAATCGCACATAAAAACCGTGTCTGACTTCGTTCAACAGCACATGTTTTCCCGTTATTTCCTCTATATTTTTAAGAGTGCTCTACTCTTTGATCTAACACAGCATATTTTTTATGCACAAAATAAGGCGTGTTGAATCATAAAATCCCCCAATAAACCGCCGCTTTTAAGTGCGCTTCAAAAAAACAGGGAGAGGAGAAATGAAAGCATCCACCAGCGAAGTGGGCATCCGCCATTCTTCTGAAATACACGCTAATTCAGAGAGAATAAATACCCAGTTGCCCTCAAATCAGCATACGAACCTACAAAATAGCAATCCAGCCATTAAACAATGGTTATCAAATTTACCAATATTTAAATCATCTGAGCAATTGCAGCATAGTCAAAATCGATATTCCAGCAGTAGCTATGGAATGCATCAAGAAATAGATCTCTCCAACCTAGATCTATCGTCACATAACTCAAGGCCAGCTTCCCATATTTCTATTCCAGAATCGCTCGCTCAAGCTAATCAGGCTAGCGCTTCAAAATCAGAAGCTGATCGCATTAAGAATGCACTTCCATGGATAAGTGCCGCATTGGGTATCACAGGAATCATACAACTTGGCAGTGCTTCTTCTGCTGCTAATACGCTTCCTCCATTAACCATTAGTGGGTTTATATGCCTTATTGGAAGCGCATTAGCATGCTCCTATTACATTAAAAAATAAATCGATAATTGGAGACCAAGATGCATATATAAAAGGACTCTATCAAACTCCACCAACCACAAGAAAAGCAACGTACGGTAGGTTGGTGGTGACGAAGGAACCCCAACATGCAGGCCACTGCGTCCTTGATGACCAGCTTACAAATTCTCAAAATAAAGTGCTCCGAAAATTAGACCTCTGATCCGACAACTTCTTCTTGTCAAATCGGGGGCTGTCGGACATGTTGAGGGCAAGTATCGTCCCGTTTTGCTAGGTTCCGGGACTATCCAAAACATGGTGCAACGCAAAAAGCGCTAAGAACGCTCTTATAGTACAATTAAGAATTTTCTTATTTAACTAAAGTTAGAAAGCGCAGAACCCTATGCCAAAAATTACCAGTTGCCCTCCTTCCACTATAAGGAATTTGCCTCCTGAAATTATGGGAATAATTTTTGAAAAAATACATGAAAATGAAAAAACAGATGATTATGAATTAAGCCACTCAATGGACATGCGCCATCTAGGCGAGGCATTCATTCCAGACTTTGTGAGAAAACCTGGTTCTGTAAAAAACCCATATACTCAACAGAAAGCGACTCCACGAGAAATATACAATGTTTTAATTCTCAAATTAGTGAGCAATACAAATTTTCCTCTGGAGTTATTTAATTCTTTATTAGATTCTTTTGTTGAAGAAAAAATCATAGATCTGGAAGCAGCACTAACCTTACCATCTGCCCAAAAAAGAAAAGATTTAGAATTGCATATCATTCAACGTACTGACTTAATGATTCGTGCTTTAAAAGAAGAAGCGCATTTCGAAAAATTACAGGAAAATATTCAAGATTTTCCTTTGGAATGCATTGGGTTTGGTAAAACATTGTGTGAAAATCTCTCGAATATACCTGCGCATTTACGGGAATTCTTTTTAAAGGAAGGAAATAAGCTAATAGGACATACCGAAGGGAATGCATTACTACATTCATTACCTAAGGCAGATGGCGCATTTGGATTAAAAAGAATAATTAGTGCATTGCACCCAGATCATCTGGGTAATTTTATAATTGGATTGATAAAAAAACAACCTGATGCATTAAGTAATCAAGCGTACTTCCATGCATTGACTAACAGACTGGAAGAGGTTTCATATAAAGATTTATCTTTAATTTTTGAATTAATTAATAGAAGCCCGGAGCGTTTCGCAAAAGGGAATTACAGCTATATTTTTCATATACTCGCACTAAAAATCTATAATTTTCCTCGGAACAAGGAGCGTGAACTGCTTCTGATTGAGCTTGCCTCAATGGTTAAGTATATTAAGACAAATCCAGACGAGGAAATTTCCTTTCTTATATACGAAATTGGTATCGCTACGGAGAATGAAAGCGCGTTATCCACTCGTGTGCAGGTTTTGAAAAAATTGGTCTCGCATCTCTCTATTTTTGCAGAGGGCCAAGGCCAATCGCAGCTTTTAGAGCTGGTTGAAAACAATACGCTTAATATTCCTAATGATCAGATTGGGATAATTTTGGCTGAACTGGCAAAGAATGTGGGCACGTTAAAATCAGAAGCCTTTAAGTTGGATGCTTTGAATTTAATTAAAAGCAACCTGCCTAATATCCCTAATAATAAAAATCAAATTGGGATGATTTTGATTGAACTAGCAAAAAATACACATTGGCGTGCGTTAGAGTCAGAAGCCTTGCGATCGGGCGCTTTGAATTTAATTAAAAAAAATCTGCCTACTATCACTAATGGCACCAATCAGATTGGAATAATTTTGACTGAACTGGCAGAGAATATGGTTATGTTACTCTCAGAACCATTGAAGTTGGATGCTTTGAATTTGATTACAAGCAGCCTGCCTAATAACCTAAATCAGGTTGAGATAATTTTGACTAAACTGGCAGAGAATGTAGTTGGGTTAGGGCCAGAAACCTTGCAGTCGCATGCTATTGATTTTATTGAGAACAAACTGCCTGACATTCACAGCAATACGATCAGCAAAATTTTAAGTACGCTATCAATTGATATGGGGGCTATGCAATCAAATGCCATAAGACAGCGCGTTTCTGATCTGGTTAAGAGCAATAGGCATTTTGAGAAATAGTCTGTAAAGACCCGGCTGTGCGAGCATCTTAACCACAAAACGGTTTTCAGAAATTTTGGCAACATGGGCCATAGTCAATAGTTGGGTAGTGGGAGCGTATTAATACGCTCCCACTACCCAACTATTGCCATAAAATTTCAAGCTATTAATAATTGAAAATGTACTTGATAGCGCCAAGATAAAATGCAGATGCAGCGTACGCGCTGCTCTTTACAGAATACGCTCCTATTTCATTCAGACTTATCTGCGATGTGGTGTCCGATGCACTCTATGCATTTAACAACCAAGTAAAATGCTTTGAAAATCAATGAGACGAATGCGTGGCTGCCTATAAAAATCTATTCAGGTTTTATAAGTGCGCATCTGTATGTATATAGGAGAGAAAATGACCAGTATAAAAATGGATAGAACCTCTATCGCAAGCATTACGCCAACCATAGCAAGTCTTACCCCAACGTTTGTGGGCCCATACTGCAGTAGAGTAGCATCAATGCGGAGCACTACGTCAACGTATATCGATTTACCAGATTACCAATCAGATTATCAGTCAGAGTATTCCGTAGAGGATAGGGTAGACGGTCTTTTTGTTAGTGAGGACTGTTGCGGGCATGCAGAGGTGTTGTTTGCGCTATCTGCGTTTTTTGCTGCGCTCAGTATTGCAGTGGGCTATACAACACTTACTAGCTATGATGACCCTAAGTCTGCAGCAGTACCTGTAGCTATTTTCGTTGTACTGACTTTTCTGAGTATAGGGGCAGGGGGCTATGGGTTTCATTGTAAACATGAAGCTTATCTGGATAGATTAGCCGATCAGTATCGTGCATCGCGTTCTTCTCTAGCGCTTGAAGAATTGGATCAGATTAGCGTTATAAACCGTGCTTATCTTGTTGGCTAACCATTGGGCATTCAAAATACAATCATAAACTTAAGCGCCATGTTTCTCATTTCTCGATGAAGCTTGGTTAGACTGTGATGTCCCAGCAGGCTTTGTACCGTTTCCATGCATGGCGTTTGACCACGCCGCTTTGGATCACCCCCCTCTTCTATCCTTCCTATGCTTTTTTTCTATTCCATTTCAAATGGAATAGTCTTCTCCACTGGCAATGCAATAAATTATTTCAAAACCAAACTAGAAGTACACCCTTTACTTTATCTTTTAGCGTCCAAAACGAGGAACACCCTTGAAAAATAAAAGATTTTGGGCGCTTGACCAAGGATTCGCATTCCTCTAAAGTGGGAAAAAGTGTTTTTAAGTGTAATTTTGTGTAAAAATGCCCCAAAGTGCATAGGAAAAGTCTATCGGATATATCTGTTTAACAAACAGATTTTTCTTATTTAGCTTAAGAATTCCTGGACCTGCTTACGATTTCTTAGCAGGTTTTAATTTAAAGGCGGGAGCCACACTCCCCTCCCATCCACTATTTCTTGAACCCTCCCCAGGAGAAGCAGTTGTTTCAAGGCGCGTCTGCGCTCACGCTCGATGCAAAGGGACGTATGTCTATCCCTTCGCGTTACCGGGAAGCGCTACAACTTGCTCCGCTTACTGGCCGGATGACGCTTACCAAGCATCCGGATGGTTGCCTGCTGCTTTTTCCTCAAAATGCTTGGGAGGTTTTTCGGGACAAAGTGGCGAGTCTGCCCATGAATGCGCATTGGTGGCGGCGGATTTTTCTGGGCAATGCTTTAGATATTGAGTTAGATAGCGCGAGCCGCTTATTAGTTAGTGCTGAGTTAAGGCTCGCAGCGCAGCTCGATAAAGAGGTGATGTTATTGGGGATGGGTGAGTACTTTGAGCTTTGGAATGCGCAGACTTATGCTGCGAAAGAGCATATTGCGATGGCTGAAGAGCTGCCCGATACGTTGAAAAATTTCATTTTTTAACGGGTGCACCTTCTAAATATGTTTACTACTCCTAATACCCATTTGCCTGTTTTGTTAAGCGAAGCGGTTGATTCCTTGGTATGGCGCCCTGACGGCGTATATATCGATGGAACTTTCGGACGCGGAGGACATAGCCGAGCGATTTTGGACCGGTTAAATGCACAAGGGCAGCTTATTGCATTTGATAAGGATCCACAGGCTTACGCTACAGCACAAACGATAAAGGATGCGCGTTTTCATATTGTGCATAGCAGTTTTACGGCGCTAGAGCGCGCGCTAGAAATCAGCGGTGTATCGCAGGTGTCTGGAATCTTGCTCGATCTGGGTGTGTCTTCACCTCAGCTAGATGATGCAAACCGAGGGTTTAGTTTTCAGCATGATGGGCCGTTGGATATGCGCATGGACACTAGCCGTGGCTATAGCGCTGCGCAATGGCTAGCCCAGGTCAGTCAGGAAGAATTAGCGCAGATTATTGAGGAATACTCGGATGAACGTTTTGCAAAGCGCATTGCGAGGGCCATTGTGGAGCGACAAGCTCAATGCGAGACACTGGGGCCACTGAATCGAACGCGAGAGTTAGCCGAGCTGGTTGCGCGCACCGTGAAAACACGAGAGCGCGGTCAACACCCAGCAACGCGCACTTTTCAGGCTATTCGTATTCATATTAATCAAGAGTTACAGGAATTGCGTGCGGTATTAGAGCCTGCTGTACAGATGTTGGAACCTGGTGGGCGATTAGCAGTGATTAGTTTTCATTCACTTGAAGATCGCATAGTGAAGCATTTTTTGCAAAAGCAGGCGGGCCTCACAAACCGTTTACAAGATTTAGAGCATAAAGACGTACCTCATAAACAACGGGCCCTTTTACGTCGATTGCCCATTCGTTTAGAGCAAGAAGAAGTGCCCGCGCCTTTGATAACTTTATTAGGTCGTATACGAGCTGGCGAAGCTGAAATTAAAGCGAATCCCAGAGCGCGTTCAGCCATTTTGCGTGTTGCACAAAGAAGCGGTATTTCGAGCGATTGAAGATATACCCTACCTCAAATTAAGCTATATCAACAAAGGCTGGGAGGCACTTGTGAGCAGATCAATTTTTAGTGCTGAGGTAGGCTTCGTGTCTATATATTTTTTGAGTGCAGCCTCTAATTAATACCTACCCTTTCACCGATTTAAACAGATTTTAAACAGGCTCTCATAACGCCCTGAAAGGTTCAACGATGCGTTCCCTGATTCATCGCTTGCATATTATTTTGTTTGTGCTCTCGCTTGCCTGTGCGCTCTGTGTAATTAATGCAACCTACGCGCAGCGCAATCTTTTTATTGCGCTTGAGCACGCGCAAAACCAAGCACAACAGTTACAGCAGGAAGCATCACGACTGCAGTATCAACAAGGAGCGCTCTCCAAGACTTCACGTATTGAGAATATTGCGTTGCGCCAACTTGCTATGAAGCCTGTGCAATCTGTACAAACCCAGTATTTACAACGCACAGTGACGGCTTCTGCGTCTAAACCAGGCATGGGACCAAGCAATCAATTTGCATCCGCTAGATCGGTATCAGCGCAACGCGCCGTGCCAGCAACCAAGCAGGTGGCTCTGTCGAAAAAACAGGATACCCGCCCGGCTCCTTCTTCAGCAGCACCTAGCAGTCCTCGGTCGCGCACTTCGCCAACAGTGATATCTGTGTTGCAGATAGAGCTGGCTTCTTTAGAAAGTGCTAGAGGCCCCTTGTGAAATTAAAAGGCGGTTCATCCCCTGCTGCAGACACGCATCGCACGCCTTCGGTACTCTTGCCTCATACAAGGCATAGGCCTGGCACGTTGCAGCTGCCGATGTGGCGCTCGAAGTTAATAGTCTTTTTTTTATTTATAGCTTTTATGGTCATGCTAGGCCGTGCTTTTTGGATTCAAGGTCCTGGTAATGATTTTTATCAAAAACAGGGTGAGAGTCGTTATCAACGCACACTGGAATTAAGTGCTACCCGCGGCAAAATTTTTGATCGCAATGGGGTAGTCCTGGCAACGAGCCTACCGGTTCGCGCCATCTGGGCTATTCCAGAAGATGTGCCTGATATTTTTTTAGCTTCTACTAAACAATTTGCAGCCTGTCAGGCTTATGCAAACTCAACAGAAATTGAAAAGTCTGTAGGTAAAACACCAGGGGGAAAGCAGTTTGCTGTAGATGCTGCACCGCTTGATTGCGCAAAGATTGAACAACGTACGCAATCCCAAGCGTCTTCTGTGCCTGCACCCGCATCAGTTACTACTACGCTTTCTGCGGGGCCTGTGGACAAAAAAATGGTGGCTGCAGCACGCTCACCGGACAAGCTTATTGCGCTCAGTCAACTCTTGGATCTAAGCGTAGCTGAATTGCAAGCCAAACTGGCATCTAATCGCTCTTTTGTCTATTTGAAACGTCAAGTTTCTATGGAGCGCGCAGCACAAATTGCTGCGCTGGGGATACCAGGTATTTATCAGCGCAAAGAGTACAAACGATTTTATCCAGAAGGTGAAATTACCGCGCACCTGATTGGGTTTACTAATATTGAAGATAAGGGACAAGAAGGCGTTGAGCTAGGATTTCAGTCTCAACTTGCTGGCATTCCAGGAAGCCGCCGAGTGATTAAAGATCGTATGGGGCGAATCGTAGAAGACGTCGATCAATTGGTTACACCACGTGATGGGCAAGATTTAACCTTGTCAGTCGATAGCAAGATTCAGTACATCACGTACACCGCTTTGAAAAAAGCCATTGCACTCAATCAAGCGCGTTCAGGTGCAGCCATCGTCGTAGATGCACGAACTGGCGAAGTTTTAGCTTTAGTGAATTACCCTATTTATAACCCTAATGACCGCACACATTTAACGGGTGAACAAGTGCGTAACCGCGTGCTAACCGATACCTTTGAACCTGGCTCAATTATGAAGCCTTTTATTGCTGCGCTAGCACTTGACCTCCACCGCGTGACTCCATCGAGCACGGTGTATACCGGACCTGGGTATTACATGATCGATGGAGCAAAAATTAGCGATGTCAGTAATCATGGAACGTTGAATGTGGCGGGCGTTATTCAAAAATCGAGCAATGTAGGGATCAGCAAAATTGCTTTACAGCTAAAGCCTGAAGAAATGTGGAATATGTTCACCAGTGTTGGATTTGGCCAAGCTCCAAACGTCGGTTTTCCCGGGGCGGTTTCTGGCCGTGTGCGCCCTTGGAAAAGTTGGCGTCGCATTGAACAGGCAACCATGTCGTATGGGTATGGTGTTTCAACCTCCCTCTTTCAGATGGCACGTGCTTACACGGTTTTTGCTCATGGCGGACAGCTCTTACCACTGACGCTTTTCAAACATGATGAAGACAGCCTCACCGGCACACAAATCTTCTCTGCGCAAACCGCACGCGCTGTTAGCTCTATGCTAGAAAGTGTAATCGCCCCCGGAGGAACCGCTCCTAATGCACAAGTTCCTGGATATCGGGTAGGCGGTAAAACTAGCACGGCTTATGAGCACACCAAAAAAGGATATGACCGCTCCAAATACCGCTCCTCGATCGTTTTGCTCGGCCCTACACCGAATGCGCTTTTTATCGTGGCTGTGTCCATCGACCGTCCCAGTGCAGGTCAGCATTTTGGCGGAAAGGTCGCAGGCCCTGTCGCCTCCGAAATCCTAGGCAGCACTTTGCGCGTACGCAATATTGCGCCACAAAAACCTTTTGATACTTGTACTGCACCAGCTGGACAAAAAGGGAACGCAACCAAAAACTGTCCGAAGACAGGGAAAACTGCTTCAGCTTCCCGTTCAATAGGAGGTCGGCCATGACCGTGTTTGCTCCTTTGCAATCTAAATCTTTTGCTATAAATACCATTGCTCCAGCGCTAGATGCCACACTGGAATCTGCTTTTTATACAGCACTTGAGGCGCTCAAAACCCATCTAGCACCCACCGCGCATCTGCGTACAGATAGCCGAGATATTCAGCCTGGCGATGCTTTTTTGGCTTATGCAGTCGAAGGCCCGGATCTCCAATCTTACATCCAGGATGCATTGCGCCAAGGTGCAAGCGTGGTGCTGTACGAGCCTGACACTTTTTCTACCGTTACAAAAGCAGACCCTATTGCATTGCAATCCGGCATGGTGCAAGCCATTCCTGGTTTGGCCAAATTAGCAGGTCCACTTGCCAGCACTTGGTATGGTGAGCCAAGTGCAGCTCTCTTTTTGGTAGGAATCACAGGTACGAATGGAAAAACGTCTTGTAGCCATTGGATTGCTCAAGCATTGTGTGGACTGCATCTGCCCTGCGGAATAATTGGGACACTGGGAAGTGGGCCGCTTAATCAGCTCACCTCCACAGGCTTTACGACACCGAATGCACCGCAGTTTCAATATCAGCTAGCGCAATTACGTGATGCGAAATTGCAGGCTGTGGCACTGGAAGCCTCTTCGCACGCGCTACATCTTGGCCGCTTAAATGGCACCGCACTGGATGTAGCGGTATTTACCAATCTCAGCCAGGACCATCTGGACTATCACGGCACATTTGAAGCCTACGCAGCGGCTAAGCAACAGCTCTTAGAATGGCCAAATTTAAGCTATGTGGTCATCAATCGAGACGATCCTGTCGGCGCCATTTGGTTAACACGCATTCAAGGCCCCACACGTGCGATTGCATATGGCATACATACAGATACCACTAGCCACGCTGCACAACCTCTATCGGTAGATCCATCTAATACAATAGATTGGCCGACCTATGCAGCCACTTGCAAAGCAGCGCAGGCCACGGCTACCGCTAAACAGAGCATCAGCACGCTACCCGAATTTATCTATGCATCTAAATTACGCGCTACCTCACGAGGTACTGCTTTTGAAGTGCACTCAAGTTGGGGAAATGGAGAGGTAGAGATTGCTGCACTAGGTGCGTTTAATGTGAGCAATGCGCTTGCGGTATTAGCTACGCTCATTGCTGCACATATTCCGTTTAAGCGTGCATTGGCACAGCTTGCGAAGCTAACGCCTGTAGCTGGACGCATGCAAAAAGTGGGCGGCAATTTACAAGCCAATGAGCCGCTTGTCGTTATCGATTATGCACATACTCCTGATGCACTTGAAAAGGCGCTCAGTGTATTGCGCACAGTCGCACAACAACGAGGTGGAGAACTAGCCTGTGTAGTGGGTTGCGGAGGGAATCGAGATGCGCAGAAACGCTCGATGATGGGCAAAATTGCCGAGCAGCTCGCTGATAAAGTGGTACTCACTAGCGATAACCCACGCAACGAAATACCCGCAGCCATTATTGATGCCATAGCGATGGGCATGGACCACCCAGCGCAGGCAAAACGCATTGAAGATCGCGCAGTGGCCATTTTGCAAACCATTCGTCAAGCGCATGCCAAAGATGTCGTCATGCTTGCAGGCAAAGGACATGAAGCCACACAGGAAATTCAAGGCAAAAAGCTTCCATTTTCTGATCATGACCATGCTCGCCTAGCTCTAGCAGCACGAGGATCTAAAAATGCTTTGGCCCACATGGCAGTCCAAGAAGCCCCCCTACATAAACAAAACGCATTGCGCGAAATAGTGCCCCACCCTGTGCATTTCTCAGAGCCTGTTTTGACGGACGATAGAAAAGGAGGCAAGCAGTGACCGTACTTTCTCTATCGTTATCACAAGCTGCAAGCTGGATTCCAGGCGCTCGCGTAGTGGGCGACCCAGCTACGATTTTTAGTAGCGTAGCTATCGATAGCCGTACTTTAAAACCCGGAGCTTTATTCGTCGCCCTGTCCGGAGAACGAGTTGATGGGCACCAATTTCTGAAGCAGGCGGCAACACAAGGTGCTAGCGCCGCATTAGTGTCACAAGCCTATGAGCTGGGCAGTACCACAGAGTATGCCCGCACCCTTGTATTGCCTGCACTGCACGTACCCGATACTCGTCTAGCACTGGGTGTGCTAGCGCGGAACTGGCGCGCTTCTTTTACGCTGCCCGTAGTGGCGGTGACAGGTAGTAATGGCAAGACTACGGTTAAAGAGATGCTCGCTGCCATTTTTGCAGCAGCAGTAGGTCAGGAGCATCGGCTCGCCACACAAGGCAATTTAAATAATGAGCTAGGAGTACCTTTAAGCTTATTACGTCTCCAAAACATGCATCGTCTTGCAGTTATTGAGCTTGGCATAAATCACCCTGGTGAGACCAAGTATCTAGCAGGCCTGATTCAACCCACCGTTGCACTCATTAATAATGCACAACGAGAGCACCAAGAATTTATGACCAGTGTGGGGGCGGTAGCACTAGAACACCAAGGTGTGCTACATGCGCTTGCATCGGATGGAGTGGCTGTTTTTCCAGCAGATGATCCTTACACCTCTATCTGGCGTGAAGCAGCAGGCCAGCGTCGAATTCTAGATTTTGCGCTGCATGATGCGCGCAATCCTTCTCCACACATGGAGTCTGCGGCTGTACAAGGCATAGCCATGCCCGATCAAGCCTTGGGTGATAACACGCTACAGATTGAAACCCCCGCAGGTTCTATCTCCGTTAAATTGCAAGCACTGGGCACGCACAATCAAAGCAATGCGCTAGCGGCCACTGCTGCGGCATTAGCAACAGGGGTTGAGCTGCAAGCCATCAAGCAGGGGTTAGAGTCTTTCTTGCCCGTTTCAGGTCGCTTAGCACTGCAACCCATCACTGCAGGGGCATTGGCCGGAATCCGGGTGATCGATGACAGCTATAACGCTAACCCTGACTCGATGCGTGCAGCTATTGATGTGCTCGCCCATTATGCAAGTCCACGTGTATTAGTGATGGGTGATATGGGAGAAGTTGGCTCACAAAGCCTGGCTTTTCATCATGAAATTGGAATCTACGCGCGCACTCAAGGCATAGACACACTCTATACCTTGGGTAAAGACAGCTATTACGCTTGCAAAGCATTTGGTGCGGGAGCCACGCATTTTGATGCGCTTGAACCCTTGGTGCGCTATATGCAAAGCAATGGCTTTGATAAACAAGCCACCGTGCTTGTCAAAGGATCGCGCTTTATGAAAATGGAACGCGTTATCCAAAAACTTTCTGACTCACAGTGCGCTTCCCCACACGGGACACATTGAGAGCCTGTATAACCCGTTTTCACTTTACTGCTCACAGGCAACCTCGACTGGATTGAAGGACGTTTCATGCTGCTACTTTTAGCGCACTGGCTACAAAATGATTTTAGCTTTTTGCGTGTTATCAATTACCTGACGTTTCGCGCGATGATGGGAACGATGACTGCTTTGCTCATTGGCCTGCTTTGCGGTCCCATGGTTATTCGCTGGTTAACTGCGCTGAAGATGGGTCAAGCAGTGCGCACCAATGGTCCAGGCACCCATTTGGTAAAGTCTGGCACCCCTACGATGGGGGGCGTACTGATTTTATTAAGTATCGGCATTTCCACCTTATTGTGGGCAGATTTAAGTAACCGCTTTATTTGGGTATTGTTACTAGTGACATTGGGCTATGGCCTGGTCGGCTGGGTAGATGACTATCGCAAAGTGGTACGCCAAGACCCTAATGGAATGGCATCGAGAGAAAAGTATTTTTGGCAGTCTCTCATTGGAGTAGCTGCTGCAGTGTATTTAGCATTTAGTCTGTCTGAAACCGGCAATGGGAATGCTTTTGATGTATTTATGGCCTGGTTTCACCAAGGTTTGCCACAGCATTTATCTACCCGTACTGACTTATGGGTCCCCTTTTTTAAGTCAGTCAGCTATCCGCTAGGTCTGTATGGTTTTATAGCGCTTAGTTATTTTGTGATTGTGGGTTCTAGCAATGCAGTGAATTTGACGGATGGCCTGGATGGCTTAGTCATTATGCCCATTGTGTTAGTGGGTACGGCTCTGGGTGTTTTTGCTTACGTGATGGGCAGTGCCGTATATGCAAAATATTTGCTCTTTCCATTTGTACCCGGCGCGGGCGAGGTATTGGTTTTTTGCGCAGCACTAGGTGGCGCAGGGCTAGGTTTTCTTTGGTACAACACCCATCCTGCTCGCGTATTTATGGGTGACGTTGGCGCGCTAGCGCTTGGCGGCGCACTCGGCACGATCGCCATTATTGTGCGGCAAGAAATCGTATTGTTTGTGATGGGAGGTGTTTTTGTAGCTGAAACCCTTTCTGTGATGTTGCAAGTTACTTGGTTTAAATACACCAAGCTGCGCTATGGCACGGGTCGGCGTATTTTTAGAATGGCGCCCCTACATCACCATTTTGAGCTATGTGGCTGGCCTGAAACGCAGGTTGTAGTGCGTTTTTGGATTGTGACTTTTATTTTGGTGATGATTGGCTTATCAACGCTGAAATTGCGTTAGTTCTTGTAATTTTATTTTTTTTTGATATTTTTTATGATGCTCGGCTCCTTTTTACATCCCACCGTCCTTGTTTTAGGACTTGGCGACTCCGGTCTCGCAATGGCGAGCTGGTGCGCACGCCAGGGGTGCGAGCTCTATTTGGCAGATACTCGGCAAACGCCTCCAAATATGGAGCGTTTTGATACACGCGGCATCACCTATCATGCGCTGGAATGCGGCCCTTTTACGCCTGATTTGCTTGATTTGCATGAGACCAATACTCAACAACCTGCACGCTCCATAGAGTTAATTGCATTAAGTCCTGGCCTATCCCCACTAGAGCCGGGTTTAGCTAGTTTGCTTGAAGCTGCGCAAAATCGTGGCATTCCAGTATGGGGAGAACTTGAATTTTTTTCGCAGGCACTCACAGCCTTACGCCCTCAAGGATATGCCCCCAAAGTCCTAGCTATTACCGGTACAAACGGAAAAACTACAACTACTGCGCTCACAGGTCTACTTTGCAAGCAAGCTGGGCTGCGCACCGCGATCGCTGGCAATATAGGCCCAAGCCTACTCGACGAACTTGCTTGCGCACTTAGCCCGAAGGGCGATATATCTACGCTCGGTAGCAACGGCCTATCTGCTATAGCGGACATCGCCCCTACTTTGCCTGAAGTATGGGTCTTAGAACTTTCTAGTTTCCAGCTGCAAGCAACCTCTAGCTTCTGTCCAGATGCGGGGGCATTGCTCAATATGTCCGTGGATCACTTAGACTGGCATGAAACCTTTGAAGCCTATGCTCATGCAAAAGCCCGTATATTTGGACCTACCGCCTCTACCTCTGGCGACGACACACCTGGGCCACAAGCGATACGCATCTTAAATCGAAATGATCCGCATACCTTGCGCTTTGCACAAGAGCGTGATGTTGCACGCACGCCCTCTGCTCATCCTCACAGCACAGTGACTTTCGGACTAGATGCTCCTCAATATCCAGGGGACTGGGGCATCATTGAAGCTCCCACTATGACGTGGCTAGTACGCGCTAAACCATCGCAAGAGACGGATGAACCAAAACAGGCTATCCAGATCGAATACATTATTCCTGCAAATGCCTTACGTATTGCTGGCCGTCATAACTTAGCCAATGCATTGGCTGCACTTGCACTATGCAGCACGCTCGATGTACCGCTTACTTCTTTTTTACAAGGTCTGCGCGAGTATCCAGGAGAAGCACATCGTTTTGAGCATGTCGCTTCTTTTGATGGGTTGCGCTTTATCGATGACAGTAAAGCTACCAATGTGGGAGCAACGCTTGCAGCCCTAAATGGCCTAGTGAGCGATGGCCATCAACATGTAGTATTGATTTTGGGCGGACAAGGCAAAGGGCAAGATTTTTCCGGACTGGTGGAACCGGTCGCGCAGACTTGCAAAGCCGTTATGCTCATTGGGCAGGCTGCGTCTGATTTACGTGCCACACTTTTACCGAGCGGCATTCCTCTTTACGACTGCGCAACCCTTGAAGAAGCTACGCGAACAGCGGTTGCTTTGGCAGAACCTGGCAATACTATTTTGCTCTCTCCCTGCTGCGCCAGCTTAGACATGTTTCGCAATTACATCCATCGGGCAGAAGTCTTTCGGCATATGGTCAGCGAACTTGCAGCCGATTCTGGGGTGATGGTATGACACGCATAAAGCACACCACTCCTCCTGCTAGCACAACCCATGCGTCTCTTCCTTCAGGTTCGCTTTTTTCAGGTTCACCCCACTCTTTGAGTAACAAGCGTGGGCGCTTCACACTGCCTGAATATGATCGACTCCTTCTATGGGCTGGCATGATGTTGCTGGGACTTGGATTGGTCATGGTGTATTCAGCCACCATTGTGATGCCAGATTCTCCAAAATATGCGTCTTACCACCCTGATTACTTTTTATTACGCCATATATTTTCTTTACTCATTGCGCTTTTTGCGGCTGCTTGTACCTTTTGCATACCAACGCGCGTATGGGATCGCTTCGCTCCTAAGATTTTTCTGATAGCTTTAGTGCTGCTGGTACTCGTATTGATTCCCCATATAGGTAAAGGAGTCAACGGAGCGCATCGCTGGATTCCGATAGGGGTTATGAATATCCAGCCATCGGAAATGATGAAATTAGCAGTTACGCTCTATGCGGCAAATTACACTGTCCGTAAACAGGCGTTTATGTCCAGCATACGGCATGGTTTTTTGCCAATGATGATTGCGGTAGGTTGTGTGGGCGCGCTGCTACTTTTAGAGCCAGATATGGGCGCTTTTATGGTGATAGCGATCATTGCTATGGGCGTGCTGTTTTTAGGAGGCATTAATGGCACCCTGTTTAGTAGCTTAGTTTTAACAGGAGTAGGAACATTTAGCCTTTTAATTTGGCTCTCCCCGTGGCGCCGTGAACGCATTTTTGCGTATCTGAACCCCTGGGATACGCGCTATGTACAAGGCAAAGCCTACCAATTGACCCATTCTTTGATTGCTTTCGGACGTGGGGAGTGGCTAGGCGTTGGATTAGGAGGCAGTGTAGAAAAATTGAACTATCTACCAGAAGCACACACCGACTTTATTCTTGCTGTTATCGGCGAGGAATTAGGGTTTGTAGGCGTGTTTCTGGTGATCGGTTTATTTTTTTGGATAGCGCGCCGCGCATTTGAGATCGGCCGAAATGCCCTTGCTCTCGACCGTGTTTTCTCCGGGTTAGTTGCAAAGGGAATCGGTTTGTGGATCGGCGCTCAAGCACTGATCAATATGGGAGTCAGTCTAGGTCTTCTACCGACCAAAGGACTGACCTTGCCATTTGTGAGTTATGGTGGTTCTGGCATGTTGCTGAACTGCATTGGCTTTGCCATTTTATTACGGGTGGATTACGAGAACCGCGTTTTGATGCGTGGAGGAAAAGTATGAAGAAAACGACCCCCCCCAACCTTTCTCCATCTATGCCTACGCTTTTGATTTTAGCGGGCGGCACAGGCGGACACATTTTCCCTGCACTAGCGGTAGCTCAAGAATTGCATGCGCAAGGTTGGCGTATCGTATGGGTTGGTGCACGTGCAGGCTTAGAAGCCACCCTGGTCCCTCCCTACGGTTTTACGATGCAATACATTGATTTTTCTGGACTGCGAGGAAAAGGCTGGCTTGCCAAACTGCAACTTCCAGGTCGCTTGCTTCGTGCATGTTGGCAAAGCTTGTGTGTATTAAAGCGTGTTCGGCCGGATGTGGTGCTGGGCATGGGAGGCTATATCAGCTTTCCAGCAGGGCTTATGACGGTACTGACAAGACGTGCCTTAATCCTGCATGAGCAAAATTCAATTCCCGGGCTCGCCAACAAAATACTGGCCTCTATCGCTCGTCGCAGACTAGTTGCCTTCCCGAATGCCTTACCGCATGCGCAATGGACAGGCAATCCGCTACGCGCTGCTTTTCTTAACATAGCACCTCCTAAAGAACGCTATGCCGAACGCACAGGTCCTCTACGAATATTGGTTGCAGGTGGCAGCCTAGGCGCTACTGCGCTTAATGAAGTGGTCCCTGCTGCACTAGCGCTCTTACCGAGCGCGCAGCGTCCCTGGGTAGTGCATCAAGCAGGGCAAAAGCATATCGATGCGCTACAGGCGCACTATCAACAAGCAGGTTTGCTAGGAGACCAGGTTGATTTGGATTCCACACAATACCCGCTAGATGTTCTTTTATCTGGATCCGGTCCGGCACCCGATCAGCATGTATTGGACCGACCCCAAGCTGTGGCATCCGGGACGCACACTGAATCTATAGAGCCCAAACCAGCTCTGACTTTCTTCAATACCTCCACGCCTACGCTTGTATCTTTTATCGACGATATCAGCCAAGCCTATGCACAAGCAGATTTAGTGATTTGCCGTGCAGGCGCGATGACGGTTGCAGAAATTGCTGCTGTGGGGGTTGCGGCTTTATTTGTACCTTTCCCCCATGCAGTAGACGATCACCAAACGCATAACGCGGCTTTTTTGGTAGAACGCAAAGCCGCACAGGTAATACAACAAGCGCAGTTATCCGCTACCACGCTCGCAGCCTGGCTAAGCACACAAACCCGCACTCAGCTAGCAGCAATGGCTGAGCAGGCGCGTGCAGGCGCGATGCCTAACGCTGCGCAACAAATTGCACAAATTTGTATCGACGAGTGTCAGAGATAAGGAAGAACTATGAAACACGTCGTCAAACATTTGCACTTTGTGGGTATCGGCGGAGCAGGCATGAGCGGCATTGCTGAAGTGCTCCTCACCTTGGGATACGAAATAAGTGGCTCAGATATTGCACAAAGTGCAGCAACCGATCGACTCACGACACTCGGCGCACGCATCACGCTTGCTCACGCTGCGCAAAATATCGCACAAGCCGATGCTGTAGTCGTATCTAGTGCCATTAGCCAAGATAACCCTGAAATACAAGCGGCATTGCAACAGCATATTCCCGTTATCTCACGTGCCATTATGCTTGCTGAGTTAATGCGCCTAAAACAGGGAATTGCTATAGCAGGCTCACATGGCAAAACCACCACCACGAGCTTACTGGTTAGCGTACTTGCACAAGGGGGGCTGGATCCCACTTTTGTAATCGGAGGCAAGCTCAATAGCGCGGGCGCCCATGCGCGCCTAGGTGCGGGGGATTTTATCGTTGCAGAAGCCGATGAATCTGATGCCTCGTTTTTGAATTTATTCCCAGTTATGGAAGTCATTACCAATATTGATGCGGATCATTTGCAAACGTATGGGAATGACTTTGCACGCTTAAAGCAGGCTTTTGTGGAATTTACGCAGCGCCTTCCTTTTTATGGAAGGGTGGTGTTGTGTATCGATGACCCAGAAATACGCGATATCTTGCCCCATATTACCAAGCCCATGATCCTCTATGGCTTGGCGGAAGATGCGCAGGTGCGCGCTGTCGATCTAAAAACCGTAGGCACGCGTATGCACTTTACGGTACTGCGCGAGGACTTAGATCCTCTACCTATAGAGCTCAATTTATTAGGTATGCATAACGTTCAAAACGCACTCGCGGCCATTGCCATTGCTAGTGAGCTTGAAGTGCCAGATGAAGCCATTCAGTACGCTCTTTCACATTTTAAAGGGGTCGGCCGTCGCTTTCAGAGTTATGGAGAACTCCCGCTTTCAACAGGTGGGAGCTATACCTTGATAGATGATTATGGCCATCATCCTGTTGAGATCGCTGCCACCTTGAGCGCTGCCCGTGCCGCTTGGCCCGATAAAAGGCTAGTACTTGCTTTTGAACCTCACCGGTTCACCAGAACACGAGATTGTTTCCAAGATTTGATCAATGTGCTCAGTACAGCAGACATGCTGTTATTAACCGAAGTCTATGCAGCGAGTGAACATCCCATTGCAGGAGCGGATGGGTATGCATTGACACAGGCATTGCGCACTAAAGGAAAGATAGAGCCTGTATTTATAGAAAACGTTGATGACCTCTCTGGAGCACTGCTAACCCACCTGCAAGATCAAGATCTGGTTATTACGATGGGAGCAGGCTCTATTGAAGAAGTGCCTAAACGTTTAGCCGCACTCTCAAAAACGCCGCTTCCTCTTATTTTTTAAAATTATTTTTAGAAACCCTTTATGTCCACCCTCTCTCCTCTTGCTTTTGGAAAAGTTGCTGTCCTCTTAGGTGGCGATTCTGCCGAACGTGAAGTCTCGCTCAATTCAGGCAAATTGGTGCTCGCTAGTTTGCAGGCCCAAGGAGTGGATGCACATGCGTTTGATCCTGCATACCGACCTTTAACCGAGTTACGCACACAAGGTTTTGATCGGGTCTTTAATATTTTGCATGGTGGCAATGGCGAGAACGGCACTCTGCAAGGGGCACTGGAGTATTTTGGGACGCCTTACACAGGCTCCAGAGTGCTAGCCAGCGCACTCTCCATGGATAAATTGCGCAGTAAACAAATTTGGGCTCAGGCAGGTATTTCAACACCTGAATTTGACATCGTATTGCGCGGTGAAAACGATGCAGCACGTGCACAAAGCCTTATTGAAAAGCTCGGGTTACCGCTTTTTGTCAAACCTGCATGCGAAGGCTCAAGCGTTGCCATTGCTAAAGCACATGATGCACAAGCACTGATGCAAGCAATTGACGAAGCACACAAACATGACCCGGTCGCGCTTATTGAGCGCAGCATTGAAGGGGGCGACGAGTACACGATAGCATTGGTTGAAGGATTGGATTTGCCTGTGATTCGTATCGTGCCTGCTGGAGAATTTTATGATTACCACGCAAAGTATGTTGCCAATGACACGCAATACTTTATTCCAAGCGGGTTGAATGCGGATGATGAGCAGATTGCAAAAGTACTCGCTAAAAAAGCATTTTTGCTTTTGGGATGCTCAGGCTGGGGGCGAGTCGATGCAATGACCGATGCGCAAGGCAAGCTTTATTTCCTAGAAGCAAATACAGCTCCTGGCATGACTGATCACTCCTTAGTGCCTAAAGCCGCACGTGCTGCAGGAGTCGGTTATGACGCATTGATATGGAGAATACTAGAGCAGACTCTGGAACAAGCATCCAGAAAATAAGGTCCAAGTTTATGAAAGCTTGGTCTCACTTAGGGTGTGTCCTCAATTGCCCCAAAGGGTTCATATTTGGGGGAGCAGGAGCACA
>JASSUD010000096.1:0-6445 GCA_031963225.1 Mycoavidus cysteinexigens
CAATACGCGATGCGCTTCTCAGCGCATGGACGGCTTCAGCGGACAATAACTTTCCACCTTCCCGCTTGCCTAGCGCAAGGATATCCTTACGCCATAATTTGTTCATCATGGCCTGGTATAACTCGGTGACGGTTATGGCACCAGCTGCCTGCAGACGCTTTATCTCATCCCAACTGTAACAAAGGGCGTCCAGCTGGATAGGCACGTTGACGAGTCCTTGAATGAAGGGGTTGGCCTGGATAAATTGCTTTATTTGCTTGGCCTGCGAAACCGATATCATGGCCGGATTATCAAGATACGCAGTGACGTTTTCTGGGCTAAAGCCCACCGTCTCCAATTCCAAATCCATCGGATTGGCCTGTTTCAACTCGATATAAGGCCGAGAGGTAATCAACACCGCAGGCTGATTGAGCAGCTTTTTGAGAAACCCCGACATCGGTTCGTGTTCGCCCCATTCCTGCGCGACTTCATCCCAGCCATCCAGCACGAAGAGGACCTTCTCTTTCGCCGTTCCGTTGATTTGCGCGGCGAGCGTCTTTGCTAAAGCCTGACCTTTGGGGTGATTCTGGAAATAGGTTTCATGAAACAAGGTGATTAGATCGCAATTTGCTTTGCCCTTCAGCATACGCAGCGGAATCCACAGCACGTAGTCAAAGCGATCCCGCCATTGCCCTTTCTGCGTATATTCGTAGACTACTTTTTTGGATAAGGTCGTTTTGCCCGCCCCTGCCCTGCCTCGAATCAAAATCCGTTTTGGGGTTACCGTCTTGTCTTGGCTTAATTGTCGTGGCTCAAACAGCTTCTCCAGGGGCACTAATTTCTGCAGATTGGAATGAATTGCTTCGACACTCGGTAAGCGATAAAAGTAATTTTGCGTCTCTTCTTTAGACTGCTTCGCTTCCCCTCCCTGAAGCTGCTTTTCCTCGTTTTCCACAACTGCCAGATTGATATAGCAATGCTCCATCGGCAAGGGTGAGCCAGATAGCCGCTGAATGGCTAAGCGCTTCGCAGAATACGATGCCTCTAAAGCCGATCGAAGTTGATCAGGCGCTACGAGTGCATCGCCATTGATTTGTTTGATTTCTGTCAGGATGTTTTCATAGGCTTTCTGAACATTCAGTTCCCGTAAATCAGCGCCGTGGTCTTGTTTCAATGCCTCGAGCGCAGTTACACAGGCTTGATTCAAGAACAACGAAAAGGCCTCCGCCGTCAAGGTGTGTGCCGAATCTTCTCGCAGCTTTTGCAAGCAGGCCTGATAAATCTGTTCTTCTACCAGCGCTATATAACGCTCTTGTTTTACTAACAGGCGTTTTAAGAGCTTAAAGAAACCAATGTGTAAACCCTCGTCCTGATACGTCTGGCGCCCATTCCATAGGCTTGGCGTGCGCCAGATAGAGTCTTCGATGCGAATCGCGGTCGAGTCAACAATAAACTTTGGCAAACATTGCAAAGCCGTACTGTTTAGTAATAACGGGATAGTGCCGTGCTCGCCTTTTTTATGTTCAAAGCGGATTTGCAAAAACGCCAATTCCGTCAGCACATGATGAAATTCCTTTTCGTTTAAATTTGCATCCACCACCTTGCGTAACGCAGCCTCAATCTCAGCAAAGTCATTCGCATTCTGAGATGCTTCTTGATAAGCGCGTTGAATCGCCTCACAAAAACCATGATAGTACGGTGAGGCTATATAGTGACCCAATAGTTCTGAACCACACAGCACCACATGATCTACCGTGTCCGAGTGGTTGGGCAATAAGCAGAGTTGGCTAGATAAGATATCGTTAGCTTTGGCCGTGTCCTCCAATGTTACAGAAAGCGGTAAAGCCTGGTGACCACCAGCTGAGCGATCAGAATATAAGTTGGAGCGCAGGTTGAATAACCATTGAATGACCCGTTGAGAGGCTTCTGCATCAGCCTTGCCTAGTTGATTATTATCATGTGCATAGACCAAAAACAGGCTAGGTGAACTTTGACACAAGTCTAAGTCCTGAAACTGTTTCAAGATGGTTTCAAAGACCTGCGCTACCCACTGATGCTTCTCTTGCGGGCATGTTTCCGTTATCTTAGATGATGGCGTCAGAGAAGCCCTCGAAGAAAAAAATTCAGCGGACTGGGTCAAAGCGAGGGTGCGATCTGTAGAAGAGGTCGAATCAGGGATCGATGCGGTTGGTATGGTTCCATAGCCCCATGCCTGCGCTTTTTCATAACTCTTCTGCGCTTTGCTCAGCTCCCCTAAACGCTTCAAAACTTCTGCGCGCTCAAAATACACCTCAGCGATACGCTGTCGCAAGGATTCATCTTCTGGAGTTTGAGGGATGTGTGCTTGACTAAAGGCGCTTTTTAGCTCCGATAAAGGTGGGATTCTTTGGCGTGCGTTCTCAGCATTTTTAAAAGTTACTTTGGCTTGATCGTACGAGGCTAAAGCCATCTCGAAATGCTGTACCGTCTTATAAAAACGAGCCTGCTCCAAATGGATTTGCGCCTGCATCTGCAGTTGTTTACTCATCAAAGCTGTTGGAGTCGGGCTAGCAGCAAGCATTTAGATGGCACTCATAGTTAACGGGTTCAACGGGTATCTCTTTCTGTACTAAGGCTTTTATTGAGTAAAAGTGATGAATCGCTCGGCTGCTGAAGCTGGTTTGACCATCCTTGAGGCTGGCGGAGATTTTTCTGATGGTGTCATTGCCTTAGATATATTGGAAAGTTTCTTAGGAATGCCAAGAAAAACCGAATAAGATTTACTCTTCAATCAGAAACGGCTCCTCCTCTATCAGTAGCTTAGCTTGGGTAACCTGGAAGGCTTGGGTTACAACGGCGATTTGTTCAAGTGTGAGAGGATCAGATTGTCCTAGCCCTGCTGCCGTATAAAACTTCAGTCTATTATCTTGAATATATAATGGCGCAATATGGGTACAGCTGTATGGAAACAAGACGTAGCTATACAGAAATACAATCTGCTCAAATGTTGAGCTGAGAAGCAACATGTAAAGTTGATCAATATGGGAATTTAATACACTAGCAATCCTAGCCCGAATATACACTTCATCCTTTGGCATTGTTATTAAGGCTTGAATAGCGGCGACGGGTAGTGTTTTCTGACGGTCTAATGCTGCAATAGCCGCATCTCTGATTCCCTTATTTTCATTCATTAATGCTTTGGTTAAAACCAAGATAGCAGAGGCCGGTAATATTTTCTGGGCAGTTAATATACTATTAGCCTTATCGCTGACTTTTTCGTTCTCATCTTCTATTGCTTCAAGCAATGCCAATATAACGTCGGCGGACAGCGTTTTCTGGTTATCTAATATATTTTCAACCTCAGCTATGATTTTTTCGTCTTCGTCTTCATTCTTCAATATTTCGACCAAAGCTAAGTTGACATCTTCAGGCAGCAGTTCCTGGTGGCTTAGTGCCTCAGCAGCCGACTCTCTAATCCATCGATCCTCTTCATCATCCTGCAACACGGTGATTAAGGTTTGGATAATCCTATCAGGCAGTATTTTCTGCTTGCCTAATGCAACGATAGTCGCATCCCTGACACTCCAATCTTTATCTTTTAATGCTGCGCTTAATTTCTTAATAGTATCCCTAGATAACGTTTCCTGACGCCCTAAACTTTTAACAGCTGCGAATCTGATGTCCTTGTCTTTATCTCTTATTAACTCTATGAGTAGGGCTTGGTTAATATCATCAGACAGCATTTTCTGTTTGTCTAATGCATTTATAGTCGCAACCCTGACGCTCTGACTTTCATCTTTTAATGCTGCGATCAATTTTTGAGCGACATTCCCAGGTAATGTTTCTTGATGAGCTAGAGCGTTGACAACGGCGCATCTGACGCCCTCGTTTTCATCTCTTAAGGTTGTGATTAAAGCCGTAATAGTGTCGGCCGACAACGTTTTCTGTTGACCTAATACTTTCACAGCCCTCTGTTTAATAGATTTACTTTCAGCTTGTAGCGCTACCATTAGGGCCTGAATTGCGCTGTCGGGTAACTTCTTCCAATAAACTAGTGCGTCGGCAGCTGGATTTCCAACTTCCTCGTTTTCATCCCGTAATGCTAGGATCAAATCCTGAATGACATTATCAGGCAGCGTTTTTTGGCAGGCTAACACCTGAGCAACCGCATCCCTGATCTGCTTGTTTTTATCCTGTAACGCTATGATCAGGGCTTGAATGACATTATCAGGCAGCGTTTTCTGCGCCTCTAATAAGCTAATAATTTTATACTTATTCTTTTTTCTTTCATCCTGTAGTGATACAGCTAAGGCCTGTATGACATCATCACACAACATTTTCTGTGCGTGGAGTGCCTTACCAGCTTCAAAGTTGACCGACCAATCTTCATCGTGTAATGCTTCAACCAGAGCTAAGTTGACGATAATAGGCAGCTCTGGTTGCTGGCCTAATGCTTGGATAGCCGCAGATCTAATAAATCGACTGTCATGCCGTAAGACCATAAGCAATTCCCGAATGACCCTATCAGATAGTGTTTTCTGTTGCCCCAACGCTCTAATAGTCTCTGATCTGACATACCAGCCTTCGTCCTCTAAAATCGTAATGTCCAGAGCTTGACGGACGTTATCAGGTAGGATTTTCTGCCGGTTTAAGGTTCTAGTAGCCTTATACCTAACATCCCAGTTTTCATCTCCTAAAGCTACAACCAAAGCCTGAATTGCAGCCTCTGGAAGCATTTTTCCTTGGCCTAAGTCGCGAGCAGCTGCAGATCTAATAGCTTTTTCTTCATCTTTTAATTCTTCAATTAAGGCTTCAATGGTTTCATCAGACAGCGTTTCTTGTTCTCCTAATGCATTGGTAGATTCAATGTTTTCATCTCGTAGTGCTGCAACCAAAGCCAAGTTGGCTTTATCAGACAATACTTTCTGTTGACCTAATGCCTTAGCAGCCGTACTCCTGACAGTATGATCTTCATCCCGTAAAGCTACCATCAAAGCCTGAATCCCACCAGCAGGCAGCGTTTCTTGGAGGCCTAATGCTTTGACAGCGTCATCTCTGATAAATTGATCTTCATTCCATAATGCGACGATCAAAGCTTGGACCGCATCAGCAGGCAGCATTTTTTGGTGGCTTAGCGCCTTAAAAGAGGCGGCTTTGACATCCCTATTTTTATCCTTTGATGCTTTAATCAAGGCAGAGATGGCTTCAACAGACAAAACAGAGCGTGCTCCTAAAGTCTCAATAACTTGTCGCTTATTTTTAAGTGCGTCCAGGCTCTTAATTAATAAATGCTCTGGAAAAGCTCTTTGACGACCTAATTCACTCCGCCAATATTTTTTCAGCTTCATTTCAAAATGGAACCACTGCATCAACTCTGCTTCTAGTTTATTGACCGTTGCTTGGTCTAATTGGGCGCGCGCCTCATTCAAGCACTCCATCATTACTTGTTGGTGACGCCCTCCAATTAAATCTCGCGGCGCTTGCTCTAACAGAGTAAAGAAGCGCTCTAATGGACTGTCCTTGAGCAGCCCAGCTACCATCCACCACACAATCTCATAACGCGGGTTGTATTTACAGCCAGCAATAAACGCGTGTAGCGCTTCCTCACTTAATACCAACGCTTCATTGACACGTGCGGCTTTTCCTAAAGCCGAAACGCCTACATTTTTTGAATACGCCTCAAGATGCTTCGCCAGGAACTTCGCTGCAAAAAACTCCTGAAACGTTAGATGCAGAAAATGATAGCGTCTCTCGGCTTCAGGCTGTTCTGCATCAGCTGTGTGTAAATAGGAAGTCTTTTTTAGATTGGTGGTAAAACTGATGGGGAATGCTCCCCCTGTTTGAGCGAGCTTATTCAATTCCTGCCGACGCTGACCCAAATCTTGCCGACTAAATTCAATTTGCCCGGCTTCTAATCCTTTAAAAGCTAAATAGCCTAGATAATCGATCTCGGCGGTCATCAATTCTTCTAGTTCTGCTTCTGACAAACTGTTAATGACATCTGTGCCTAATAGCTGGCCCTCTTCTTTTTTATCTAAACGTACACAGTCTTTGCGCCATAATTTATCGACCATGGCCTCGTATAATCTAGCCATAGTCACCGCCTCTGGATCTTTGGGGAGGCTATCCCAGCTATAACAAAGCGCATCGAGTTGAATCGGGATATTGACCAGCTCCTGAACGAGTGGAGTACGGTCTATAAACTGTTGAATGGCAGCTTGGTTTGATTTAGGTGCAAATTTCTGAATATAGGCCTGCACATTCTCTGGAGTAAACCCAATAGTTTCTAACTCTAAATCCAATTGCCCCAGTATTCGAGTGTCGACCCCAGCCGGCCGAGAGGTGACTACCACGTGCTTTTGATTAAGCAGCTCCTCTAAAAATCCTTTGAGCAGACTACGATCATCTGCTAATTCACTTACCACCTCATCTAAGCCATCTAAGATAAAAAGCGTCTTGTCTCGATGATCGTAAAAAGTTTTAGCTA
>JASSUD010000123.1:0-6407 GCA_031963225.1 Mycoavidus cysteinexigens
GAGAACCCCACCATTTGGCAAGATCTTACTGTACGATCAAATCGGAACTAATACAGATTATTGAGTCGTTCTGCGCGGATTTGCAGAAAAGCCATTTCTGTCAATACATGGTGGAACCCCGCTTGATATTCTGCCGTTTGTGAAAATTTTCTCACCACCTCACGGATGGCAGGTATGCTCTGTTTCTGCTCGCTCTGTTGTACACAGCCTACGTCTGCTTCATAAGCCGCTCGAAGTTCCCGATAAAAATCATCATAGTGTGACCATTGTAAGTAGTTGCCCAAGACTTCAGAACAGCACACGGCAACCTTATCGACGGGTTTGACCTCCTTTATTAGCTGACTGGGCAAAAGACAGAGCTGGCTGGTCAAGATATCTTCCAATTTGCCATCTCGCTTCAACGCTTCAGGTAAGCTTGAATACGGTTTTCCCATTGGGGTTTGATCCGAATAGAGCTGGACCCGGATCATTGATAACTTCTCGATGAAATATCTTGCGGTTACGGCTTCGGCTTGTCCATAAACAGGATTGTCATGCGCATACACGAGAAACAGACTGGGTGTATGGAGTGTATTGGATAGATTTAAGTTACTTAGGGTCGATAACCCCTCTTCAAACAAATAATCTACTTGCTGGCTTCTTTTCTGGAGTGCCGGCAAGAGTGGTGTCAACGCAGGTGAGACCGGCTGAGCCAAAGCTAACGTATCCCTTGCAGATAGGGACGTAGTAGAAGAACTCGTCGCTTTCATCGCTTGATACGTTTGTGCAATCTTTCCATGGATAGGGAAAAACTGCTCGTACTTAAACGCTATGGGCGTAGGCAAAAACCATACTTGAGCGTTACTACACTCTGATGTATCAACAGTTTGCGCCGATGCTTGAGCCGAGTTGGCTTGAGTGCTATTTTGGGTATCCTTGCTCTCTTCATTAACGGTATCAACATTGTGTGCAGAAAGAGAAAGTACAGCGAGGCGATTGCGCCATATCGAGCTGTTTATTATCCTACTATCCATCTTTTCTTTTTATCCTCTTGCATACCAACGGACACCCCGAAGCTCTTGGCTACGTCCTTGGGCGGGATACCGTTAGCCAACAGCTTTTGGGCTGACTTGATCTTGCTGCCTATCATTTTGCGCTTACGGCCCCCTCTGCGGCCAAGTTGGCGAGCAGCCTCCAGCACGGGTACGCTCCCCAGTCAACTCACATGCTCCATTTCGGCGAGGCGAGGTTAGCCATGACTTTGCTTAACACCTTGTCTTCAAAGATTTTCTGACACCCTTGCACTGTCATACAATCATGCCATGCTGGTTCGGCCAGTACCTCTTGGATCAACAAGGTATTAACGTACAAATGAATCAATCGTAAAAAATTTTATACAGTGCATTAACTTATAAAAAAACCCTGCTTCAATTCGTCGCAGGGCATTTTTATTTGGCACTCTACTAAAACATTTTTAAGCTGTATTTTAATTTTTATTGAGCAATGGTTTTGCTTTATACATTTAGGCGGAAGCTAACTTTTCCTCACTATTGCTAATGTTTGCATATTTACAAAGCTTTTCTATTATCTTCTTGTCTGTTCTATTTTCTTTTCGATAGCAAGTTTCTAACTCGCGGAAAGAAAGCCAATATTGTTCGCCTTCTTCAAATAGAAGACCTTTTATTTCTGGGGATAGTTTTAACTCTATAGCTAATCCTTTCACCGCTTGAACATAAGTCTTCTTGGACTCCGATCCCTTTATAAACTGTAATCCTTGCATAATTAACGATGAAAAAATTTGATTTATTTCATTGGGTGATAATGCAGCATCATTCGGAAGGGTTGCCAAGTTAAAGCGTAAAATTCGCGCTGCTTTTTTGAAAGACTCCTTATTTGCTTCCTTTTTTTCAAAATGAGATTCTATCGATTCATTCTCAGCTTTTAAATTGGAAGCCCCCTCCGCTTTACCAGCCACCACAGGCGTATCGGGCCGAGAGCGGCCGATGCCAGAATCATTAGAATGAGTGGAGTTGGTACGTGATCTGAGTAGAGGGGCTACATCTCCTGCTAGCCTGTCTTGGCCATTCCTGATTGCCTTTACCTCATCACTTTGTTTATTTTGTTTTTCAATTAAAGATGCCAGATGCTGATTTTGCTTATGTAATTGCTTTTGTAAGTGTTGCAGCTCAGATATAAGACCTTCACTAGCATTATTAAACGTCCTTATATCTACGCCCGAACTAGCAGAGCCAGCAGGCGGTGTTGCTCCGAACATATCTATTGCCTTTGATAATGAATCTAATACAAGAGCGAAAGGCTCTCCTATGAGCAATTTCCGCTTATCAGTCATCTGCCGAATTCTTTCGGCAGAAATAAAATTCGATACCCCTTTTACAAACATCAATGCAGTAAAGCAGCTTGTTGCAATACCTACCCCTGCAGGAATGAGAGCCATTGCTGCCGTTGCTCCCCAAACATAGAGCACTCCTGTGATTACGCTACCAACTAAAGTGGGGAATGTAGCTAATAAAACGGCAGCCCGCTCTATTACATCTTGTTCTGGAGGGGAGTTTTCAGGGAGTAAAAGAAAACGCTGAATCTGGCCTCTATACTGCTCTAATTCCTGCTTTACGGCCCGGAGATCTTCAACGTGCTCAGCAATGTAAATCTTACATTGCTGAATCAAAATTCTAACAGAATTCTCGGACAATGCCGGTATTTCTTGAGATGCTAATTCTGAGGTTGATGAAGGAGTAAGTAAATATTTACTTTGTAACCGATTAATTTCTTTTACAAGGAGTGTCGTATCCTCGTAAACCTCTTGAGCATAACTAATTAATTGACTAGCTACCTCCATATCGTTTTCGAGATCTCGCCTTTGTTCTTGAGACAAGAAAATTTTCTTTACCAAAGAGTTATATACGACTTTACGCCATTCCAAACATTTATTAGCAGCATTGGTAACTGCACTCTCAAAATTAGGCTGTAGATCTTTATGAAGAGCGAGGTCAATCTCAATATCGCAAGAAGTCACTATTTGGCCGATATTGCATGCCATTGCCTGGGAGACAGCCTCGCTGACATATTCATATTCTTCTTTAGCAGAAGTATCTATGATGTCTTCTACTTCATCCTCTGTGTTACTTCCCAGCAAAATCTCCTGCTTCCCAACAGCAGCAAAGTCTTTCTCTACAAGTGTTTTTTCACTGGTATCACTGCACGCTGATGAGGATGAGCTACCTCGCATACGTGCTTGATCTAACATATGAGGAGCGGAAGCGCCCTTTTCAGGTGAAGAAGATGCACTAGTACAAACGACCATTGAGAAACATTCCTTTTGATTTGCATATCGAGCAAATCTAAAGAATAAGTACCGTTTTATGGAATCAGGCCAATACCATATAGTTCGAGGAGAATTTAATAAGCTAACCGCAATGTAGAAGTGCAATAAACTTTTTATTACTCCTTTTTCAAATAGCCCTCTGCTACGTGCTAGATCTGCCTTCTATGCCCTCCAAACTGGTTGTGCTACCCAGCCCTCCCCTGCTTTGACCTAGCAAGAATGGTAAAAATCCGCTTTGGCTTTATGATAATTATTGTGATGGGAATTTGATAAGCAAAAAAAATCCTCCCTCAGGTTGGTGGAGGAAAGATATTGTTAATCAGGCCGTTAGACATATTTCTGCATCGTTAGCGATACTACTTGACACAATGCTCTTTAAGCCTGAATTAATCGACCATGCTTAGATTAGGGTTAGTTTTTAACCCGTTAGTCGAATTGGCAGAGGCGACCACGTTGCTCAATTGGCCAACCCCCTATGCTCTGTCAGCAAGGAAAAATAGCTGGGACCTGTGATTGACTCCTCATGAAAGCTATAGCTTTGTCTACGAAATCGATAGCAAAACGGTATGGATATTGGCGCTAGTGCATACCGCCAGCCAATGGCCTCCTATTCGTGCTTGAATATTTGAACATGAGAATGCAGCCTGAATTTAGATGCCACCTATGACAAACGGATTATGTTTTTGCTCACCTCACGTAAATTTAAAGACGAGGATGGCTCACCGACGGCCCCGCGCTGCTGCAAGAGCAGCTGATTCATTCGGCTTAAGCCTTGCACGCCTTGGATAGAAGTATTCGACACGGTCAGTCTGTCATGCGTCGAACTCCAATGCAGACGTACCTGATAGCCATCATTCTCTTCTATGACCTGCCATAGGCGAACAGAGTGATCGCCACAGCCGGTTGCTAAATAGGGGCCCGTGGGCGTTACTCTCCAGGCAACGCTAGTGACTTCTCCACCAAAATCTTGCATCACCGCTACACACTGACCCGAGGCGATACCCCACAGACGCACCGTATTGTCATAACTGCTCGAGGCGATCTGCTCGCCGCTGGGCGAATACACCACACTACTAACACCGGAGGTATGCCCTTGTAAGGTGTGCGCAAGGACTCCGGTTTGCGCGTCCCACAGCCGCACCGTATGGTCATAACTGCCCGAAGCGATCTGCTGGCCGCTGGGTGAATACACCACGCTCCAAGCAGCGCCGGTATGCCCTTGTAAGGTGTGCGCGAGGACCCCGGTTTGCGCGTCCCACAGCCGCACCGTATTGTCATAACTGCCCGAGGCGATCTGCTCGCCGCTGGGTGAATACACCACGCTACTAACTGACCAAGTATGCCCTTGTAAGGTGTGCGCGAGGACCCCGGTTCGCGCATCCCACAACCGCACCGTATGGTCATCACTGCCCGAGGCGATCTGCTCGCCGCTGGGCGAATACACCACGCTACTAACAGAATCAGTATGCCCTTGTAACGTATGTGTGAGGGCCCCGGTTTGTGCGTCCCATAGCTGCACCGTATGGTCATCACTGCCCGAGGCGATCTGCTTGCCGCTGGGCGAATACACCACGCTCAAAACGTCGGAGGTATGCCTTTGTAAGGTGTGTGTGAGGACCCCGGTTTGCGCGTCCCACAGCCGCACCGTATGGTCATGACTGCCCGAGGCGATCTGCTCGCTACTGGGCGAATACACCACGCTCTTAACAGAGGAGGTATGCCCTTGCAAGGTGTGCGCGAGAGCCCCGGTTTGCGCATCCCACAGACGCACCGTATGGTCACCACTACCCGAGGCGATCTGCTGGCCACTGGGCGAATACACCACACTATTAACAGAGGAGGTATGCCCTTGTAAGGTGCGCGCGAGGTTCCCGGTTTGTGCGTCCCACAGCCGCACCGTCTTGTCTTCACTGCCCGAGGCGATCTGCTGGCCGCTGGGCGAATACATCACGCTACTAACCATGCCAGTATGCCCTTGTAAGGTGTGCGCGAGGGCCCCGGTTTGCGCATCCCACAGCCGCACCGTATCGTCATCACCGCCCGACGCAATCTGCTGGCCGCTGGGCGAACACACCACGCTACTAACCCAGGAGGTATGCCCTTGTAAGGTGCGTGCGAGGGCCCCAGTGTGCGCGTCCCACAATCGCACCGTATGGTCATCACTGCCAGAGGCGATCTGCTCGCCGCTGGGCGAATACACCACGCTCCTAACAGCGTCGGTATGCCCTTGTAAGGTGCGCGCGAGGTCTCCGGTTTGCACATCCCACAG
Organism: Mycoavidus cysteinexigens; assembly: GCA_031963225.1. Taxonomy (GTDB): domain Bacteria; phylum Pseudomonadota; class Gammaproteobacteria; order Burkholderiales; family Burkholderiaceae; genus JASSUD01. The sequence goes on from JASSUD010000123.1 coordinate 5,592, forward strand.
CCGCACCGTATTGTCCATACTGCCCGAGGCGATCTGCTCGCCGCTGGGCGAATACACCACGCTATTAAGAGACCCGGTATGCCCTTGTAAGGTGCGCGCGAGGGTTCCAGTTTGCGCATCCCACAGCCGCACCGTGTCGTCATCATTGCCCCACGCAATCTGCTGGCCGCTGGGCGAATACACCACGCTACTAACAGAGGAGGTATGCCCTTGTAAGGTATGCGCAAGGGCTCCGGTTTGAGCGTCCCACAGACGCACCGTATTGTCTTCACTGCCCGAGGCGATCTGCTGGCCGCTCGGCGAATACATCACGCTCCAAACCACGTCAGCATGCCCTTGTAAGGTGTGCACGAGGGCACCAGTGTGTGCGTCCCACAGCCGCACCGTCTGGTCACCACTGCCCGAGGCGATCTGCTGGCCACTGGGCGAATACGCCACGCTAGTAACAGTGGAGGTATGCCCTTGTAAGGTGTGCGCGAGGGCCCCGGTTTGCGCATCCCACAACCGCACCGTATCGTCATGACTGCCCGAGGCAATCTGCTGGCCGCTCGGCGAATACACCACACTCCTAACAGGCTGGGTATGCCCTCGTAAGGTGTGTATTTTTTCCCAACTCGCAGTCGAATACACGCTGATGGTGTTATTTTCAAGGCCCATCGCACACGTTTTCCCATCCGGTGAATACGCGCAGGAATTCACCTCGCTCTTTTCTTGGAGAGTCGGCCATTCGCCAAACCGCACGCCAGCCATCTGCGCACCCGTTAAATCAGCGCTACGCAACCAACTCTTACGAAAGTTCACCTTTCTTAAATCCGC
>JASSUD010000124.1:0-6382 GCA_031963225.1 Mycoavidus cysteinexigens
TCCGTATTGAACTTTCATCAACTATCTATTACCGACTTCGCAGTCGCTCTAAGCGTGCGGCCCCGCCACCTAGACGCTGAAGCTATATTATGAGATGTTGGCGTCTCTGATGAGGCAGAGATGTAAGAGGAGGCGATGGAAGTCGTGATTTCCGCATTTGTAAGTCAAATTGCCTGAGTGCGGCGTAGAGGTAGAAGTTTATCTATGAGGCGATAGGGGCAAGTATCTACGATTATGCGGAGCAAAGGTCCAAAACCGTTTGATACAAGGCTGCGCGCGCAGATAACTCTGCTAGATCCGCCTCGACATAGCTATGAGTGGTAACAGGGCTTTCATGGCCTAACCAAAGAGCTATCACAGTAATATCGACCCCTGCCTGTAAGTGCTAACTTCCGTGGGCTCGGCCGTCAGTCCCCAGAATGAAACACTCTCGTCATTTACCTTCTCGTCCGCTAATACTTCTCTTTGATAAGCTCATCGGCACCGCCAGTATTCATCAAAAACATCAAACGATTAATCTCAAAAATAACAATATGTTAGCCAACTCTATTTCCCACGATTTGATGAGTAAACAACTGCAGATGCAGGCGAGAAACCATTTGGAGCAGGCTCGTTTCTATAAAGCAGCACAGCAGTTCGAAATGGCCTTAGCCTCGTATGATCAAGCCAAAGTGACTTTTAAGCATGCCGAAGATGCACGCCAATTCGTTCAGTTATCGGATCTGACAAGCGCTTTTAGTCAAGCGCATGCCCCTCAAACGCCAGAAGATGAATCCTTAAGGCAGCGTATCGTTGAGGTTTATGTTGAGCGTGCAGAAATTTTGAAGCGTTTGGGGAGGCTAGATAAAGCGCAGAAGAGTTATGAGAAAGCTCGGGCGTGGGGCTATGAGGGTCTGCCCGCTGCATCGACCACCGTTTCAATATCCGCTTCAGATAGTGCCATTGGTTTGGCCCAGCCCATTGATTTTTTCCCTGTCAGAACTTCTCTGGCTTCTTCCCCTCAGGTAGTGCAAGCCTGCCCCCAGGAAAAACATCAGTGGGTGGCGCAGGTCTTTGAAGCTATCCTGAAACAGTTTCAGGATTTGGACTTGTGTCAAGGTTCGCCCAGCCTGTTTTTAGTCTATGCACACAATAATAAGCTTGGCCAAGCCAATGCCGAAGTCTCTCAACGTGTGATTCAATGGTTAACTAGTCTGCGTTCTAATTTATATTCTGATCGTTCAGCCGGTGGTCACCAGGCTCTACCGCTTCCTGTGCCGCCAGAAGATAGCGCTAAGGCTAACGATATTCTCTCCAGCCAACTCTGTCTATTACCCAACCACTCAGGCACGGTAGATCATGTGGTGCTGTGTGGATCAGAACTGTTGGGCCGCTATATGGCCTCACCGTACTATCAGGATTTTTATGAGGAGATTCACCGCGCTTATCAACAAGCATCTCAGCAGGCGAATGATTTCACTCAGATAGAGGCGGCGATACGCAAGGTGGTGGATGCGAATTTAAACGAAAAGGAATTTCACCATGTGCTGACGGAATTAGCTTTTTTGCAAATCCGCTATAAGTACCAAAAAGGCAAGCACGGCATTATTCCCCTCCTACTTAACAGTACGGCTGCGCAATGCTTGCCGCAGTTTATTATTGATTCGACTACGATTCGTATCGAAGATTCCATTTGGCGTACGCCAAGCCTGTGGAATGGGCGGCAGACGTATCAAGATGAGGGCTTGCATATCGGCTTCTTTAAGCTCTTAAAACGATTATTAGTCAAACAAGAGGGTCACATCGCGCTGGTAGAAGAAAAGATTTATCAGGCCTGCTTGCAGAAGCTGCGAGAAGATCATGCGCATACGTTGACGGCAGAGGCCTATTCATTGTTCTTGAAACAAGCATGCGTCACTGCGCTTGATGCATTAAAAAAAGAGGGCGCATCGGATTTACGGGAAGTGAATGTTCAGCGAGCTTATGAGAGCCTGCATGCGGAAATCAAGCAAATCAAGGGTGAAGCGCAGATCGCACCGGATCAACTTCGCTCAGCTTTAGCGAAATCGTATTCTGCCAAGGGCTTGGATATCCAACGGATATCTGGCCCAGCGCTATCGATGGAGCATTGCTATATCAATCTGGCCATTGTGGAGTACGAGAAGATCCGCGAGGAAGAGGAAAAAGTTGTGCTAAATCACTTTCATCGTTTACCGAGTGTCGAAGCGATGGATTCCGATCAACAAAAATTAGTGCCTCTCGAAACACTCTTTGATCCACGAGCATTAAGCAAAGACAAGACAGTGACCCCGAAGCGGATTCTGATTCGGGGTCGGGCGGGCGTAGGTAAAACGACGTTATCCAAAAAGATTGTCTACGAATATACGCAGAAGGGACAATGGCGAGATCGCTTTGACCATTTGCTCTGGATTCCACTGCGTACGCTCAAGGGCAAATCCAATTGTGATCTCGTGACTTTGTTTCATGAAACCTATTTTCATACTCACCCCAAAGGGTTAGCGTTAGCCAAGACGCTCGACGCGCAAATTAACGGGGCAGCGAAAGAGAAAACCCTGTTTATCCTCGATGGCTGGGATGAGGTGGCGCAGGAATGGGGTGAGCACGAGCCGATGTCGGCGTTTCTGACGCAGTTGCTTAATCAGCCTGCTGTGCTGATCACGTCCCGGCCTTATGTCGATTTGAAGCAAGCACCGCCAATGGATTTAGAGTTGGAGACGGTGGGCTTTAGTCCGGAAAATGTCACGGCGTATCTTGACAATCGGGCCATGATGCCGGTTTCTCAGTCCCAGGAGATGAAGCGCTTTATCCAATCCACACCTTTCATTCAAGAATTGGTCAACGTGCCGATTCAGTTGGATGCGCTTTGCTACAGCTGGGATGAAATCAAGCGTCTACAGCAAGAGGCGCAAGGCTCGGTGACGATCACATCGTTATATCAAGCGATGATGAATAAATTATGGCGTAAAGATATGCTGCGCTTGGGCAAGCGAGAAGGCGGGGAATTATTGACTGCCGAAGCCGTTACTGCGCTTAGAAGTCCATTACGTATCGAGAAATGGATCAAAGCCGAACAGGATTTTTTGAGCGCCTTGGCTTTTAAAGGATTACAGGAAAACCGCATCGAATTCGATACCCGTTATTTGGACAACCTCATTGAGCAGTTTGAGACTGAGGGCGTCGATCTGCCCGTTACGTTGGAAGCTAACCTCAAAAAACTCTCATTCCTACATACCGATGATGCCGAGGAGGGGCAGCGCAGTTACCATTTTATGCATTTGACGTTTCAAGAGTTCTTTGCGGCTAAGCATTTTGTGCAATGTTGGAAAACAGGGCAAGAGATTAGCCTATGGTCGACTGGTGCCAAGCGATGGACGAAAGCGTCGGCTGACGCCTTTGTTCACCAACACAAATACAACCCGCGCTATGAGATTGTCTGGTGGTTCGTCTCTGGGTTGTTGCGTGGACAGGCATTGAATCGATTCTTTGATGTCCTTGAAGCTGAACCGCGTGATTTGTTCGGTGCCTCTCATCAGCGTTTGATGATGAACTGTCTGCATGAGGCGTCTCGCTCATCGGATGTTGGATTGTCGTCCGACATCCGAGATAGACTGATGCAACATTTAGCGCAATGGCTGCAATTCGAAATCGATCAGACAGATAAAGGCACGCTGGCGTATCAGTCCACGTTTCCCGAACACCTGTTGCTCGAGTGCCTAAAGAAAGTAGCATCAGCAAAAACAAAAAAAGCGGTTGCCCACACGCTTGGCCATCGATCCGCCTTATCGGAATTGACCCTCCAGGCCTTGATCGCGTTGGTGAATGACAAAGACGAGGATGTGAGGCATGCCGCGGCTTCTGCGTTAGGCGAGCACTCTTCGTTACTGCCCGAGGCGATCCAGGCCTTGATCGCGTTGGCGAAGGACAAGAACGAGCACATAGCGGTGAGGCGCGCCGCGGTTTCTACGTTAGGCAAGCACTCTTCGTTACTGCCCGAGGTGATCCAGGCCTTGATCGTGTTGGTGACGGATGAGAACTTTGATGTGAGGCATGCCGCGGCTTCTGCGTTAGGCCAGCACTCTTCGTTACCGCCCGAGGCTATCCAGGCCTGGATAGCGTTGGCAAAGGACAAGAACGAGGACAGGGAGGTGAGGCGTGCCGCGGCTTCTGCGTTAGGCCAGCACTCTTCGTTACCGCCCGAGGCGATCCAGGCCTTGATCGCGTTGGTGACGGATGAGGACTGGCAGGTGAGGCGTGCCGCGGCTGCTGCGTTAGGCCAGCAATCTTCGTTACCGCCCGAGGCCCTCCAGGCCTTGATCGCGTTGGTGACGGATGAGAACTGGCAGGTGAAGGGCGCCGCGGCTTCTGCGTTAGGCCAGCAATCTTCACCCGAGGCGATCCAGGCCTTGAGCACGTTGGCGAGGGATGAGGACTGCGATGTGAAGCACACCGCGGCTTCTGCGTTAGGCCAGCACTCTTCACCCGAGGCCCTCCAGGCCTTGATCGCGTTGGCGACGGATGAGGACTGCGATGTGAGGTGTACCGCGGCTTCTGCGTTAGGCCAGCAATCTTCACTCGAGGCCCTCCAGGCCTTGAGCGCGTTGGTGACGGATGAGAACTGGGAGGTGAGGAGCGCCGCGGTTGAAGCGTTAGGCCAGCACTCTTCGTTACTGCCCGAGGTGATCCAGGCCTGGATCGCGTTGCTGACGCACGAGGACAGTGAGGTGAGGCGCGCCGCGGCTTTTACGTTAGGCCAGCAATCATCGTTACCGCCCGAGGCGATCCAGGCCTTGATCGCGTTGGCGAAGGATGAGGTCCAGGAGGTGAGGCGCGCCGCGGCTTTTGCGTTAGATGAGCACTCTTCGTTACCGCCCGAGGCGATCCAGGACTTGATCGCGTTGGCGAAGGATGAGGTCCAGAAGATGAGGCTCGACGCAGCTTTTGCGTTAGGCAAGCAATCATCGTTACCGCCCGAGGCGATCCAGGCCTTGAGCACGTTGGCGACGGATGAGGACTGGGTTGTGAAGCACATCGCGGTTGAGGCGTTAGGCAAACACCGCTGGACGCTCTATCGCTTATTGCCCACGCTTAACAGGCAGCAGATAGCGCTGATCTACACAGAATACTTACTCCAACAACGCTTTGATCAGAGTGTGCCTTTCTACATACAGGATGGCACCCTATGCTTTTATAACGCTGAGGGTCTCCAGACCGCTCCCTTTAACTATGCGTACAACGAAATGGCATTCAAGCAAGCGATTCAACAAACCCAGCAGACTTTAGGTATTCCTCTTTCTTCAACCACAAAAGTTGACATATTTCGTAGTTAATTAGCCTTTATGGCTAATCAATGGAAAAAATAAAGGCAAATATAGAATTCGGAAAAAATAGCACTCCAGCATCCCGTTTTAAGCACTGAAAATAGAGTCTTATTTCATACCATTGGCGCAAAACATCCTTAATCTTTGGTGAAATTAGAAGTGATGGTAGGTTGCCAAAAAACGAGCTTAAGCCGCACTTTATCCAAAAATTTTGAAATGAGAGTGGGTAGTTGGTATATGCCTGGGCACGATTAAGCGTTTTCCTTCCCGTTTGCTTCAGGGAGTAGGCACTGAATAAGGAAAATAGATCATGTACGGCCGTGTTGTTTCTCCCGCCTCAATAATCAATCAAGCGCAGGCTTTAGCTCAAAGCGCTTTATATCAAGCGAATCTGTACAAGGAGGAGCAATTTGAGGTGGCCTTATTCTTTTATGACCAAGCCAAAGTCGCCTTTAAATATATTGCGAAAGCACGCCAGCTGACACCATCCTTATCCCAGGTAAAAGATACTTTCATCCACGCCCATACGCCTCAGACGCCGGAAGATAAGGCTCTGCAACAACGTATCGCACAGGTGTATTTTGAGCGCGCCAAACTATTGGAGAAATTGGGAAAAATCGATAAAGCGCAGGCCAGTTATAACAAAGCCCAAAAGTGGGACTATCAAGCTATACCGACGATATCGACTGCTGATGCGACCTCTTCTGCGAATCATGCGATCAGTTTGGCCCCTTCCTCTGCCTTTTTTTCTACGAGTGTTTCCCTTACCCAATCACCTCAAATATCAGAAGCGCGCCTGCAGGAAAAGCATCAGTGGGCCGCGGAGGCCTTTGAAACCATATTGAAACAATTTCAGGACTTAGACTTATGCCAAAGCTCACCGAGCCTTTTTTTGGTCTATGCTCATAATAATGAGCTCGGAAAAGCCGATGCTGAAGTTTCTCAATGTGTGATTCAATGGCTATCTAACCTACGTTCTAATTTATATTCTGATCGTTCAGCCAGTGGTCACCAGGCTTTACCGCTTCCTGCGACGCCAGAGGATAGCGCTAAAGCCAACGATA
>JASSUD010000097.1:0-6349 GCA_031963225.1 Mycoavidus cysteinexigens
CCATGGGGCACAAACTCAAAATCGTAGACGATTTGTTCTTGGAGGTTATACATACCCTTAGATCTGCAGGCTTTGAAACAATCAACTGAATTAGGCCTCACGTTTCTGATGAAGGGCGTCAGCTTCATGGAGATGCGTATTGGCAAAACTATCTGAGCTGTCCTCACTCTATCATTCTGGACGCCCGGTCTGGGCATGCCATCTAGAGAAGAGCATGTCTTTTGAGTGGGCAACCTGTCTAGCGTATTATTTTGCAGAGCAGTCAGAGCCTGCTTTTTATTTTTGGCGCAAGACAGCGCCTTAGCAAGGCGATGAGATTCCTCGCCCAGCACAGGAATCGTCACAAATTTGAACGTGTACTGCTTGTTCAATGCGGTGGCATCGTTCATCAATGCATGGCAATACTGGCAACGCGGATCGACAAACGCTATCACTGGTTGCGGGCCGGAACCCATTGATACCGTATTCAATGAATCGATATCCAAACCCATGCGCTTAAAGTCAATCCGCGCCCCACTCTCTCGCATCTCATCAAGCGTATTAAGCGGTGTTTTGTACCAGGCATCGACCATTTGTCCTGTGAAAACAAAGCGGCCATTGTCCGATAAGAACACGATTTGCCCGTCACTTTGCACCGCACGCATACCTTTGATAGGGAGCGTGACGATATCCCTCATCTGTTTTGCCTGAGCGTCAATTTCGGCTACCGTTGAATCCGATACTTCGAGTGGCTGCGCTGCAATAGGTATAGATATGGATACCGTATAAAACACGGTGATAGCTGACATCGCCCTTCATTATGCCGTACTTTCGCTCACCCCCGTAACGATTGCCAATATGAAAATAGGTCCGTATTCACGTAAATACTCCAGTTCCATTAAAAGCTGATCTCCCAGACTCAAGTGAGTAATAGGCCATCTCTCTCAACGCGCAGAGAAACTTGGATTCCAACTGGTATTCCCCTCTCAACTCGCGATTAAAAAAACCTTATCAATCAATGACTTATAATTTTTTTCTTAGGCGGACCTACCCACCGTCCCGCTTTGCTCTAAGAGTCGTGTATTGCCCGGGCTTAAGCCTTGCACTTCTTGGATAGAGGCATCTGTTGCGTTAAGTACAGCGTGTGTTGAACTCCAGCACAAGCGCGCCTGATAGTGGCCTTCTGCTTCTATCAATTTCCACACACGAACCGACTTATCTCCACTACCCGTTACTAAGTAATGGCTGTCGGAGGTGACCTTCCAGGCGAGACTATTGAGGTTTCCACTAAAACCTTGAATCACAGCCAAACATCGTCCTGATATCACATCCCACAGCCGCACGGTCTGATCATCACTCCCTGAGGCGATCTGCTCACCGCTGGGCGAATACACTACGCTAGTAACCTCTCCAGTATGGCCCTTTAAAGTGGCGGCAACCGCCCCTGAGCCTGCATCCCACAGCTGCACCGTATTATCCACACTCCCCGAGGCGATCTGCTCACCATTCGGCGAATACACCACACTAGTAACCTCTCCAGTATGGCCTTTTAAAGTGGCGGCAAGCGCCCCTGAGGCTGTATCCCACAGCCGCACCGTATTATCCACACTCCCCGAAGCGATCTGCCCACCATTCGGCGAATATGCCACGCTGCTAACAATGCTAGTATGACCCCTTAAAGTGGCGGTCAGCGCCCCTGAGTCTGCATCCCACACCCGCACCGTATGATCATCACTCCCCGAGGCAATCTGCTTACCGTTCGGCGAATACACCACGCTACTAACCCTCTTAGTATGGCCTGTTAAAGTGGCGGTAAGGTTTCCAGAGATTGCATTCCACAGCCGTACCATATAATCAAAACTGCCCGAGGCGACCTGCTGACCATTCGGTGAATACACCACGCTACTAACCTTCCAAGTCTGTCCCGTTAAAGTGGCGGTAAGGTTTCCAGAGGCTGCATCCCACAGCCGCACCGTATTATCATAACTCCCCGAGGCGATCTGCTGACCATTCGGTGAATACGCCACGCTACTAACCCTCTTAGTATGGCCGATTACCTTACGGCTAGGCTGAGCAAGGCGCACATCCCACAGCCGCACCTTATTATCCCAACTCCCCGAAGCGATCTGCTGACCGTTCGGCGAATACACCACGCTAGTAACCCTCTTAGTATGGCCCGTTAAAGTGGCGGTAAGTCTTCTAGAGGCGGCATCCCACAGCCGCACCGTATTATCCACACTCCCCGAGGCGATCTGCTTACCGTTCGGCGAATACACCACGCTACTAACTCTGTCAGTATGGCCCTTGAAAGTGGCGATATGCCCCCCAGACGCTGCATTCCACAGCCGCACCGTATGATCATCACTCCCCGAGGCGATTCGCTTACCATCTGGCGAATACACCACGCTAGTAACCGCGCTAGTAACCACGTTAGTATGGCCTTTTAAAGTGGCAGTAAGTACTCCAGAGGCTGCATCCCACACCCGCACTGTCCTATCATGACTCCCCGAGGCGATCTGCTGACCGCTCGGCGAATACACCACGCTATTAACATAGTTAGTATGGCCTTTTAAAGTGGCGGTCAGTTTTCCAGAGTCTGCATCCCACACCCGCACCGTATGATCATCACTCCCCGATGCGATCTGCCCGCCATTTGGAGAAAACGCCACGCTATTAACAATGCTAGTATGGCCCTTTAAAATGGCTGTCAGCGCCGCAGAGCGTGCATCCCACAGTCGCACCGTATTATCCCAACTCCCCGAGGCGATCTGCTCACCGTTCGGCGAATACACCACGCTACTAACCCAGTCAGTATGACCTGTTAACGTGCAGATTTTCTTCCAGTCCAACGTGTTATAGACATGGATGTTGCCGTTATACAGTCCTACCGCACAGGTTTTTCTATCTGGAGAATAGGTGCAGGCACCAACCTCTCTCTCCTCCTGGATCAGGGGCAACTCACTAAACTGCACCCCCTCCATCTTGGCGCCCCGTAAATTGGCCTGACGTAACCAGATAGCATAAAGAGAAGTATGGCGTAGATCCGCATCTTGTAACTGTGCTCTATCAAATACTCCAAAACTTAAATCTGCGCCAGGAACGCGTATTCCCCGTAAATCAGTCCCATTAAACTGCACACCGGCTCGCACCAAGGCGGTGATGGCATTGGCTGCGCCTGTCGTTACCGGTGCACTGGGGGCTTTTGAAGCTTCTACCCATGCGTGCAGATGTGCTGCAAAGGCAGGGTACTGCTTCACCCATTCAGCTAAAAAGTCCAGCACATCCGGATTGTTTACCAAATCCTGTGTATTTATTAAAGCAGTTTCGTTCACCTCCGGCGCCTGCAGACTCTGTTCCCACAACGTACGCGCTATTTGAGCAATGCCAGGCCCATCTGGCAAAAGACCCAATCTTCTTTGTACTTCCACTTTGCGCGTCAGACTGATCGAATCCGTACAATTGACAAAATATTCCAATGCGCGCGCATAGCGCTCACGCACCGCATCCATATCAACGCTTTCTTGACGTTGTAAAAGTTCGGCTTGTTTCTGATAGACCTGTGCGAGTAATGGCCGGGCTTCTGCTTCTTTTCCAGTAGGAACTCCATGCTCTAGAGCAGCTCTGGCGATATGGAGGCTGCGCTGTGCTTGCTCAACTTCTCGATTTTTTTGATGCTCCTCTGCTTGCTGTAATGCGGCTTTACCGCGTTCAAGCGCTGTAGCAGGAGGTTGTATTAATTCAGTTAATTGAGCAGAAATTTCCACTCTGCGCGTCAGACTGACTGAATCCGTACAATTGGCAAAATATTTCAATGCATGCGTATAGCGCTCACGCACGGCGTCCACATCAACGTTTTCTTGACGTTGTAAAAGTTCGGCTTGTTTCTGATAGACCTGTGCCAGTAGTGGCCGGGCTTCTGCTTCTTTTCCAGCAGGAACTCCATGCTCTAGAGCGGCTCTGGCGGTATGGAGGCTGCGCTGCGCTTGCTCAAATTCTAGATTTTTTTGATGCTCCTCCGCTTGCTGCAATGCGGCTTTACCGCGTTTAAGCGCTGTAGCAGGGCGTTGCGTTAATTCAGTTAATTGAGCAGAAATTTCCACTCTGCGCGTCAGACTGACCGAATCCGTACAATTGGCAAAATATTCCAGTGCGCGCGCATAGCGCTCACGCACAGCATCCACATCAACGCTTTCTTGACGTTGTAAAAGTTCGGCTTGTTTCTGATAGACCTGCGCCAATAGTGGTCGAGTTTCTGCTTCTTTTCCAGCAGGAATTCCATGCTTTAGAGCGGCTCTGGCGGTATAAAGGCTGGTTTGTGCTTGCTCAAATTCTCGATTTTTTTGATGTTCCTCCGCTTGCTGTAATGCGGCTTTACCGCGTTCAAGTGCCGTAGCAGGGGACTGTGTTATTTCAGTTAATCGAGCAGAAAAGCGTGCAAGCATGGAAGGTTCTTTTTTATGGTGGGAAATAAGTGGGGTATGAGAGGGGCTGTGCAATGCAACAACAGGCTGCGATGCTTATAGAGGTACGCGCCCTTATAGAGACTCATCTGTCATATAGCAGTCAACCTAATGCAGAGCAGGCTATGTTACATACAGATAAATCTTTCAAGAAAAAAATTATAATTCGTTGATTTTTAAAGGTTTTTTGAGTTATGTTTGTGATATGGGAACGAGCTGGAATCCCATTTTCTCCGCGCGTTGAGACAAGTGATGTATCACGCGTTGCTGATAACAATGTTCATAATAATCTTGGCCCTGATCCATATATTCAGTTCCTTTAGTCAACATAGCGTAAATGAGACGCGCGAGCTTATGCGCTGTCGCTGTAATGGCTTGGGGGCGATCCAAGCGCGCGCACATACGGCGATAATACGCACCTAACGCAGATTGTCTTTGCCGTAAAGCAGCCGCGGCCATTTTAAGTGCTTGCGTGGCGCGATTAGCAGTGCGCTTACACGCATTGGAGAGCTTTTTCCCCCCAGAAATCTTGGTGCCTGGACATAAACCTAACCAGGAGGTGAAGTGCTTGGCATTTTTAAAACGCGATAAATCGGGGCCAATCTCAGAAATGACCTTTAATGCGGTGGTCGAATCAATACCATTAATCCGCGTCAGATCAGTACCACATAAATTAAATAAGTGCGTGCGCACATCAAATTTGGGAGCATTCTTTGAGCGGGAGTTATGCTTTGATGGCCCAGGATCGCCCGACTGAATCTGCATCGCTTTAAGCATTGCCTCAAGCTGCCGATCACACTCACTTAATTGCTCTGCGTAAAAATCATACAGCGCTACCGCTTGCTTAAGGGAAAACAGGTGCTCGACCCGCCAGTTGCCCCTCAACGATTTAGCAATGTCATCTTCGCTCGCACGGATTCGCCCATGTTTAAGTTTGGCTAACTTCACTCCATCACGCTCTCCTGCTAGGATTGCTCGAATGATCTTCTGTCCCGTCTCGCCAACAATATCCGAAATCACATTCGCTAACTGAATGTTCATTTGCGCTAGGGCTTTCTGCATGTGCTGAATATGGTGGCTTTGGTAACGCAGTAACATGTCCCGTTGCCGTGATATTGAGCGCAGTGCGCACACTTCTTCTTTCGGCCGAAATGCGCCTGATAATAAACCGTAGCTCATCAGCTGCTGTATCCACTGACAGTCCAACGCATCACTCTTACGCCCTGCCACATTCTTGACATGTCGCGCATTGACCAAATAAACCGTAAAACCGCGCGATTCCAATAATTCAAACACGGGAATCCAATACACCCCTGTCGATTCCATCGCCACGATTTCAATCCCGCAGGATTTTAACCAATCCGCCAACTGCTCTAGGTCTTCTGTATCACTGACGTGACCCAGGACCACGCTAATAATCGGGCAAATTTGCACCAATGATTTTTCGGTCTTTTTCTGTGCGGCTCTTTACTTTACTCCTTTACCTCACCTACTGTTTCTTTCACGCACCTTGCGACCGGGCGGTCGATTACTACGCTAATAATGCATATAGACCATACTGTAACGCACTGAAATATTTGTAAGATTATTCTGGTTTTAAAAGTAGTCACACACCTACTTTGAACTGGAGATTCAACCTCTCCACGCGCGTTTGAGGTATCTGAATGACACGCAGAGAGAGGAAGTTTTTAGGTTTGAAACAAGGTAATGATGCCCCTCCCACTCAAAAATACCTGGTGACTCTCTTTTTTACTCCATCAGGTCGCATGAAAGGGTAGATTCACCTTTACTCAGTAACCTCTATCTCAACGAGGTAGACAGTTTAAAAAGAGATCATCCCAATATGGATTCAGAACCACCTTTTTAATACAACATACTCACGTACGTGACGACACAGGGTAAAAAAAGTG
>JASSUD010000098.1:0-6333 GCA_031963225.1 Mycoavidus cysteinexigens
CCAAAAACAGCTGGAGTCTAGGATGCGTCCTTAATGGAAAAATGCTGTTAGAACAAAGCTTTTCCAAGCTGTTTAGACGCAATCACATAGCTTGCGTAGAGAATGGCTACGGAAGAAAAAGACCCGAGAAATTATTTTGAATGTATCGCTGACTCTAGGCGCAACTAACTGCATTCAAGGAGAATTCTTTACGGAATTGGCGCATATCATCATCCTCGCAGTCTGGGCGAATAAGCCACCAGGCCATCGCTTCCAACTCTTTTTTCTTTTCTGGTAGTTGAGAAAAGAGCGTTTTCCGAGTATTTTCTATCTGGCTTATTTTAGTATTAGTGGCCTTCAAATCCTCTTTTAGCTTCATCAACCGGACACTAAGAGCAACAATGCTCTCTTGTGCAAGAGAAGGCCGTTTCGATTGCTTTAAATTTGCGCTCTGCTGCTCAAGTTTTGCAATATGCTCCTCACTCTCTTCCAGCTTTCTAGCTGCCTCTTGTTGACGACTCCATAGAGAATTTTCATTTTTCTTAACGCCCTTATGAGCGCCCATTGATTTTGAGCGTTGTACAACAGGCACTTTGCCCTTTAGCTCTTTGATATCAGCCTCCAACACTCTGATACTAGTCTCTAGTTTGCCTTTTTCCTCCTGCCCATTCTCGATGTCAATGTCATAATTCTTGATCTGCTGGCAAAGCTCTTGGATTTCCTTTTCTTTATTGGCTCTTTGCTTAAGCAGTTCGACTCTTTTCCCCTCAACCTCACTGTTCTGGTGAACGGCAGAATCCACTCTTTCTTGCTCAACCTCACCATTCTGGTGAATAACAGAATCCCCTCTTTCCTGCCCAACCTCAGCATTCTGATAAATAACAGAATGTAGCCAGCGCACGAGTGGATTAGATGAAATGCTTAACTGAAAGAGATCTACAATCATTTTAAGGCAGGATTTTATTAATCCCGCTAGTGCTTGCAAGTTCGTTTGCTCAGGCTGAGTATCAGATACAACATCCAATAGATTGGATTTAAACCCGGAAGAATTTCCCAACAGACGATCTTCAACGGGAGCCAAGGGCGGTGTGTAATTGGTTTGGCAGAAAACATGCGGTTCAACATAGCAAACTTTCGTTATAGTTTCTATTGGCAATGGTGCTACTTTCATAGTTTTCTCACTATAAATGGTACTTTCTATACAATTCGCCGCTGCTTACGCATTCATACATTAAATGGTCAGAGCCTATTTCTAGTTCCTCGAATGAATAGAGGCGAAATGGGAACAGGCGAATGTGCGCTTAAATAAAAATAGAAATAATGCACTTGACCTCGGAACCATGCATGCTTACAAGTTTATAAAGCATACACAAGCATCTGGCGCTTAGGAATATTCTTATTTTTCCTGATTAAAAATCTTAGCACATCAATTTTTCTTACTGTGCATTTTGGTTCGCTGTGATCGCCCTGGAGGGTAGCATATTGTGCTTCCTTCATCGCCCCCTCTACCTTAGAATTATATATTCAACCAAACCCAGTGGTCGCTCCCCCTCTCACCGCACCTTATGACCATCTCCCTTCCTTCAGATATCTTGGAAGCGCATAAGCGCTCCGCGCAGCTTCGCCATACCCTAGCTCAATACGATTACGCTTACTACGTTCTTGATGCACCCACCGTTTCAGATGCTCAATATGACCAATTATTTACCCAACTGGTAGAGCTTGAAACCGCTTACCCTGAGTGCATCACACCCGATTCCCCCACACAAAAGGTAGGGGGTGCTGTTGCGGAGGGCTTTAAGGCTGTTGCGCACACCCTGCCTATGTTGTCCTTACAAAATGGCTTTAGCGAAGAAGAGGTAGCTGCGTTTGACCAACGATGCTCTGATCTTTTAAAGCAAGATAATGTTGAATACGCTTGTGAATTGAAATTTGATGGACTTGCGCTTTCGCTACGGTATGTCGATGGAGTCTTAGTACAGGCAGCAACTCGAGGAGATGGGGTAACAGGCGAGGCCGTCACAGAAAATGTACGCACTGTACGCGGCATTCCATTACGGCTGCACACTCCATTGCGCCCTGACCTACTGGAAGTACGTGGCGAAGTCCTAATGTTTAAAAAGGATTTTGCACAGCTCAATGAACGCCAAGCTGCTGCTGAGCAACCCATTTTCGCTAACCCTCGTAATGCCGCTGCAGGTAGTTTGCGTCAGCTTGACTCTCGCATTACCTCTACGCGGCGTTTGCGTTTTTTTGCATATGGGGTAGGTGCATTTTCTGGAGAATCTCAAGCAGTAGACCTTCCAACCACGCATTATGAGCTGCTCCAAAAATATACAGAACTCGGGCTACCCGTCTCCCCTGAACGCGCAGTAGTGCGCGGGTTATCCGGTCTTATGGATTTTTACCGACGCATTGAAGAAAAACGAACCAGTTTGCCCTATGAAATTGATGGTGTCGTCTATAAAGTCAATAGCCATGCACAGCAAGCGCAAATGGGATATGTCTCCCGTGCACCTCGCTTTGCGCTTGCGCATAAATTCCCCGCAGAAGAAGCGCTCACCACCCTTCTCGATATTGGAGTTAATGTTGGCCGCACTGGCGCCATCACGCCTGTAGCGCATCTAGCTCCTGTACGAGTAGGTGGCGTTACTGTTTCACGCGCTACCTTACATAATGAAGATGAGCTTCGGCGCAAGGATATTTGGATTGGAGATACCGTCAGTGTGCGGCGAGCTGGAGATGTTATTCCAGAAGTTATAACCAGTCTAAAAGATCAACGACCTGCAAACGCCTATCCTTTTGAAATGCCGACTATATGCCCAGTCTGCGCATCGCCGATCGAGCGCTTAGAAGGCGAAGCGGTGGCACGTTGCATAGGCGGCTTAGTCTGCGCAGCACAGCGTAAACAAGCGCTTTGGCATTTTGCGCAACGCAAAGCATTTGATATCGAAGGATTAGGCACTAA
This sequence comes from Mycoavidus cysteinexigens, assembly GCA_031963225.1. GTDB lineage: Bacteria > Pseudomonadota > Gammaproteobacteria > Burkholderiales > Burkholderiaceae > JASSUD01. The sequence continues at coordinate 2,948 of JASSUD010000098.1, forward strand.
AGTGATTGACCAATTGGTTGATCACCGGGCCATTCAAACCCCTGCTGATTTATTTCGCCTAGATATGCAAGCGCTATGCTCCCTGGAGCGTTTTGCTGAAAAATCAGCACAAAACTTACTCGATGCACTCGAGCATGCAAAGCACACCACACTCGCGCGCTTTATTTACGCATTGGGCATCCGTCAGGTAGGCGAAGCCACCGCAAAAAGCCTAGCCCGTCACTTCGGGAAACTAGATGCTTTGATGCAGACAAATACGGAAGCACTCTTAGAAATTCAAGATGTCGGTCCTATTGTCGCCGCTTCCATCGTGCAATTTTTTGCGCAACCTCACCATCTCGAGGTGATTGCACAATTAAGAAGCGCAGGCGTGCATTGGGAGGAAACCGACCCCGCTCCTCGCCCTGCCGCCGCCCCGCTCGTTGGTCATATTGTGGTTCTAACAGGAACCCTACCCACCCTCACTAGAGAAGAAGCGCAAGCCAAATTAGAAGCTGCAGGCGCACGCGTGAGCGGCACGGTTTCTAAAAAAACTCATTATGTAATCGCAGGGGCAGATGCCGGTCAGAAATTAATAAAAGCACAGTCTTTGGGCATCACCGTGTTAGATGAAGCAGGCTTATATACTTTGCTTGAAACTGCTAACCCTCCTCCAGAAAGCACGCCTTAGTCCCCAGAATTCATTCAAGATCTTTTGCACGGTAGGTTGGGGTTAAGCACGAACCCCAACATGAAGACCGCTTTCCTTTTGAAACCTGCATGTACAGAACAAAAGTAATGATTACAAGTCAGTGGTATGCATGTTGGGGTTCCTCCGTCACCACCAACCTACCTTGGCACATAGCTTATGTGGTGAGGTATGAGCACCCTTATGTCGCAAAAATTAAATTCTAGCGACACATTTTGCTGACGTGTCGTGCATAGCGACATGAGCTGCTAATATGTCGCTATTTTCCAAAAAAAACGACATGACTTTAGTGAGACTACAGCCTTCAATATGAATGACACGCTTGATGCATTTGGACCTTTGCCTGGTTGGCAGCCACACGCCCCTTACAATCAACTGCCAAACTTGCCCCCAGCACACGATTTGGAAAGCAAAGCTGTACTCAAGGCATGCATTGCTGCCCGTGCAGCACTTGCTGAGCTAAAACAAGCTGCCGAACTCATTCCAAATCAGACTGTGTTGATCAACACGATCCCGCTTTTAGAAGCCAAAGACAGCTCTGAGATTGAGAATATTGTCACCACGGCCGACAAATTATTCCAGCATGCTCAAGGCGATAGTACTGCTGACCATGCGACTAAAGAGGCCTTACGCTATAGATCCGCCCTGCATCGTGGATATAGATCTTTGAAAGCTCGGCCTCTGTGTACGGCTACAGCCGTAGAGATTTGCAGCGCACTCAAGGGAGTGCATATGGACCTGCGCCGTATACCAGGCACGCAGCTAACCAACTCTCAGACTGGAGAAGTGATCTATACCCCGCCCCAAGGCGAAGCGAATTTACGCGACTTATTAACCAACTGGGAGCGCTTTTTGCATCATGAAACCGAATTGGACCCTTTAATTCGCATGGCAGTAGGCCATTACCAGTTTGAAGCTATACACCCGTTCACTGATGGGAATGGCCGCACTGGGCGCGTACTCAATATTCTCTACTTGATTCAGGAAAAACTACTTGGTCCGCCAATTTTGTATTTGAGTCGCTATATCATCGCTCGCAAAGCAGACTACTACCGCTTATTACTACAAGTAACCTGCGATCAAGCCTGGGAGCCGTGGCTATTATTTATGTTGCAGGCGGTAGAAGAAACATCAAGATGGACCACGGCCAAAATAGCCGCGATCCGCAGCTTAGCTGAGCATACGACTGAGTATGTGCGCATCCACTTGCCCAAGATATATAGTCGCGAACTTGTCGATGTAATCTTTGAACAACCCTATTGCAGAATTGCTAATTTGGTAGAGAAAGGGGTTGCCCAACGGCAAGCAGCTTCACGTTACTTGAAAGACTTAGTAGAACTAGGAGTCCTGACGGAAATACCATATGGTAAAGAAAAGCTATTTGTTCACCCAAAACTCATGCAGTTACTGAGCAAAGACAGCAACCAATATATGCCTTATATATTTTCCTGAGTGCGTCTGCACGATAGCGAAATTTTTCTAGATCTTATACATTTTTTCTTTTTAATTTTAAAAAAAATCTCCTAACACTTATAGTAAAAAAATAATAGAAAGTGCTATGTAGCGGTTGTTTCTAAAAAACACGCTCTTCTGCCCTTTATATAAAAATAATCAAATAAGTGAACGGAGAATGGTCATGCCTAATAATACGATTGGTACTCACATAAGCGAACCGCATATTTCTATACCAATCTCGGAGCAAACAAGCCCCAATGTTAATAACTCTCGCCCACTAACAAGGAGTGGACTTTCTGGATTGAACTCTTTCATAGCCAAAAATACAAAGCATATAGCAACCGCAGCTAGCGTATTTGGAGCATCTGGAGGTGCTATAAGCGTAGGCTTCGGCATGATGCGTGCGGGAATTGAGTACCATAAGGATTATGTTGTAGTAGATTCTAATTTTTTTACGAATGTTTTCACAACTAAAGATCTTATTGCTTCACTATCCATGGGCTTGGGTACCATTAGTTTAATAGGTGGGATATATGGACTACGTAAATTAAAATCCCATGCCTCCGACACCCTCATTCCTCAGCACAGAGAAAGCATACCCCTAGAGCAACTTCCCGCTTATTCTGCTCAAGAAGAAGAACCTCCCCGTTTTTCAGAAGAAGAACAACCTCCCCATTACTCCTCAGAAAACCAGACAGGAAGCCAAACAGATAATAATAATGTAACCATATCTCCCTCTGCTCACACTAGAGACTGATCAGTCTTATAGAAGACCCTATTAATAATGAGATGGTCCTATTTATAGTTGTTTTTATAAAGGGTTATTCATGTAGCATCTGCAATAAAAATCAAACTAGAATGCAAATTCGAATAGAGGTTACTGGAGAGTTTGCAATCACCTTAGTGCAAAGATCGAGCACGTGAGATTGCCTGGGCGGATAAAGCAAACTTCTATTTAGAGGTTTGCGCGCTAGGGCAGGAACCCGAGGTGCTTGAGAAGGTCACTGAGAATAAGGTTCAATCGCTCAAAAGTGGAGTGGAAAGCGAGACACAGACACTTGGAAAGACGGTTGAGCATGAAGCCACTCAAGTGCTTGAGAGGATGGATGGGAAAAATAACGATTCAGTCCAAGCTCCAGCAGTGGCGTCTAAAGAAAAAATAGAATTTTTAGAGGACGGTCTAAAAGATACTAACGAAGAAATAGGATCTTTAAAGGCAGAACTAAAAAAGGCTCAGGAAGAA
>JASSUD010000099.1:0-6314 GCA_031963225.1 Mycoavidus cysteinexigens
GTGGTGACGAAGGAACCCCAACATGCATACCACCGACTTTTAATCTTTGCGCTCTACCTATCAACATCTTACCCAAAAACCTACCAAGTACGCTCTTAAAAAAACGCGTCCTCTGAAAGGATGAAGCCTTTTGCAGCGAGCATAATGCAGATCATTTGGCAGAGTACCCGCTATTTGGGTTCATTTTTTATTACACTCTGGGTTCATCGGCTTTTTTTCATACAGCGTTTCCAATGCCCACATCCCTACCCTCTCAAATTACTCACCGCACACACTATTGCCCGCCTTCTTTTTTAACTGATAGCGTAGAGCTGGTGTTTGATCTCGATCCACAGCGTACGGTAGTCCATAGCCGTATGCGTATGCGGCGCAACCCCATAGCGGCCCCTAGCTCCGATCTATATTTAGATGGTGAACATCTAGAATTTATCGAAGCGCACATCGATGGAGCGCCCTGTCACCCCACGCTGCACACTGATAAAGACGGGCATGCTGCTGGCCTCACGCTAGCCAATGTGCCTGATACTTTTGAGCTTGCGCTGTCTAATGCTTGCTCGCCCATTAACAATACTCAGCTTATGGGGCTATACCTCTCTAATGGCCGTTTTTTTACGCAGTGCGAGTCAGAAGGGTTTCGTCGAATCACCTATTTTATAGATCGCCCTGATGTGATGGCGCGTTATACGGTTACCCTACGTGCTTCACAGAAGTGGTATCCCGTTTTACTCTCTAACGGCAACCTCATCGCCTCGGGCACACTAAACGATGGCTGGCACTACGCCACTTGGGAAGATCCTTTTGCAAAACCCTGTTACTTATTTGCACTCGTAGCAGGCCAACTCGCTACGCGTGAGACCCATTGGGTAACCGGTTCCGGGCAAAACAAACTATTACAAATCTACTCAGCACAAGAAGATGTAGAGAAAACAGCGTATGCGCTAGATGCGCTAACCCGATCTCTTGACTGGGATGAGCAGCGTTTTGGCTTAGAGCTCGATCTAGATCGTTTTATGGTGGTGGCGGTTAGCGACTTCAATATGGGGGCAATGGAAAATAAAGGGTTGAATATTTTTAATACCCAATATGTATTGGCTGACCCACAAACAGCCACAGACAACGATTACAGCAATATTGAATCCGTTATCGGGCATGAGTATTTCCATAACTGGACAGGTAACCGAGTAACCTGCCGAGATTGGTTCCAACTCACCTTAAAAGAAGGGCTGACCGTTTTTCGAGATCAGGAATTCTCAGCAGATAGCGCAGCCTATGAAGCGGATCAAGAGATAGCTCATACCCATGCCGCTCCTGCTCAACGCCGCACTCGCCCCCTACCCACTATAGATTCACCACGCGCACGCGCAGCGCGTGCCAGCAAACGCATCGAAGATGTATGCCGTTTAAGACGCATGCAATTTGCTGAAGATGCAGGCCCCATGGCCCATCCGATCCGCCCTGAACAGTACCTTGAAATCAGTAATTTCTATACCGCCACCATTTATGAAAAAGGTGCAGAAGTTATACGTATGCTTCAAACCTTAGTAGGACGCGAAGGCTTTCTTAAGGGTATGCAGCTTTATTTTCAGCGCCATGATGGACAAGCCGTCACCTGTGATGACTTCAGGCTTGCGATGGCTGACGCTAATGGGCGCGATTTAACGCAATTCGAGCGCTGGTATACCCAATCGGGTACACCTTGTGTGCACGTTCGCACGCACTACGACGCGGCACAGCAACGCTATAGCATCACCTTGCGCCAGTCCTTATCTAGCGCTCCTTCCACGCAGCCTCTTTTAATTCCTTTCGCTATTGGGCTTGTAGGTTCTGACGGGCAAGATTTACCGCTCTATCTCGAAGGATCACTCTCTGCACAAACCCCTTCCTTTACTCAAATCCTAGAGCTAGCAGATACCGAGCAAACTTTTCATTTCATCCACGTTCCACACAGGCCAACGCCTTCTTTATTACGCAATTTCTCTGCACCAATCATAGTGGACTACCACTACACAGAGGCAGAACTCACCACACTCTTTGCAAAAGATAGCGATCCGTTTAACCGATGGGAAGCAGGTCAGCGTTTAGCCATGCAGGCCATCATAAAATTGATGCAATGCACGGCGCAAAAACAACCTATACAAGTAAGCGATACCTTAGTTCAAGCCTTTAGCCAGGTATTGGAAGATACTTCACTCACCCCCGATTTCCGGGCGCAAGCGCTGAGCCTGCCGACCGAAGCAGATATTTTTGAGCACTTAGTCTTACAAGACCAAGCTATCGATCCCGCTGCAGTCCACGCAGCGCGCAAAGCCTTGCAGGAATACTTAGCGCGCGCGCTATACCCGCAATGGATGCACAGCTATCAAAATAATCTGGCTGAAAATGCCTATACACCCACGCTGACACAAGCCGGACAGCGTGCACTGAAAAATCTCGCGCTCTCCTATCTAGCAGCTTGCTGTACACCTCAAACACATAGCGTATGGGGCTGGCTATATGGGGAAGAGACAGAAGACTCCGCTCAAGCACTTTTCTGGGAAAAACCTTTTTCTATAGAAGAAGATGCGCTAAACAGCGTGCTGGGCGCAGGCCTAGGAGGGGAATTTGGAGGACATCAAGAACCCCAATACGCCATAGCTGATTTAGCGCATACACAATATGAGCAAGCGGATAATATGACCGACCGCTCTGCTGCACTGGTAGCTCTGCTATCCCTTGGAGGCACAAAGGCAGATGCTGCGCTAGCTGATTTTTATGAACGTTTTAAGCACAACCCGCTAGCAATAGACAAATGGTTTGCACTGCAAGCTCGGCAAGACCCCACTGCCGGCGAGAAAAAATCGGTTCAAGCCGCGATACGGGAACTCACACGCCATTCTGCCTTCAGCTTGCGTAACCCTAACCGTGCACGCGCGCTTATTTTTAATTTTATCAGTGGTAATCCTGCCCATTTTCATACCTTAGATGGGCAAGGCTATGCATTCTGGACCGAATACGTGTTAGCACTCGATGCGATCAATCCGCAAATTGCAGCACGATTAGCGCGTTCACTAGAACGCTGGCGCGATTTTATTGCGCCCTTAAAAAATAAAATGCAAAAGGCGCTTCAAACCGTATTAGCGCAGGCCTCATCTAAAGATGTGCGTGAGGTAGTAGAGCGAGCACTACAATAGTCAATTGGGGTTATAGCCATAGAGGTTTTAATAGAGACTCTCTTTGGATAATTAGGCTGGGGCTCCGCCCCACCCCAACCTCCTGGGATACATAGAGCATGATTGATTGGATGTACCTTGCTAAGGCTTTTTTTCTTGGCATTATCGAAGGATTGACGGAATTTTTGCCCATTTCAAGTACTGGGCACTTGATCCTGATAGGAAAATGGATTCATTTTGAATCGCATGGAGATCGTGTATTTGAAGTAGTCATCCAACTCGGTGCCATTTTGGCCGTCTGCTGGTTATTTCGTGCCAAGATCTGGCATCTGAGTTGCGGGGTTTTGCGAGGGGATCCCTCATCACGGCATTTTGCATTAGCGGTACTGCTTGCCTTCCTACCTGCGGCCATCGTAGGTGCGTTATTTATCGGCCCCATCAAACATTTTCTTTTTCATCCCGCTGTAGTGGCTGCCGCTTTGATCATAGGCGGGCTGATTATTCTTTGGGTAGAAGGGCGCAATATCCCCCCTAAAACACTGCAAACGGAGCACATTAGTGTAAAACAGGCGCTCGGTATAGGTATAGGACAATGCGTTGCCATGATTCCTGGTACCTCTCGCTCTGGAGCTACTATCATAAGCGGGATGTTATCAGGCGTCTCCAGACAAGCCGCGACGGAATTTTCATTCTTCCTCGCCATACCTACCATGCTGGGAGCCACGGTATATGACGCTTGGCGTCATTACCACCTGCTCAATATGACTGATTTTGGAGCCATTGCCGCAGGGTTCATCGCCGCTTTCCTCTCTGCATTATTGGTAGTCAATGCATTGATTCGTTTTGTTGCTCAGCATTCACTACGCGTTTTTGCATGGTATCGAATTGCATTAGGTTTGCTAATTGCAGCAGCTATTGGGACGACCTACTTTTAAATGCGCCCTCCTCTTTTGCTCCCTATAATTTCTCAAATAAATAAAAGAATTTTCTTATATAAAAAATAATACATTTAGATCATTCTTAGCGCTTTTTAATCCCCATACCTTTTCTACGATATAGAGAAGGCATTGTAATAGTTGCAAATTCTATGCGCACAGCCTGAATGACCGGCTGTGCCGCTGCTTATTTATTTCGGATGTACTTCCAAAAATCGTATGCTAAATCCCATATGCAATGGCTGTGCAGCGCCTGTTCAAAATTGTATTTTCACCCCTTACTCTCCTCCAAATAGGTATTCTGAGAATATAGTAGATAAAAAATTGACTATCCGTAAAACTTGGGACAGGTATACCGATGAAATAAAAGATAAGCAAATACATGCTTTCTTATCTTCGCCGTTAGCAAAAGAAATTCTCACAGAAAAATTTCTCACAACCATTCGTCAAAAAAATACTATTGACACTATATTGTGCGATGGGCCAATCCTTAAAAAAGAGGATCCTGAACTAGAATATTTAATAAAAAATTTTCTTCTAAAAAAATGCAGGCGAGGCAATGTTCCCAAAGCGATCGAGCTCAAATATATTGGAGCGCCATTAACAAGGGAAAATTTGATAGAACTGCATATCCCCAACAGCGATGGGGACTTTCCCACTTGGTTTACTTATCCACACACCAATGGGATCCTCCATAATTTACATATCATTTTTACTCAAAGACAAAAACCTCATATCGAAAGCTACATTAAAATAGGGCCCCGCCATATTTTGAATGGAGTATCAGAAAATTATTTAAGTGGAGATGTATTAGATAACGTATTCAAAAGCAATATGTTTATCCATACCGCTGAAGATGAGTTTATTCACCCAGTATATTTAGCAGTCTTATTAAACGATACCGTATTTTTAAAAAAACTGCTTCAATCTGGATTCAATCCTAACGCACTTAGCAACCCCAAGCATTGGAATACATTATTTACTCAATTAGCTTTTACAAAAAAGCTTTTGGAAAATAGATTGCATATCAAAGCTCGCTTTGACAACCAAGAACTAGCTATTCTTTTTAAAGATGAAGCATTTTCAAAAAAGCTGATTGAAGCCGGCATCTATTCTGGCGCCATTACTTACCCGCGCTATTGGGATTACTTATTAACTCAGCCAATTTTTATCGAGACGGTACTAAAAATAAAATTAGGCATTAAAATAAACTATTTGATTAGAGAAAGCGTTTTACATTTCGCCCTGAAAAATAATATGTTCTCCATCGCAAAGATGTTGCTTGAACATGGTGCTAGCCTAAGAACTTTGCTAGATAATGGAGCAGAATTAGTCTATATAGCTGCTTCTAACATGCAAGAAGATGCGCTCAAAAAACTTTTAAAATTAGGCTTAAATGCGAACGGGAAAAATGCGGCAGATCATAATAAATCTGCATTACATTACGCGGTGAGACAAAATAGTTTGCCTATGACAGTTGCATTGCTGGAGCATGGTGCAGAAGTGAATGCTCAGGATAATTTTAAGCAAACTGCATTAAACTTTGCAGTGTGGATAAATCGTATCGATCTCATCGATATTTTGCTTCAGTTTGGCGCAGACCCGCACCTGGGAAATACCTTGCACGGCAATGCTTTAGATATTGCGATAGAGAAATACAAGTCGAATGAAATAGATAATATCTCCACAATAAAAACCTTACTGGAGCATGGCGCGGCCCGAAGTTTAATTTCTCTCTCGGTTTATAATATAGCGAATACAATAACTAAAGCCAGCAGCCTGATTCGCATAGAAGCTACCACTCCTGCACAGGCAAATCAAAATATAAAAGCTCCATCTGTACACGATAATTCAGTAAACCATGCAGAGGAAGTAAAAAATACCCATATTTTAATGCTGCTCTGGAAAAATATCATTGGATTAATTATGCATTTTCTTGCATACATAAGCACCAAGTGCAAAGAATCTCGCACTCCCAAAAGCAATACAAACATATCCAGAGCATTTTGCGTGTAATAAGCGGCGGTCCAGGGGGCTATAAGAGCCCCCCCAAAAAAACCTCTGCCAACAAGAGAATGGTAGGTTGGTGGTGACGAAGGAACCCCAACATGCAGGCCACTGCCTCTTTGATGACCAGCTTATAAACTCAAAAACAAAGATTAGAGTTGGTGGTACGCATGTGATCTGCACCCAAAAAGTTGGACAGTAAAAATCGAAAAAATTAAGATGA
>JASSUD010000100.1:0-6173 GCA_031963225.1 Mycoavidus cysteinexigens
CCACCAACCTACCGTTCATGTAGGTTGGTGGTGAGGTACGAACCCCAACATGATGACCAATGTCCTTTTAAAACCTGCATATGCATGCCAAAAGTGCTGATTAAAAGTCGGTGGTGTGCATATTAGTTGTTTTATTTTTTCAGCTGCTTGTGCTTAATGGGTTTGAGCGTGGCCTGTAAAGCCTGCAGTATCGTTTTCAGTGCCGTTAAGCGAGGAGCTAAGTCTGTAGTATCCACCAGGTTTTCAGCATTTTCCTCTTCAGTAGCCGTAGAGGATATCTCAATGCGAATTTTGTCCTGCCCTATGATTTTGCAGTGGGGATGTTGTTGAACCACGCGTAAAAAGTCGATGGGGTCTAGCGGAGTTTTAGCTTTAAATTGCAAGATAACCGCGGTATGTGTCGCATCGATTTTATTGATGCCCAAAGGCGTGGCTGCAATACGCAAACGGTGTGTTTCTAGCAATGCCTTTGCTGCTGCGGGTAATTTGCCAAAGCGGTCAATCAGCTCTTCTTGTATTTGAGTTAGATCTTCCGAAGTTTCACAGCTGGCTAGACGTTTATAGAGGAAGAGGCGTTCTTGTATATCCGCACAATAATCACTCGGTAAAATAGCGCTCACATGGAGCTTGATTTCGGTGGTTACATGTAATGGTGCATTCAGATCTATCTCTTCACCATTTTGCAAAGCTTTTACCGCTTCACTGAGCATTTCGGTGTAGAGCTGAAAACCTATCGCTTGCATCTCACCTGATTGTTTATCACCTAGCATATGCCCCGCGCCACGAATTTCCAGATCATGCATCGCAAGATAAAACCCAGAACCAAGCTCTTCCATTTGCTCAATAGCTTGCAAACGCAGCATCGCTTGTTTAGTTAAATTATCTGGATCATTGACAAGCAAATACGCATAAGCCTGATGGTGTGAGCGTCCGACTCGCCCGCGTAGCTGGTGAAGTTGTGCTAAACCAAAAGTGTCTGCACGTTGAATCAAAATCGTATTGGCATTGGGTACATCAATACCCGTTTCAATAATGGTGGTGCATAGCAGCACATGCGTTCGCTGCGCAATAAAATCGCGCATCACTTGTTCTAGTTCGCGTTCGTGCATTTGTCCATGTGCCACGGCAATGCGCGCTTCAGGAACCAGCCCAGCTAAAGCCGCTTTACGCTCTTCGATTGAATCGACGGAATTGTGTAAAAAGAATACTTGTCCACCACGTTTGAGTTCACGCAAAATGGCCTCACGAATGAGGCTTTTATCTTCTCGACGTACAAAGGTTTTAATAGATAAACGTTTTTGCGGTGCGGTGGCAATGACGGAGAAATCACGCAGGCCATCGAGCGCCATGCTCAACGTGCGGGGAATAGGGGTCGCTGTGAGCGTGAGAATATCTACTTCGGCCCGTAACGCTTTGAGTGCTTCTTTTTGGCGTACACCAAACCGATGCTCTTCATCGATAATGACCAAACCGAGTTCTTTAAATTGGATGTCAGAAGACAGGAGTTTATGTGTACCAATTGCGATATCAATGGTGCCTGCTGTAATCTCTTTTATGCTGTCGGCAATGTCTTTAGACGATTTAAAACGCGAGAGGCCTGCTATACGTACTGGCCAAGCGGCAAAGCGATCTGAAAAAGTTTGAAAATGTTGCTCGGCGAGCAAGGTGGTCGGCGCCAGTACGGCAACCTGACGGCCGTTTTGGACCGCAATAAATGCGGCGCGCAAAGCTACTTCCGTTTTCCCAAAGCCAACGTCCCCGCAAATCAACCTATCCATAGGCCGGCCTGAGGTCATATCCGCAAGTACTGCGGTAATCGCTGCACCCTGATCGGGGGTTTCTTCAAATCCAAAATCTTCAGAAAATTGCTCATAGTCGCGCGGCTCAAGCGTGAATGCATAACCCGTGCGCGCGGCGCGGCGTGCGTAAAGATCTAATAATTCAGCGGCCGTATCATGGACTTGCGAAGCTGCGCGTTTGCGTGCTTTTTCCCACTGACCTGATCCTAATGTATGCAGAGGCGCACTATCAAGGTCTGCGCCACTGTAGCGCGATATCATCAGCAACTGGTCTATGGGCACATACAGTTTGCTGTCATTGGCGTATTCGAGGTGCAAAAATTCGGTTTCGCCTGCACCTAGATCCATCGTCATAAGCCCTCTATACCGGCCTATGCCATGCTGACTATGTACGATCGGATCATTAATTTTGAGCTCTGATAAATCGCGCACCATCGAGTCGATATCGCTTGTGCGCTCTTGTCGGCGTTTGCTACGACGTGTCGAGGGTCCGTAGAGCTCATTTTCTGTGAGTAATACAAGGCGATGGGTTTGGGCGCCGTCTTGTGATGCGGTCAGTGCTTGTGCAGGTAGTACAAAGCCCGCCATCAGGGGAGCAATACCTAGCGCAAACGGTGCATCGCTATGCAGAAAATCAGAAAAATTATCAATGAGGACGGGTTTTAGGGCATTTTCATTGAGCAGTTGCCACAGGGTTTCCCGTCGACCTGCAGATTCTGCCGCGAGAAAAATGCGCTGGGCAGGTGTTTTGAGATACTGAGTGAGCGCTTCTAGAGGATGATCCGCATGGCGGTTCAGTGTGAGCTTGGGTAGCGGCAGGCTCCAACTATACTCCGCATCATTTTTTGCTTTATCTATAGGTTCGAAATTTTCGGAACTTTTAGGAGATAGCAGAGTCTTATCTTCTGTTGCTATTTGAGATATTGCTTGCGATGCACTTATATTTTTCGATGACAAAATAAGGCGTGCAAAAGGTTTGGCCTGCGTGAAAAAATCTTCGACCGATAAAAATAAACGCTCAGGTGGCAAAATAGGGCGCTCAGGGTGGTGTGATAAAAAAGCATGTCGTTGCTTAGTATCGGCTGAAAAACGCTCTATAGCCTGATGCAGGTCGCCAGTAAATGCGAGTTGCGCAGGTTTTTTCCCCGTGGGCAGATAGTCAAAGAGTGTGGCTGTGTCATCGAAAAAAAGAGGCAGGTAGTATTCAATCCCTGCGCAAGGAACACCCTCACTGACATTTTGATAGATTGAAATCCGGCTGGGGTCCCCTGCAAAAGTAGAGCGCCAGCGTGTGCGAAAACCTTGGCGTGCAGCTGCGTCAAATGGAAATTCACGCCCTGGTAATAGCCGTACTTCTGGCACAGAATGCAGGCTTCTTTGTGTATCTGGATCAAATGCGCGGATCGAATCCACTTCATCATCAAATAAATCGATTCGATAAGGTAGGGCAGAGCCCATCGGGAATAAATCAATGAGCCCACCGCGAATGGAATACTCTCCAGGCCGAACTACTTGACTCACATGCTCATAGCCCCCGAGCACTAATTGTGCTTTGAGTTGGGCTGCATCGAGTTTTTGCGCTTGCGTAAATTCAAAGGTATACGCTGCCATAAATGAACGTGGCGGCAAGCGATACAGCGCAGTCATTGCTGGAATTAAAAGGATTTCACAGCGGCCTTCGCTTAAATCATGCAAGGTTGCTAGCCGCTGAGATACTAAATCTTGATGGGGAGAAAATGCATCATAGGGTAGCGTTTCCCAATCAGGAAAAAGGCGCACCCGCAGCTCAGGAGCAAAGTAGCTAATTTCAGTTTGTAAGCGGTGTGCATCGGCTGCTGTGGCGCAAATAACTGCCAGGAGCGCCATATGTGCGCGGTGTGCTGTGAAATATCCTGCAAGCGCTAGTGCATCGGCAGAAATTTCCATACCTCGAATTTCAAAACGCTGACCGGGCCTTACCAGCGGAACAGGGCAAGGCAGAGTGCGTGTTTGACTAGAAAGAGGGGCGGATAGGGCGGTTGCGTTTTCAGGCATAGCAGAAAATGAAAGAAATAAAGAGAGCAGCGCTACATTATAGAATTCGAGAAGTTCTGGGTAGTATGCGTCCAAAAGTGCTTCGTATTTACCTTGCTTTATGCGGATTTTGTCTTCTGTATAAGGATTATGCAGGGTGGGCAATGTCTAATGCACTTTTTAATAGCATTGAGCGTACAGTGCTACAGCGTACTATGAATGGCTGTGCTCTTGCTCTTTTAAAGAGGGTTTGATATTGGTAGTTTTTTTAACTTTTTTGAATTGTAGGGTGCTGTGAGTGAACGTCTTTTTGCCCTGATTCCCAGTGCAGGTATAGGCTCCCGAGCGGAACAGCCTTTTCCAAAGCAATATCGGATGGTCGCAGGGCGTGATGTATTGCATTACACCTTGTCTGCATTTGATATTTGCCATGAAATTACGAAGACGCTAGTGGTATTGGCGCCAGACGATCGCCATTTTGATTCAAGACGTTTTTCAGGGCTGCGTTTTGTTGTGCGTCGTTGTGGTGGAGCTTCGCGGCAAGCGTCTGTATTGAATGGCTTGGAAGTGTTAACAGAGCTGGGCGCTGCCGATGACGACTGGGTGCTAGTGCATGATGCTGCACGCCCTTGTATAACGCCTGTGCTTATACGTAACTTGATTGGAGCTGTGCGCAACGATCCCGTAGGCGGTATTTTGGCAGTGCCTGTGGCCGATGCACTAAAGCGGGCTGAGCCTCAAGAAGGTGAGGCTGCTACAACGGAAGCGCGCCGCATTTTATGCCGGGAATCTCGAAAAGATTTATGGCTGGCTCAAACCCCACAAATGTTCAGGATCGGCCTACTGCGCAAAGCGCTGATTTCGGCTGGGCAAGCTAATGAGCAAGTGGATGACGAAGCTCAGGCGCTCGAGCGTCTGGGCTATCGGCCTCGCATGGTGCTTGGAAGTTTACGCAATTTCAAAGTCACGTATCCAGATGATTTTGAAGCGCTGGAGGGCCTGCTTTCTTCGAATTTTGGTGGGCTACAGGTGAGCGATCTATGAAGCGTATCCAACTCAAACGGCGCTTAGCTGCGAAGGCTTGCACGCCTTTGATTGCCTCTCATAAGCCAGCTTCTAAGGCTTTTAATCTGCGTATTGGTCAAGGTTATGATATTCACGTCCTCGTACCAGGCCGCCCGCTGATGCTTGGAGGAGTCAATGTGCCGCATACGCATGGTTTGCTAGGCCACTCTGACGCAGATGTATTGCTCCATGCGATTACAGATGCTCTTCTTGGTGCTGCAGGGCTAGGAAATATTGGCCAGCACTTTCCAGATACCGACCCTCGTTTTGCTGGTGCAGATAGCCGTGTATTGCTACGAAGTGCGCAGCGTCTTGTGCATGCAGCAGGTTATGGGGTGGTTAATGTGGATAGCACTATTCTTGCTCAAGCTCCCAAATTGGCTAACTATTTGCCAGGCATGGTCGCGAATGTGGCAGAGGATCTGCACATTGCGCCCAATTGCGTGAATATCAAAGCAAAGACCAATGAAGAGGTAGGGAGCATAGGTAGAAAAGAAGCGATAAGCGCTCAAGTTGTCCTCTTAATAGCAGAGAATAGGTAGGTTGGTTGAAAAAGCTTTTGTTTGGCTTGGAGAAGGTTTAGATGGATGCGTTATCGGAGTTGCGAACGAGCTATACACGTGCGGTGCTAGAAGACACGGGGATGGAAAAAGATCCAATTCAACAGCTTCACCAATGGTTAGAAGAAGCAGTAACAGCAGGAGTGCGGGACCCGAATGCTATGACGCTAGCTACGGTTAGCAATAATCGACCTTCTGCGCGCATTGTTTTACTCAAAGGAATGGATGAGCGGGGGCTGACTTTTTTTACAGATTACGGTAGCCGCAAAGCGCGCGATTTAGAGCAGCATCCCTTTGCCAGTATGGTGTTTTACTGGGCAAATATGGAGCGGCAAGTGCGTGTTGAAGGAGCAATTACGAAGACCGATGAAGAAGAAAGTGACGCGTATTTTTATTCGCGACCACTCAATTCCCGAATTGGTGCATGGGTTTCACGGCAAAGTACCGTGCTAGATAGTAGAAGTGTGCTCGACACCCGAGAAGTAGAATGCATTGCGCAGTTCGGCACCACTCCTCCACGCCCCTCTTACTGGGGCGGTTATCGCTTATGCCCAGATACCTTTGAATTTTGGCAGGGCCGCCCGTCTCGTTTGCACGACCGCTTTCAATACACTCGCCAAGAGGGGACGGAATGGAAGATTATGAGGCTCTCGCCTTGAAAATGTAGGTTGGTGGTGAGGCACGAACCCCATAAGCGCTAACGTAAAATACTGAAGGTATAGTATCGTAGTCGTTT
>JASSUD010000013.1:0-45529 GCA_031963225.1 Mycoavidus cysteinexigens
AGAGCCCCTTTGCTCAACACAATGCTTCATCCTCTAAAGGTAAGGGAAGGGCTGACCCTACTGTTTTTGAAGAACCTAATATTGATGAACTCCTTTCATCCGATTCAGAATCGGATTCTGATGAAGTACTAACGGCAGAAGAAAAAGCACAACTGAAAGCAGCAAGGGCGCAAAGAAAAGCAGAAAAAAATGCGAAGCTTAAAGCTTTTATTGAAGAACAACAAAAAAAGATAAATAAGCAAGCCGCTATTCTTAATGCGCTTGGCGTTAGTGTTAACTAACGTTTATGATAATGGAGCGCGCAATTCTATAGTGCTCCATTATCCGTATATGCTTTTGCATATTGAATGCTGCGAATCAAACAATGTTTTTCCCGAAGCAATTTATTTTCACTGGGGTTAACATTTCTAACGGATCGAGCCAGATAGCTGTTTGAAAGAGTATCGTGCTAACGATAGCTACAAGCAATGGAAGAGGGACGCAAGCCACTGGCGTTCCAAAAGCAATTAAGAAACAGCATACAACCAGCGAAGGGCCACCTACAATAAAGCCGAGTACAGTAGGAACATACTCTCTAACGAAGGATTTCATTACATCAAGTACTCTCTCCTCCATTATCTCAAATAATCTATCTTCTCCAGCTTCATTGGTCAGAGTGCCCCATTCATCTTCTGTTAGGTCCGTGATGAATGGTGCAGGCCCATTAACAAATCCTAAAGGGCGAGTAGGCAAGAGGTAGAGCGGTGAAAAATCAGCAGGCACTACGTGATTGCGTTCTACCATTGCCGCAGTTTGCATGTTATTCCTCGTAATAAAAATGTTCTTGTACTATTTATTGCTATCTTCCATCGGCTGCCATGAATTAGGTTCCGAGAATCCAGTCCCCTATTTTTAAATTAATCCAAATTGGCTATGCTGCAAAAAGATAGGCTTGTAGTACTTTTGTCTGAAAAAAATATTAGAAGAATATTATAACCTTTGGCATCAGCGGTCTGGGTTTGATATCCCAGAAACACAAGTTGCTTGGCACGTTCTTATGGCGGGTCGAGTGGAGGAGCTTTCGGGTTCGCCGGTTACTCGTTCAATTCGATATCAAATAATGCAGACAGATCCGATGTATCCAGTTGCTGATGCTGTCCTGGCACCGATAGGTTGCCCGCTTGCTGGATCAATTGCAGCGGATCAACATGGCGCAACTGAAACAGTAATTCTGGCTGACTATCGAGGCGAGTGCCAACGCCATACAGTGCCGCGGCAATATGTTTGCATAGGTAGGCCGAATCGGGGCAGCTGCAATGAAAATCAATCTGCTTGGGAGTGGGGAGCAAGCCTGCGCCATGGCGCGTGACTACTTCCATCACGGAACTTGATAAACGCCCTTGCAGTAGCTCCACCAATGAGGCGATCTTCCCCGAGCATTCACTCACAATCGATTGCCAGAGCGGGGCATCTAGCGCATGTACTCCGATGCTGACTTTGTACATTTCTGATCCAAAGATCAGTGCCGTAATTTCGCCTGTCTTGATTTTTAGGTCGATCACCGAACCATGCCGCACATAGCTGCGTCCGCGCGGTAGTCGGTTGGCGTAGTCGCTATAGGCTTCGAGATTGGCGCACCACTTTTTGCCCCAGAAAGTACGGGCGATAGCGACAGAGTGCCCCTTGATCGTTATCGGTTCACAGATTTGCCCTTTTTTTTCAAGAGACTTCAATTTTTTTTGGGCTTTGGCGCGTCGTTCTGCGACCGGTATATAAGGTGCCCAACCACCATAGTCAAAACTCATATTTTATTCAATGTGATAGGTCTGCAATTGGGTTTATTAATCATCTATGGCGCTATTAATATCCAGCGATACTAGCTTTAGCAATGCGTCATTACTCATTTCAGTCAACAGCATTTCACCGCCGCTGGCAAGGATGTCATTTGATAATCCGAGTTTAGCTTCAATCAGTGTATCGATTTTTTCTTCGACCGTGCCGCGACAAATAAATTTATGTACAAGCACGTTTTTTTTCTGGCCGATGCGGTAGGCGCGATCGGTCGCCTGATTTTCTACAGCTGGATTCCACCAGCGGTCGAAATGAATAACGTGTGCCGCCGCTGTTAAATTAAGACCGGTACCCCCCGCTTTGATGGAAAGCACAAAAAATGGCGGTCCTTCTTCCTGTTGAAATTGATCAACCAGCGATTGGCGGGTTTTGACAGGTGTGGCGCCATGTAATAGCAATCCAGGCCGCCCAAATACTCCGTGCAAAAATTCGCTTAATGGACCTGTCATTTCTTGAAATTGGGTAAATACCAATACTTTTTCTTGACGTGCTGCGATGGCTTGCGCAATTTCGCGCAAGCGGTTAAATTTTCCGCTGTCATTTGGCGCATAAGCATCATCCCCCAGCCATTGGGATGGATGGTTGCAGATTTGCTTGAAACGCATAAGAAAACTCAGCACTGCACCCCGTCTAGCGATGCCGTCTAATGTGTCAATCTGCTTTGCCAGTTCTTCTACCGCTTGTTCATACAGGCTTGCTTGCAATCGACTGAGTGTGCAATAGGCCTTCACCTCGGTTTTGTCTGGCAGATCGGAAATAATGCGCTTATCGCTTTTCAAGCGGCGCAGAATATAAGGCTGAACTAGTTTGCGCAATGGTGCATAGCTAGCCTGCCCATCTTGTTCCAAGCGGCGTGCAAATTGGCTGAATGTTTTATTAGATCCTAGCAAACCAGGACAAATAAAATCAAAAAGTGACCATAAGTCGCCCAGCCGGTTTTCGACCGGCGTACCTGTCAATGCAAACCGCACCCGGCTTTTCAATGCCTTTGCCGCTTGTGTCTGCTGCGCTCCCGGATTTTTAATGGCCTGTGCTTCATCCAGCACTACCAGCGACCAGTGTACCTCTAGCAGCCATGGCAGACGAATCAGGTTCCCATAACTGGTAATAACAACATCCCATTCTGTAAGCTGCCCAGCAGACAATGTGGAAAGTGTTTTGCCTGGTAGGGCAGAGGAATGTGCAATAAACACACGCAGGTTCGGCGCGAAGCGGGTTATTTCGGATTGCCAGTTGCCAATTAATGATGCGGGCAACACTAGCAAATGAGGACCAGGATCGGTTTCTTGTTTTGCTAGCAAGAGCAGTGCGATGACTTGCACGGTCTTTCCTAAACCCATATCGTCTGCCAGGCAACCACCAAGCCCAAGGCGATTTAACCACCATAACCATTGCACGCCCGCTTGTTGGTAGGGGCGTAGCTGCGCCTTTAACTCCGGTCCGGGGTGTGCTTTGCTGGGCACCCCTTGTGGATTGCGTAGTCCTTCCAGTGCATTGGTCAGCCATTCACCGGCGACTACCGTAGACCAATCTGCAGTGTCGGGCGATATGGCTGTTAGGCTGTTGCCATCTACTGCAGCACCTGCTAATAGCCGCAAACCATCCAGAATTGAAATACCATTACCAGCGGTATCTCGCTGTATTTTTTCCCAATGTGCGAGTACCCCATCGAGTTTTTCTCTATCTAGCTCGACCCAACGCCCTTTGAGTCGCACCAAGCCATTGCCTGCAGACAGCAGATCTTTCCATTCGGCAGGCGAAAGCTCCTCGCCCTCCAGCATTAGCGATACATTGAAATCTAGCATTGCATCCAGCCCTAAACCGGCGGCACGGCTACCGATATTTACCTGCACCTGTGGTCGTGATGGCTGGTGTGGTTTCCACCAGTTTGGAACACGCACCACGATGCCGCACGCTTCGAATAACGGAATGCTGCGCAAAAATTGATGGGCATCGGTGGGCGTCAACGCAATCGGCTGAAAAATGGCACCAGAGTCCACAAGGGATTTTAACCATGGGCTCTGCTCGGCCGCTTTGTTTATGGGCAGCAGCAGCCCAAGCAACGTGTCGTGATCACTTACGCCAGCGTATTCTTGCAGCGCCTTTCCTAGTGCTTGGTGCTGCACGCGCGATTGTTGCGATACGCTTGCTGCATAGGTCGCGAGAAATGCGAATGGTGCCTGCTCACTGTGTTTGTTTTCAGCAAGATGAAAACAAACCCGCCCAACCAGATTCCAGCTTGGATGCTTGCTCTGCAGCCATACTTGTACGTTTTTATTGGCGTCTGTAATTTCTGCGCGAGCGGCTGTTTGCAGATCAACCCACAGAATTTCCAATCCTGCTACATCCAGATATTCTGCTCCGACCATTGGTGGAATAGACAATGCCAGCTTTTCCAGTTCGGCGATGGGGGGAGCTATATCAATTCGGCTCCACTGGTTCGATAAGTCAGCAACCGCACATAAGCGCGTCATAAATAGATGACCCAACTCACGACCGAATGCAAGAGAAGGCGGCAACCACGTCGCTAGCTCTACTGCACCCAAATAGAGTAATCCATGGCTGCTGCCACGCTCAAATGCCTGGCAAATGCGCGCGGTGAGGGGTGGGGATAAATTAGAAGGTCCTGAAACAGAAATCAGGTGGATTCGTCCCGTCGGCGATATTTCGAGAGAAAGAGCGGTATCTTCGGAGCTAGAGTGGGGTAGTGCAGAAATAGTCGACATCGGATTCATTCGTCATGCTGTGGAATTTGGAAAGGTATAATCTGTTATTAACTTACAAAGCGCAATGTCCCTCGCAAGGGAGAGCACTTTTTATAAAAAAGGATGAGCACTACCATGAATTTTAATGATTTGCCTGCAGGCAATGCTTTGCCCAATGAGTTTAATGTGGTGATTGAGATCCCCGCAAATAGTGATCCAGTGAAATATGAAGCGGATAAAGAGTTGGGGATGTTGGTGGTAGATCGCTTTATTTCAACGGGTATGCGTTATCCGGCAAATTATGGTTTTATTCCTCAAACCCTGTCGGGTGATGGAGATCCGGTTGATGTGTTGGTGATTACGCCTTTTCCGCTCCTCGCTGGTTCATTGGTGCGTGCCCGTGCATTGGGAATGCTGAAAATGACGGATGAATCCGGTATTGATGCGAAGTTGGTTGCTGTGCCTCT
This sequence comes from Mycoavidus cysteinexigens, assembly GCA_031963225.1. Taxonomy (GTDB): domain Bacteria; phylum Pseudomonadota; class Gammaproteobacteria; order Burkholderiales; family Burkholderiaceae; genus JASSUD01. Next base: position 5,003 of record JASSUD010000013.1, read on the forward strand.
GGATAAGGTGTGCCCTATGACTGCTTCTTTGCGTTCCATAGAGGATGTACCTATGCATTTGAAGGCGCAAATTCAGCACTTTTTTGAGAATTATAAAGCGTTGGAAAAGGGTAAGTGGGTGAAAGTTGAAGGTTGGCAGGCGGCTGATGCGGCTCATCAAGAAATTATGGAAGGGGTGCAGAGTTACCAAGAAGCCAAAGCTTTAGCTGTGCAGAGTTAATTTTTCTGCTTTGTGTTTTTTCTGTTGGAGTTGGTATGGCCCTTCGTATTGCGTTAGCGCAGATGAACCCGGTGCTGGGCGATTTTGCAGGTAATAGCGACAAAATTGTTGAAGCTGCGCGCATAGCGCATGGAAAAGGCGCGCATTTGCTGCTTACACCCGAGCTAGCGCTTACGGGCTTTCCTCCAGAAGATCTTTTATTGCGTCCTGATTTTAATCAGCAGAGCGCTACTGCTTTGGAATTATTGGCACAGCGCTTAAAAATATTTGAAGGCTTGCAAGTTATAGTGGGGCACCCACATTGCACGGGGCATCACAGCTCAGAGGGCCTTGGTACAAGGCCCTTAGAAAACCCACCCATCGATCAGTTTAATTCCGCTTCGCAGTTAATAGCGGGGCGCATTGCAGGGCGGTATGACAAAAGAATGCTGCCGACTACGCAAGTATTTGATGAGTACCGTTATTTTGTGCCCGGACATGCGCCTTTTCTATTTGATATACAAGGGGTGCGGTGCGCACTATTGATTTGTGAAGATGCATGGAATCCCACGCCTATGCAGGAAGCACGCGCCCAGGGCGCGCAGCTTATGCTGGTACTCAATGGATCGCCTTGGCATGAAGGAAAAATGGCCTTTCGCCTTCAGAGAATGCGCGCCATGTTGGAGCAGGCCAGCGCTTGCGAGGGTCCGCTCGGATTGATCTACCTCAATCTAGTAGGAGGGCAAGATGAGTTGGTTTTTGATGGGGGATCTTTTGCGTTGGATGCGCATGGTGCATGCACTATGCAATTACCGCAGTTTGAAGAGGCAATAGGGTGGGTCGAGTGCGAAATGCAGGCCCCTTCTGCCGACCAAGCGTCTGACGTACCGCGCTTGGATCTACGTGGTGCATGCAGTGTACTGGAGAGCGACACGGCGCAACTCTATCAAGCGCTAGTAGTGGGGGTGCGCGACTACATGCATAAAAATGGGTTTAAAGATGCACTCATTGGCTTATCAGGCGGAGTCGACTCCGCACTGACCTTGGCGATTGCATGCGATGCGCTGGGTGCAAGGCATGTGCATGCCGTGATGATGCCTTCTCAATATACCGCGCAAATATCGCTAGATGATGCGCGCACTTTAGCGCAAAACCTAGGCGTGCAGTATACGGAGCTCCCCGTGACATCCGTTTTTGATGCATGCCGCGCTACGTTATCTCCGGCATTGGCTCAGGCTTCTGTCGAGGTGAACGCCAGCACAGTGACTGAAGAAAATCTCCAAGCCCGTATACGTGGAATGTTTCTTATGGCGCTGGCTAATCAGTCTGGCGCGTTGGTACTTACTACGGGCAATAAAAGTGAAATGGCAGTTGGGTATTGCACCCTGTATGGCGATATGGCCGGTGGTTTTGCCGTGCTTAAAGATGTATTTAAAACATCCGTCTATGCGCTGTGCCATTATCGTAATGTGGTAGAGCAAGGAAAAAAGCAGCCTATGGTCGCTACAGACGCTCCTTTGATTCCACTACGGATTTTAACTCGCGCTCCCTCTGCTGAGCTGCGTGATAACCAGACCGATCAAGATAGTCTGCCTGCCTATGCAACGCTGGATGCTATCGTAAAGCTTGTGATGGAAGAGCATGCCGGTAAAAAGGAGCTCCTTGCTGCAGGCTATGCGATAGAGGATATTGATCGAGTGCTCTCCTTACTTTGGCGTAGCGAATATAAACGCTACCAGGCACCGCCGGGCACGCGTGTGACACGCAGGGGGTTTGGGCGGGACTGGCGTTATCCTTTGAGTTGGGTGGTGCAAGCTCGGTAAAAATGCCTTTTTGTCCACGATCAGCATACCCTGCTTTATAACAAGTATTAAAAATAAAAAGGCTAGGTTCCCCTAGCCTTTTTATTTTTAATACCCGTGCGCAAAAAGTTTGGCTATGACCTACTATTATTTTTAGCGTCGTCACCACCTGTTTTCATAAGATTATTTTTACTTTGATTTATAGAGAGTTGCAGTGCAGCTTCTGCTGCTTCGTTCGCAGCTAGCATCGCTTTCTGTGTGATCTCGTTAAACATGCCTTCTGAAATTCCGCCGCCTTTAACTGGTGCTGGTCCGTTGCCCATTGTAATCTCCAATATTTGGTTTTTCTGTGCAATTATATTTTTTTAAAACGTTTTATCTATTACATTTTCTACACTTTTTTTTACCATTTCACCCAACTTTTCTTTCATTATATTGAATGGTTCGTCTTCTGTACTGTTAGCAGGTATTAAAGAAGGATCCTGTGGAGTATTTGCTGCATTCAAATTTATATTTGGATTTAAATTCGGATTTGGGCCTGGCGGTAAAGCACTCATTGAGTTCTCCTATTTAAAATATTTTTTTGTACGTTTTGCGTCATTTATTAAAAATAATTACTAGAATTTTTATTCTGTAAATTTTACATCCGTATAGCATAAGGCTGTATTATATTGACATCATTTTTTTCTTCTTTATTATTTTGATGAGCAGTATTTTTTTGAAATCGTATCGCACGCTCTTGATCTAAGCTTTGCGCTTTTTCTTCGCTCCATGTGCCTTTACGCATCCAATTACTTTTCCATATTGTATGCACCATTTCTATATCATCTTCGCTTGCATTTTTATTCTCAATCATTTCATTTGCCACACTTTCCCAATTAGGATCATTTTGGCTGCAAAGAGTAAAAGCCAATAGACCTTTTGCACTAGGGTAATCTGGCATAAAACTTAGTAGTTCACGCAATATGCTGATAGCATGTACCTCATTTCCATTTTTAATTTGAAGCATGGCATCCAAATATAATAAGCTCTTCGAATCTGATATTAAAATTTCTAGGCCCTCACGTAAGGATTCAATATCGCCAATATCGATCCCTTCGATATTTTTATAATTTAATATCGCATGTGAGAGGCATCCAACCATGCATTTTATTGCACTTGTGCTGCACTTAGTATAGTCCATCTTCATATTATCCGTTTTTGTGTAATTTTATTTTCTTGGCTTTATAGAACTTGACTGAATAATAGTATTTTATAGCTATGCTTTCTAAAAAAATACGAAATGAAGGGTGTGTAAGCGAAGTAGATGTATTGCCTTGTAGGCAAACAAGGTATTTCTTTAGTTTTTTAAGATGCATTCTGTTTTTTATATTATATTTTATAGATCATGTGTTTTGAGTCAAAAAATAAAAAGCCGGCATGATGTGCCGGCTTTTTATTTTTTGACTCTGGTGTTTTTGAGCGCTACACCATTATAAAACTGACAGCGATTTAATTATATTTATTTTTACTTTTAATGAAATTTTTTATGAATCTTCTTATCGGCCTCTAGAGTTTTCTTCTGCTTGTTTCATGCCTGTTAATAGAAAATTATTACCTATTTGATTTATCGACATCGCCATACTGCCTGCAGTCGACATATTTGACATCGCCATTCCGCCTAATAAGCCTGTAACTGGATTAGCCATGACATTCTCCTATTATTTATATTAAAAGGATACATAATTATTTTTATGGGTAATATAATATTTATTTTGTAGATTGATTGCGCCAAATATGATTGATAAGTCGTTCTCCCGATATCATGCTGCCACATAATTTCGCAATAGTTTCACTTTCTTGCTTACTTTTACTGGATTTTGCTGCTTCACTTAGATTTTTAGCGGCCTGCAAAAAACCTTCACTTAGCCGTCTAGCCATTTCCTCTGTAAGTGGACGGCCAGTGTTAGCGCTTCCCAGTTCATCGTAGGTCTGTTGCAATGCTTGATACATAGACTATTCTCCAAAAGCTATTGACCCTGCATTACAGGGATTAAGGTTCAGTGGTGTATAAATGCTTTACGCCGTCGGGTGTTTCCACATATTTCACATTGCCATCCGACATCAGTCCAGAATAAGAAGGAGTGCGGGCTTTAATACCAGTAAGTCGAGAATCTATTTTTTTGATATTGCTACTTAAATCGGGGGCTAGGCGTAAAAGTGCTTGTTGAGCACTTGCCACATCAGCCACAATGCCAGATACCTGAAATGCACCTTTTCCAAGGTATTCCACTTTTATATTGGGGAGATCTAAAGATTCCGCAATATTTTGTGCGACACGGCTGGCAATATCGTAATGGGGTGAGATGCGGCCTAGGTCATTGAGTTTCTCAATAATTTCACGCACTACCGCATCATCTGCGCTGTTGTTCACCATGCCATTAATAACCACGACATCACTTCGGGTGCTTATTTCTAGCCCTGTGATATTCGCTTGCTGTAAAGCGCGTTGTAGTTGATTGGGCAGCGTATTTACCGTGGCTTCATATTCTGTCTGTGCACGTTGCCTGATCTGACTCAATACATTTATATTGATGGCTATAATTCCTAGAATTACTGCAGCGGCCACCAATAAAAGCCGTTTATGTCGTGTAGGTGCTGCCAATATATCTAACTCTTCTGGAGCTTCTTTAGCAGGGGCTTGTGGAGAAAAAATAAGGCTTAGCAACTGCGCATCATTGGGCCACTTTCCTCCTGCTTGCCCTACACATAAAACCACCTCCCCAAATTTTTGTGGGATCCAATCTGCCAGCGTAATTTTTTGAGTCCGCGTGACAGAGGAGGGCAAGGATGTGCTGCTATTCATCTCATTCTCTAAAGAGTTGGCACTATCCTGCGTTTCTAATTGCACTTCCCCATGCTCATCAAAGGTTATGCGCATACTAGGTTCGGTCCAATCGGCGAGTCGGATATCTGCTTCGTCGTCTTTTCCAATACGCTGTGTTAGTACGTCTAACTGTAGCTCAGCGCCAGCATGTAGGCCTGTGAGAATGCGAAGAAGTTTCATGGTGTGCGAAGCAGCAATCAAAATGTTATCAATACCGCACAGCAGCAAGGGTTAAATTTTTCAGCCGTGCTGTGTCAGGTTTGCTTGTTTTTTTAAGGTTTAGTAGCAGTGGAGCCATCAGGAGATGAACGGTTTTTGACAGCGAAGTAGGTGTGCTCGGAGGAGTATTTTTTTGAGCCTCTATAAGCCATGTACGAACATCTGCTAAAGTTTTTGGCGGACCTGCTTCATTGCGAGAAGGCATGGCCTGGCATGCATCACTGGTTAGCATATGTATATTTGCGCGCAGGGTCGTTGCCCCTTTAGAGCTTGTTGCTGTATTAGGCTCACTCTGTGGGCAAGCAACTTGATTGCAAGCCGTTATCACTGCAGGAATATAGAGTTTGGCTATAAAAGCAGCATCTGCATCTGCTGGCCGTTTAGCAAGTTGATCTGCAAACGAGCGATTTAGCGAAGATCTGGGCATAGGGGCTGTGGATAAAAATTGAGCGTTATATCCCGAAGCACGTTTTTTCAAATTACTTTTTGCCACAGCCAATTGCTTCATATTTTCTTCTGTCTTATCAGAAGATTCTTCGTTGCCACCCCAAGATTGTTGGTGCTCCTGTTGCCCAAATTCTGAAGAGTTTTTTCCACCCAGGTTCGAAGTGGCTATTTCCGCGCTGGTTTCATCAGGATCTTCATATCCCTCGTCATTCGTATCTGTCGGAATAGGATTCTTTTGGGACCGAGTTTTAGGTTTTGAATTGGTGTTGGTTTTTTTAGATAACCACGCGCTACCTTGTTTTCGATTTAAGCTAGGGCGATTGGGCTTTGGAGAGGAAGAAGGCCCAAATTGTCGCCCTTGATAGATCGTCGCTTGAACCTGATGAGGGGTGACTGAAGCCGAGTGCGCTGGTACAGTTCCTGCCTTTGAATGCTGATATAGAGATGCAAGGCTACGCGGGTTTATAGGAAGTTTATTCATTATGCAAAAGCCATATCCATTGCGTCATTAGCAAACCGTAATAGCTGTGAAGAGGCCCACGGAGCTACTAAAATAAGGGTTAAAATGACTGCAAACAGCTTAATACCATACGAAATGCTTGCATCTTGTAAAGAGGTCACTGCTTGTACAAAAGAGACTAATAAACCCACGCTGGCTGACACGACAATAACGGGAAGAGAAAGATAGAGGCACAATAAAATACCTTGCGCCGTGAGCTGAATAATATTATCGAGTTCCATCGTGCATACCTGGCTAAGTATTAATGATAGGTCATAACCAAACCATGAATGAGTGCAGACCAACCATCCATAACAACAAATAATAAAAGTTTAAAAGGAATAGCAATATTGACGGGGTTTACTTGGTTTAAGCCCATGGACATCAGTACGTTTGCAATAATGATGTCTATAATGGCAAAGCTAATATAGAGCAAAAAACCAATTTTGAAGGCATTAGTAAGCTCACTTAACGCAAAGGCAGGGGCTAGCACAATGAAATCATCGGCTGAGATAAGCTCCGCAGCTTCTTTAGGCCAGACTGCTTTTGCTGATCGTAGAAAAAAGGCTTTTTCTTGTTCGCGGGTGTGCTTTTTTAAAAAATCCCGAAAAGGCTCGCGCACCACATTAAACCCTTCAAGTACTGCTTGAGTGGATTGAACAGAATGTGGTTGACTTTGAATTTTCTTCATCGCTACCAAGCCGATAGGCGCCATGACATAGCAAGACACGATAATAGCAATGCCATTTAGTACCGTATTAGGAGGTACCTGCTGCACACCTAGTGCGTTACGTAAAAGGCCGAGTACAACGACAACTTTGGTATAGGATGTGACGATCATCGCTGCAAAAGGCAGTATGCTCATCACCATAACCAGTACAAGAATTGCATTAAGATCAGTGATTTGAAGCATCGATTTTCGCCATTTTTTGAATACGGATCCCAAGGTGCTCGCCAACAGCAACTAGCTCTGCAAAACCTATGATTTTTCCATGAGTAATAAGGCGCACAGGAGCCTGTGCAAGAGGTATGGGTAATTCCATTACATGGCCAGCACCTAGTGCACAGAGTTGTGCCAAAGGCATGGAAATGGTGTCTATTTCAAAATGTACAGGTATATCTAGGCCCGCTAAATCAGGCAAAGCCTCATCCTCTGTTTGCATAAATGCTTCGCTGTCTTCAACAGATTGCTCTTCTTGGTTGTTTTGATGCACAGTCAGTCTTCCCTTCATCACTAAATTTTGATTTTCTAGCGCTGCAAAGCCTCTGAGCTTACGCCCGCCTGATAAACCCCATACCACCTCTAAGTTACCCAGCAATGGGGCAGCGCTTAATATCGTTTGGTATTCTGTTTGTATTGCTCCAATTAAAACGTCTCCACATCGCAAGCGACACAGTGCACTTATCGTGAGGTGCTGCGTACCCAGCAAAATGCGCCCAGGTAAAGGAAGATCTAAAACCGATGCGGGCAGCATAAGCGGTTGTAAATTGAGTAATTGCTCGCAATACTCCAATAAGTTGGTATCTATTGACTGAAGCGTTATCGTAAAGTACCTGGCTTTTTCCAATGAGGAATCAGACGCACTATTGTCCAATTTGCATTGCACCATCACCACCTTGTCAACGGTATGCGGTGCACTTGATGCGGGTTTGGAGCGTAGCGCAAGCATTTGGCTATCTAAGGCAGATATATCGTCTGAGACTCTTAAATCTTCAAAATGCACATCTTCTAAACCGAGTACTTCTAATCTTTGTGCCACGGGTGCCAGCAAAATATCTACTATGGCTTGGTGTAATTGATGATTCGACCCAGCAGTAGGTTTTGCCAAGGCACTCGCATGTGCAGCAAGCATGTATAGAGCAGGCCAATGCTGTACATCAAAACACACTTGCGCTTGACCCTCTTGATGCAAAATACGTAGAGTGGCTTGTTGAGATAACGTAGCAGTTGTGCCGTGCTCTCCAATATGGCTAAGCCCTGGCTTGGTTAAAATGTCGATAACCTGTATTCCCGTGTATTCGGCAAGCAGGTTGGTTAAACGCGTATCGGATACCAAACGTGTGATGCGTGCTGCCTCTTTGCCGACTTTTGGGAAAAAAGGGCTTGAGCCAAGTGCACACACTGTGCTGGGGGGGGCGCGATCTACAGAATCTTGTTGCAAGAGGAGTGCCTTCAGATCTTCATGAGAAAGTAATGAAGTTATAGAAAAGCATTCGGTGTGGAAATCGGAAAGCAGCGCAATGTATATAAAGATATTGATGGAGGCTGCTCAGAATATGCAGCCCCATCCATGGAGCGTATCAATCTTCCAAAAAGATTTGTATAACGTGCGGATATCCTTTTGTTTCTAGAACTGCGGAAATACTGGCCTCTAAATTTTTTTCATTTTCTTGTATCCGCTTACTAGAAGTGCGATTGGTGGTTTTAAATCGCAATAAAAGCTCTGCTTGCGTTAGATGCAAGAATAAGGTGGTTTCGGCCAATATTTTTTGATCAATAGCAACATAGGTTTGCCATACGCCATTGGAATGAATGGCGTCATTGATGCAAAATCCTATAATAGCTCGCGTCATGCGGCCAAGAGGGCCTTCATCCATTAAAAGTGTTAACGCGGAGCTAGATAAATTTTTAGGATCTATGCCTAGGGAGTCTGCTATTACTTCTTGTTGACTCCTATATGGATTTTTTTTGTCTGATTCTTTTTTCCCGTGGATGGGAAGCAGTAGATAGTTATGGTGTGCTTGAAGTGAATTTGGGCTATCTGCATTCGAATCATCGGAGTCATCTGAGTCATTTTTTTGACTATCAGAATCATTTTCTTTTGTTATTTTGAAAGGCGTTTTCAGCGTATCTCGAGCGCTTGGGAGATTTTCTTCTTCGGATTCTAGATCCGTTTCTTCTTCATCTAGCTGATTGTCAGGCTCTTGGCTTTCTCGTGAAATTCGTTGCAGGCTATCGCGAGGTTGGGGAAGACCCGGCTCTTCCGCATTTGATTCTTCCTCTTCGAGAGCTTGTTCATTTTTTTGCTCGATTTCCTCTTCAACAGGAGTGAGGAAAGCGCTAAATGTTACTTCAGGTCTTGCTGATCCAGGGAGTTTTACTTGAGACTGAGTATAGGCGGATTTTTTATCGTATTCCTCCCCTCCCAACGATTCTGATTCTGGCCGTGATGGAGCAACGACTCGCTTGTAAAAAATATAGCTAGTATTGTTTTTGCTAGACTCTCTTGAGAAACGCTCAGCCTCAATAATATCTTGCTTTAGCGTAGAAGGGTCTTGGTTAGCTGCTGTATTACCATTTCCCGGGGTGCGTTGCTTACTCTGACTATTGCGTGTTTGTTGCATCCATTTATCAAAGGATTGGTCATCTTTATCTTGTGATGAAGACCCACCAGCAATAGTAGAGCCATGAAAAATAGAAAGATCACCGAAATTACTCATAATGGAGCCCCCCGTCTATTGGCTTGCAGAAAAATTTAAAGGGTTATACGCCCAAGTGGTTGTAGCTCTACATGTTCACCAAGCTCTTGATAGGAATAGACGGGGAGCCAGCTTAAGTGTGGCTCGATCAGGCGTCGTATATAGCGGCGAATATCCATTGAAGTGACTAAAGCAATATGGGTACGATATTCTTGTGTCATCGCTGAAATACGCTTTATAAGCTCGCTCGCTTGCTCTGGAGGGAGGGCTAGATAATTACCCGTAGGCGTTTGCCGGATAGATTGGCGGATATGCTGTTCCGTTTCTAAATCTAGGAGTACAGCTTTTAAGTGCCGTTCCCCATTTGCTGCTCGGTGGGCGATAAAGCGTGACAAATCTCCTCGCACATATTCCGTCAACAAGAGCATATCTTTTTCTTTAGGTCCCCAGTAAATCAGGCTTTCAGTAATATTACGAATATTTCTGATCGGTATATATTCTTCGAGTAATCGGCGAAACACCTCTGAAATACGCTGTAATGGAAGTACTTTTTGAACTTCGGTTACCAGCCCCGGATATTCAAGATTCAGTTGATCTAAGACCCATTGGGTTTCTTGGATACCGACAAATAAGCTTGCATGTTTACGCAGTAGGCTAATGATATGGTGAGCCATGACCTGTTCGATAGACCAGGTTTTAAGCATCCGAGTGGTGGCTTCTTTTTTGTTTATCCAATAGCTGACTTGCTGGGCCCCTGCATGTTGTAGAGGCTCGCAGTGACTTCGTATTTCGCTGTCTGTATGCGCGTCTAGCGCCATTACTTTATTATCAGGTAGAACGCTCTTAGCCTGAGGTACGTCGTGCAGCAATACTTCATAAGTTTGTACAGGTAGATTTTCAGCCTTCCATAAGGTAATACCCGGGAAAGGAAGGCCTAGCTCTTCTTGTAAGGTGGCGCGTTCTATCTCAAAGGCGCTATTTAGAGCACTCGTCTTGATTCGCTCGATAATATCTGGAGCCAAACGCACGCCCACAGCACAGGTGAATGGGGGAGGGCCAGGCAATATGGCGTGTGCAGGGGTTTTAGAGCCTGAACGCTGCAGAGCAGGGACCGGGTTTTCGCTGGTAGGTCCTTTTTTACCTTTGACTTCGCGTTTACCAAGCTTGTACCCAGCAAAACTCAGTGCAGCGGCAAATATGACGAATAACTCCCACGGAAAACCTGGTACTAAGGCGAAACCCAGCAGGAGAACACTGGTGAGATACAGTGCGCGTGAACTACTCGAGAGTTGTCGACCAATTTCATCCCCTAGTGAGTCTGCCTGAGGATTCACTTCATCTGCCACGCGCGTGATGATCACACCCGCTGCAACAGAAATCAGCAAAGAGGGAATCTGTGAGACCATCGCGTCACCAATAGACAGCACAGAGAAGTGATTAGCAGCTTGCCCTGTCGTCATGCCGTGATACATCACCCCTACAGCAATGCCAGCGATTATATTAATAAGCGTAATGATCAGGGCAGCAATAGCATCGCCTTTTACAAACTTCATCGCCCCATCCATACCCCCATGCAGTTTACTTTCCATGGCTAGTGCTCCACGGCGCTGACGAGCATCATCGGGGCTAATGATATTGGCACGTAAATCGGCATCAATACTCATTTGTTTACCAGGCATAGCATCCAACGTAAATCGTGCACCTACTTCTGCTACACGCTCGGAGCCTTTTGCAATCACAATAAATTGCACAGTCGAAATAATAATAAATACGACCAATCCAACCACCAAATTTCCACCTACTACCAATTCTCCAAAGCTCTGAATAATATGACCTGCATCCGCATGGAGCAAAATTGATTTGGTAGAAGCTATATTTAGGGATAGCCGAAATAAGGTAGTAAATAGTAATAAAGAGGGGAAAGAAGAGAGTGCAATAATATTAGGGATATACATAGTTATCATCAACAGGGCAACGCTGATAGTTAAATTCAGCGCTAAAAGCCAGTCGATGAGCAAAGTGGGTAGAGGCAAAATCATCAGAGAGATGATTGCAATGATCAACAGTGCAATACCCATTTCACCAATTGCAGGGATTTTAAAATTTTTAATCATGTAATCACTCTACGTTTTCTTCTTTGGATTTTCCAATATTTTCTACCCATAGCAAAATGCCTGCGACAATAGCAAAATATTCTTGAGGGACATTTTTTTGTAATGGAACTGTAAATAAAGCACGCGCTACTTTTTGATTGGTAACAATAGGTACACCTGTACTTTCTGCCAATTGGCGCATCTCCAATGCATGGCGATCTCTACCTTTTGCTATAATACGAGGAGCAGACCTTTCTTTTCGATTATATTGAAGCGCTATTGCATAATGGGTTGGATTGGTAACTACCACATTCGCTGTTTTAATTGCCTGTTTCAGGCTAGGTGAAAATGCTAATTCGCGCGCAAGTTCTTTGCGTGCACCTTTGACATGGGGGTCGCCTTCTGATTCCTTATATTCTTGCTTAATTTCAGTATGGCTCATTCGGTGTTGGCGCATAAACATCCATACTTGAAATTTATAATCTATTGCACCAATGATGAAAAATAAAACAGTAGCTATGATAAAAAGTTTTAAAAGTGCAGCCCAGGCAACTTGAATAATAGCATCTAAAGGATGTTCAATAGCTGAACCGATGAGCGGAAGTAAATGCTCAATAGTTTTCCACATCACAACAATAATAATAGCTGCTTTAATGAGCGTGCGTAAAAAATCTGTTAAGGCTCGCATGGAGAACATGCGCTGTAAACCACTGGCAGGATTCAATGCATCCATTTTTGGGATAATAGGCGTCAGAGTAAACCCAAAACCAACCTGGGGCAGGAGTGCCAATATCCCCGCAGCACAAGAACAGGCTGCAAATAGGAAAATAACTTGTAATCCTATAGCGCCTATATAATTGGATGCAGTCGATAAATCAGAGAAAGTATGCGCAGTAGGGACAAAGAGAAAAAGCGCATTCATTATTGCGCGAAAGCTATTTTCTAAAAAACTTTGCGAAAGAATTATGGTGCCAATTACACACGCCAATACAATTGCACCGGTTAAATCCGTGCTTTTAGTGACTTCGCCGCGTTCACGTGCATCTCGTAACCGTTTATCGGTCGGTTCTTCGGTTTTTTCTTCACTCATGGCGTAGGTAATCTAGTAATACAGTTTTTTATATAGTTGCCGCATAGATAGTGAGCATCATAGCTTTGATATTGATTTGTTATGAATGGGGCGAGCGAAATATAGTGCAGCAAAACGAAATCATACATCTCAGTGTTTTCTTAAAAGATTTTAGAGAATATGGTGACTTACATCTTGAGTTTTTTTGTATGCGCACAGTGCTAGGTATTCAATATAATTCCCACCCAGTTCGATATCTGGCTCATTTTTTGGAAACCTACTTATTTTCATGAAAGAAAAAATCTATTGTTTCGCTTATTCGTGCAGTACTTCGTATTTAAAGCACGTTGGTACACATAGAAGTTTATCCTGCTATAAAGGCATGAATAAGGTTTGGCTATATAAAGAGAAGCATATTAATTTTTAAACCTTGGCATAAGGCAGAAGTGATGAACGAGAAGATGAATTATATGGACTGTGGCATTAAAGTGCTCAATGGACTTGCCGCATTTCTTGGATATGTATTAGTACAGCGTAGATCTATACCATCGCTTGATTTGGATGATATTGATTCTGTGCGTGAAATGCTTAGAGTTTTTAGGCCTGAAAAAATTGAATATACCTATTTTGATGCGATCATTCAGAATTATCGTGGCTATATTTCGCAATCCATTCAAACACTTCGCCATTTAATAGATGCTAGGCCTAATTATCCAACGGCTAAAGTTTTTTTAGCACATGCTTTATTTTTGCAGTCCGATGCATCATGGGAAATGATAGCTGCAGAGATAATTGAAAACCCTGCTTCTACTAAGCAAGAAATTACCCTTATGCAAGTTCTGCATAAACAAAATGATTTTCAAAAAGGTCTGGTTAGTCAGGAAGAAGTAGCAAAGTATATACAAGAGATATCTGCTGATAATGATGCTAGTCCTAAAGATACGCAGCCTGCTTTAGCTAAAAATACTGAACCATCCATACCAAACTACGCAGTACGTATGTAAGCACTATGTTCTATTCTTTCAAAAATAGTGCATATGGAGACAGGTCAGTATTACATAAACCAAGCGCTATATATATTTAAAAATAAATGTGTTTCAAAGATTTTTTTAGGTTTTCATGCCTATTTTTGAGAGGTGGAAGATGGATCCAGGCGTCATAGAAATGCTATCTAAAGTAGATAGCGCAGCCCCAGTATCAAAAAAAGGGGCTGGTAGTTTGCAGGACTTATTTGTGCAGATGCAAGATGAAATGAATCAACAAATTACTCTGCAAAACCAAAGCCAGTTCCAATCAGATCCAAACCAGCAAAGGCTTGGTGATCAGTTTAATGCATTGATGGATGCAGATATAAATAATATAGGTACGCTTTCAACGCCAGATTCAGTGGCTTATAGCCCTTCTGTCATTGGTACGATGCTGACCCAACAGGACATGCTTTTGAAAAATACATTGAATAATTTAAGTAACTTTCAAAATAATATGTCTCATGGAAACATGTCGCTTGATCAAGTAGTTAGCCAGGCGATGGAAGTGAGTGGCAGTGTTGCAACTTATGGATGTAATGCAGCGCTACATCTTGCTGCTGAGCAAAGCTCAAAGCATTCTTTTGATACTTTGCTTAAAAATCAATAATGCTATGTATTAGTAGTGTAGAAAAGCTGTTAGCTAAATCGAATTTCAGTATATTACAAAGAAGTTTTGAATAACTTAGTTAGCAGCTTTTCTAAATAATTTTATATTTCGCACATTGACCTAGAGTCAAGTGCATGTATTTTCTATTTTCCAGGCATATTCCCCTGAGCATATTTACCATGACTATTTTCTCTACTTCACGACTGCGTTGTGCTCGTTCTATTGGGCTTGCATTGTTGATGGCTGGTGTTTTATCTGCCTGCCAAAAAGAGCTATACCGTGATTTGAATGAACAAGATGCGAACGAGATGGTCGTCGTGTTGCTTCAAGCAGGGATCGATGCTGAAAAAGTAACACCCGATGGAGGAAAAACGTGGTCTATCAAATCAGATGGTCAGCAGGTGGTACAGGCTATGGAAGTGCTGCGCGCTCGAGGATTGCCACAGCAAAAATTTTCTAATTTGGGCGATATTTTCAAAAAAGACGGGCTGGTATCTACACCAACCCAGGAGCGAGTGCGTTTTATTTACGGGGTTTCGCAAGAGATTTCAAATACTTTGTCCCAGATTGATGGGGTAGTAAACGCACGTGTACATATTGTTTTACCTAATAATGACCCGTTAGCACAGCGCGTGGAGCCTTCTTCTGCTTCCGTTTTTATTAAATACCGTCCTGATGCCAATATTGCCTCGCTGATCCCGCAAATTAAAAATCTAGTCTCCCATAGCGTAGAAGGCTTATCGTATGAACAGGTCAGTGTGACAACTGTTCCGGCAGACCCAATTAGCGCAATGGTTATAAAAAAATCAAAATCCTCTGGTATGTGGATAGCGCTTGCTACGGCCGCGGGTATCGTAGTGCTGAGTTTGGCAGGTTTGGGTTTATGGCTATGGCAGAACGCGCGCCGTAGCGGGGAAGCAAATCCCCTGCAATCTGTAATAGACGGTGTGATTGGGCGATTTAGAAAGCCGGACGCTGCTTCGAAAGATGAATCAGATAGATAACGGAGAGTAAAACCATGCGTTACGCTCGTGTGAATACTCCTGAAGAAGAAGAGGAGGGGGCTCTTAAAAGGAATCCTATACGAGCTGAAGATTCTACAGAGCAGAGTGAATCAGAAGAGGAGGAACGCTTTGAAGATCCTCAGGATGTAGAGCAATTCGCGCCGCATAAAGAAGAATATTTGCATGAGCGGCGAGCTAAAACATTCGATGCACACCTAGTTGCTTTAGCTGATTCTATTGCAAAGCGTATGCAAATCTATGCTTCTCGCCGGGCCGAAGTGTTAGAGCATGCGCACCCGTCTTGGTGGGGCGTGTTGGCTCCGTTGGCCAAAGCTGCAGGAATTTCCTCTGCATCTCTTTTTGTGGAGTCTAACTATCAGGCCAGACGCAATGCAGATACCCCTATAAGTACTATCAGATCTTCTTACGCGGACCAAAAAGTACACTCGGTACCTCAGGTTTTATCCATGCAAGAAACGCTGACGCCTATTTTGGAAGGTGCGAATTTGCCTGCTCTTAAGCAGCGCTGTGCAGAAGTACTCTTAGCACAAGCAGGCATAGGGGTGCCTAGCGCTGCAGATTTTGAAGGAGAAGCAGGGCGTATTGGTGTACTTTCATGGAAGGAAGCTAGGCGTTTATGTCGTATGCGCGCACTTACGTTTCGTCGTACGGCAATGCGTCGCACCATTGATAAGGCTAGCAGAATGCGCTTTTCTCAATGGCTAGAAGGATCTGTACTTGACAAATTAATGCAGTTTTCAGGAGCGCCTCAGTTAGAGGTGCTTGAGCATTCGTTCGATCTGCCTGCGTTACGCACACTGAGTATTACTGATTTGGAATGGGAAGGTTTTCACCTACTGGATCGCGATGGCATATGGAATGTAAACGGGCCTTTTGCCCATCTGCGTTTATGTTTTGCAAAAGACCTTGCCGCTCCACCGTGGATACCCGCTACATTAAATCAAGCAGGCCAGGTGGATGAGCGCTTTGATCCGCAGGGCAGTAAAGAAGTTTTAGCCCTGCTGGAAATAGATGCACCCTGAGACACACCCTATTACTAGTGCTGGAATTCATATGGTTATTTGGCTTCGTTCTGCGCAGGAGATATCAGAATCCATCCATGGGGTGGGGATTGAAGGAGGCGTGATTGAACGAGAAGTATTTAGTAAAGTACTTGAACTAGATGAAGGGTTTAAAGCGCTTGAAACAACACGAAAAGCGCTAAATAGTGAGCTTAAAGCGTTACGTGAACAAGCTAAAAAAGAGATCGATCAGGCTTTTGAAGAAGCTAAAAAGCAAGGTTATGCCACAGGCCGGCAAGCAGCGGTAGAAGAATGGCAATCTCGCACTATTGAAATGCTGAGTAATGCACGTCATATTCAAAGCCGTATGCGTTGGCGCTTGAGTGAATTGGTTGCTAGAGCCGTTGAGCATATTGTGCACACCACTGATCGCCGCGCTTTGTTTGAGCGCGCGATGACTACGCTAGAACATATTACTGATGGAGCCTCATTATTGCATGTGAGTGTGCATCCTGATGAAGTGGGCGCTGCACAAAAAGCCTTTGATGGATTTTCTAAAGAATGGAGTACACGCGGTCAACTTATTAAAGTGATGGTGCGTGCAGAGGCAGGGTTAGCACCAGGTAGCTGCGTGTGCGAATCAGAATTTGGCATGATCGATGCCAGCCTTGATGTGCAACTTAAGGCTATGCGCTCCGCACTCGCGCGCGCACTCGATCGAGATGAGGATGAGTTGGTGGAAGGTTTGCTTGCACAGGTTCAAGTGAATGCTAATTTATCTGCAGCACAAGATGGCGATCCATTACCAGTTTATTCCGCACCTGCCAGACGTCAGTCAAGAGAGAGGCGCCATACTATCGAAGAAAATGCCGCAGGGCCGCTCTCTAAGGACAGCATTGCTTTGCCAGCAGGAGAGCAGAAATTATTAAGTGCTCCTCCAAAAAAGAAAAAGCCTGCCCAAGCGGATTTAACAGCTCATGATGCTGCTAATTTGATAGAAGGACCACCTAAAAAAACGCGTAGTAAACAGGATAAAAAAGAGCTGCTATCCGTAAACGAAACAGATGAATCGGTAAAGGATTCAAGCAATGCTACATCGCGTGCAAAAGAAAAAACGAGTGTAAAGCGATCGACCTCTGCTAAAAAAAATGCGGCTCATATGGTTTCTGACGATGCTCAGTTAACCGAAGCGAGGCCATCGTCATGAAAGATTTTCATGAATTTCGAGGTCTTACCGAGTCTATTGAGCGCGAATTTAAACAACCCGCAGTTCACCAGGCAGGCAAGCTCATTGAAGTAATTGGTACTTTGATTAGAGCTACCGGTATAGAAGCTCGACTGGGTGAGTTGTGTGAGCTTCAAGATGCAGCAGGAACACGCTTGCAATACGCTGAAGTGGTGGGTTTTGCACAAAACGTGGCCATTCTGTCTCCTTTTGGGTCCCTACATCATTTATCTAGAGCAACGCGCGTAGTGAGTTTGGGGCGACCGCTTAGTATCCAAGTAGGGCCTGAAGTATTAGGCAGAGTGATTGATGCGATGGGGGAGCCAATAGATGGAAAGGGTCCTATAGCGTGCAAAACTTTGCGGCCTATCCATGCCATGCCTCCTGATCCAATGACACGGCGCATTATTGATACCCCTTTTTATACTGGGATTCGTGCTATTGATTCGCTTATTACATTGGGCGAGGGGCAGCGTATGGGCATTTTTGCGCCAGCGGGGGTAGGTAAAAGTACCTTGATGGGCATGCTCGCACGCGGTGCCGCACATATGGTGAAACGCGGTTCAAACGCCAAGGACAGTGCAGGGGGCGGGGCAATAAATGTCATTGCACTAATCGGTGAGCGGGGGCGTGAAGTGAGGGAGTTTATAGAGCAAAGTTTAGGCCCTCAGACCTTGCAACGCTCGGTAGTAGTGTGCTCTACCTCTGATCGTTCTTCGATTGAACGCTCTAAGGCGGGCCATACAGCCACGACTATCGCGGAATATTTTCGTGATAAGGGTATGCGAGTGTTGTTGATGATGGATTCGCTTACCCGTTTTGCACGAGCACAACGTGAAATCGGTCTAGCAGCCGGTGAGCCGCCGACACGGCGAGGCTATCCCCCTTCACTTTTTGCTGAGCTCCCCCGTTTGCTCGAACGTGCGGGAACCTCTGATAAAGGTTCGATTACTGCACTCTATACTGTACTTATGGAAGATGGTGAGGGTGGTAGTGACCCTGTAGCCGAAGAGGTGCGGAGTATTTTAGATGGCCACATTACGCTCTCACGCGAAATTGCTGCACGTAATCGCTACCCTGCGATTGATGTGCTCGATAGCTTATCTCGGGTTATGCATCAAGTAGTAGCGCGTGGCCATAATGCAGCTGCGGCTCATATCCGTAGCCTTATGGCGAAACACCGTGAAGTAGAAACTTTGCTGCAACTTGGCGAGTATCAACAAGGCGGAGATGCATTAGCCGATGAAGCGATTGCCAAAATAAACCATATTTATGCGCTATTAACCCAACGCACCGATCAATTAGCTGACCACGAGCACACTATTAAAGGTTTGCAAGAGATTGCTGCCCATTGATGTTGCGCAGGTTTTAAAAGGTCAGTGGTCATCATGTTGGGGTTCCTTCGTCACCACCAACCTACCATTCTTTGCTTTTCTTGTCGATAGGTTGGTGGTGACGAAGGAACCCCAACATGCATACCACCGCCTTCTTGGATACCTGCATAACACAGAGATGTCTATGAAAGATCGTCGTGAAAAAACTTTTAAAATTCTGGTAGACGCACGTGAGCGGCAAATTAAAGCCTTAGAAACTCAACTTGCAGCCTTACGCTTTGAATATGCAGAGCTTCAACAAGCTACTGCGCAGAAAAGAGAAGCACTTGCCCAAAAAATGCAAGAAGAGTCTGAGCGCAATGCCCAAATGCAAGCGATGATGAGTGGTGGCGGCACTTTTAAGGTGGATGAACTGTACAAGCTTCGCCAGTATCAAGGGATAGTGAGTGAACGGCGCGCGCAGTTTGAAGCTGAATGCGCTCAGGCGGAGCAAGCAGAACAAGCAAAACAAAATGAGATACACGCTATACAACATCAAATTTCTAAAAACCAAGCCCAGCGCGATGAATATAAAAAATTATTAACAAAAATAAAAAATAAAGCGTTTAAAACCGCAGAAGATGCACAAGATGAGTCTGCTGAAGAGGCCTTGGTTGCTCAACGCAGATTTAGTCGCTGAAGATCGGCATCCTAAAGCGATATATACAGTTTTACTGTGATATGAATATATAAAATACGCAGAGGTTAGTAGTGAACGACATACAAGATATACTGAATTTGCATAATACGTTTGGCACTTTTATGCTAACGATGATTTTATGCAGCTTACGTATTGCGATTGCTCTTTCGATTATTCCGGTAATGAGTCCAGAAGTGGTCAAGGGGGTTCACCGCATGGCGATTAGTATGGCTATGGCGAGTTTCGTGGCCTATGGGCAATCTATTAGCGGGTTTAAGCTGACGCCTTTCCTCTTAGTATCCATTATGCTTAAAGAAGCCCTTTTGGGGCTCATCTTTGGTTTTTGCGCATCTACCGTGTTTTGGGTTGCAGCCAATGTGGGCTTTTTTATCGATGACTTATCTGGCTTTAATAATGTGCAGGTGAGTAACCCAATGCGTAGCGATACGAGTACGCCTACTTCCTCTTTGTTATCCCAGCTCGCAATTACGGCATTTTGGGTGCTAGGTGGCATGATGTTTTTGCTAGGAGCGCTCTATCAGTCTTTTCAATGGTGGCCGATTTTAAGCATACAGCCCGACGGGCTACCTATACTTGAATCCTTTGTGATGAGCTATACCGACTCGCTTATGGAAATGAGCATAAAGTTAGCTGCACCGATGATGCTGATTTTGATTATGGTTGATTTTTCTTTTGGCTTTTTGGCTAAAGGGGCCGAGAAAATTGATACGATGTCTTTAAGTATGCCCGTAAAAGGAGCTATGACCTTATTGTTATTAGCTATTTTTATCACCATTTTTATTAGCCAAGTCAGCTCACAGCTTTCATTGCAAGGCATAGCAGAAAAAATTCACTCCTTGCGTCCAGAAAATACAGAAGGGGCAAAAAGCACCAATAAGAATTTATAGTTTCTCGTAATATTTATCTATATATCTTGTGTTTTATCGCCCAGTTTGACGCTATTTCTCACGGTCATGCAATGTAAATGGCTTTGTTGAGGGCCACTCAGATTTTTACATACTGGTAAAAAAATGAGAATTCTTGAAAGCATTGCCCAGATATTTTGAGTATCTATATCCATCTCCATCATCCTACTATTTCGTCGGCTTGATAAATCCTTTCTTGGGCTTCTTTCTGGGTTTTTTCTCTGGAATGACACAGATCGGTATGGGCCCGTATTTTTATTTTTTTTGAAGACCCGTTTTTGAACCTGTACTCAAGCAGGTGCCAAACGGTCATTATTTGATGGGGATGGTTTAGTAAAAATGAAATTTTTGGGTACCATCTGGTCTGCTATTGGCCTGAGTCTCGCGATATTTGTAGCAGGAATATGTCCTGCGCAAGCAGCAACTGTTCCATGGAAAAAAGAGAAAATTCACTATTCGGTAGAAAGTAAGCCGCTCAAAGATGTATTGCGCGACTTTGCAGCCAGTCAAGGTATTGCAGCTACTATTGCACCGAATGTAGATGGCATGGTGAGCGGCAAATTTAATATGTCGCCTCAGGCTTTTTTGAGTGCACTCTCTTCTACTTTCGGATTTACTTGGTTTTATGACGGTACTTTGCTGGATATTTCTGCGGCAAGTGACGTTAAAAGCACGCTGATTTCAATGCAATACGGCAGCATGGACGATCTGCGTAGCGCGCTTGATCGCATAGGGTTATCGGATAAACGCTTTCCTATTGTGTATGACGATGTACAGCATACTGCAATGGTAAGTGGCCCGGCTCATTACGTACGGCTGATATCTAATGTAGCGCAAAATGTAGATAGCAATGCAGGTAAAGACGCAGGCACACAAGTTCGTATTTTTAAATTACGCCACTCTTCAGCAACGGATCGCGTCGTAACCGTAGGTGGCAATACCGTGAATGTGCCAGGTGTAGCCAGCGTATTGCAGAGCTTATTTAATAACTCACGAACTTCTGCACAAACTTTGCTGTCCCCCAGCATCGTAAGAGCGAATTCAATGCTCGATGTAGACGGGCGCACGCCTAATGGCTCCGTGAGCTTTGGCAATGGAGGTTTACTTCCTCCCTTGCCTCCTGGTTATGCAGCAGGGGGGAACTTAGGTAGTGTTCCTGTCAATGACCAAGTAAACCAGTTATTTCCAGGCACGCCATCCCTCCCAGGCATGGGCGCAGCAGGCGGTATGGCAGCAAGTATTCCCATGGGGCCAACCGGTCGTGTAGTAACTAACCCAACAGATAATCTATTACCTGTAATCAAGGCCGATGCGCGGACCAATTCCATTTTGGTACGTGATGTGCCCTCGCGTATGAGTCAGTACAAGCCACTCATCGATGAACTCGACGTTAAACCACGTTTAATTGAAATCCAAGCTACGATGATTGAAATTGACAGTGGCGCATTAGATCAAATTGGTGTGGATTGGCGTGCGCATAATAGCCATGGCGATATCCAAACGGGTGATGGAAATAGACAGCAAAATGCATATAACGGCAATATAGATCCTAAATTTGGAACATTGCCTAGTACAGGTGCTGCCCTTCCAGGAGGAGCCCTCTTAGCCACTCCCGCAGGCATTTCGATGACAGCTGTATTAGGAGATGCAGGTCGATATTTAATGGCCAGAGTCAATGCGCTTACACAAACCAACCAAGCGCGTATCGAAGCAAGCCCCAAAGTTACTACACTAGACAATATAGAAGCCGTAATGGACAACATGCAGCAAATGTATGTGCCTGTAAATGGCTATGCAGGTGGTAATCTATACAATATTTCAACAGGCGTTTCGCTGCGCGTATTGCCTATGGTGGTTGAAGAAGAGGGTGCCACGCAGATCAAGCTTGAAGTCAATATTGAAAATGGCCAATTTACGCCATCATTAGTTTCGTCGTCATCCAATCAAACGGCTGGCACAATTCCAATGGTCAGCAGCAGTCAAATCAAAACACAGGCATTTATTACACAAGGCCAAAGTTTGTTGATTGCAGGTTACCAAAAGAAACAGGATGAAAAAGGCGTATCAGGCATTCCGCTACTCTCCAAAATTCCATTTTTGGGCGCATTATTTCGCTATAAAAACGACACCAGCACACGGAAAGAACAACTTTTCTTGCTCTCTCCACGTGTGATTGATCTATAAAATGATGGTATGTTGAAATAAGGTAAGCATCTCAACATACCGACTACTAACGCCAGTTAGTATCCTCAAATGAGGTAAAACTCAACAAAAAATGCTTTAAACAAAAAAAGCGCCTTCTTGGAAACCGTTTAGTCCAAGAAGGCGCTTTTTTTAGATGAGAACTGTGCGTAACGTGTCCGATGAGGCGCATCGAGCTTTGCGTCTCTGGGCTTCTTTACGGATGTGCATTATGAATACGGTTGGCGTTGATATTTGCTGCCACTTTCGCCCCCCACCTCTGCGCGCGCCCAGCAACACTCTGATTATATAAATTTTGTTTCAGTTCTCCTAAATATGTTCTTGCCTTATTAGCAGATTCTATTAGGAACTCTCTATTAAGGGATTGTTTTTTACTAAATTTAGGTGTTTTTGATTTAGGTATTTTTAAATTCTTTCCTGTTAAGGCTTCTTCACATTGAGACAGCGCCTCTAATCCAGCGGCTTCTTTTGAATCAACCAAATTTATTAACTTGTCTATTTTATCGTAATCTGCTGTCATTGTTTTGTCTGAAATACCTTCTATAGCCTTCCATGTTTTATCAATCCGCTCCATATTATGTATAACTTCAGAAGGGGAGATCGGTAATGCTTCTGAGGCAGCTTCTGCGCCAAAAGTTAATGCCTTAGCAAGTTTCTCTGGGGCGGAGTTAAAAAATTTCTTTTCTGTAAAGTCAACATGTTTATAATCCGAATCAGACATTAAATCTGGATACATATCTTTTTGCAGATACTTGAATCCCTTTTCTGCTGCTGAGTTCGAGAGATTGGATACAACAGGAATAGATGCCGTCCCTATTTTCACAGCTATTTTAACTGGAATACTCGCTGCTGAAGAAATAATACTAGCGCCTGCTTGTAAATTAAATTTAGTGCTATTCGTTTTACGACTTTCATGCAACCCGTAGATTTTGAGATTTTTCTTTGCGTTTTTTTGAACGACTAATACCGCATAAAAAGCATCTAGCGCAGTATCTTTGGATGAAGTGCCCCCATCATCAACATATTTCAATGGATTGTTCCTAACAAAACCAAATAAATTCAAACCATCTACTGTTCCTGCTGGATCAGGATTCAACCATCTGCCCAGCCATGGCGCGTAATACCGCAAGCCATAGTAATACAAGCCTGTCGCATCTTGTTCCTTGCCTGAATAACGCACGACTTTATATTTGGCCTCGATCTGACTTTTCGCAGCCCAAATCGCGGTGCCGCCAAAAGGGTAATACTCTTCATAACTCAGTATGTCGGCCGCCTGATCTAACTCTAGCGTGCTGGAACCCAGATGGTTTCCTAGGCTGTAGCGGAACTGGTCTTGAGGAGGCATTTGTTCTAACTGCCGCTTAGGTTTAGCCCAATGCTGAATACGCACTTGCGCGCGCCCTGCTGCGCCGACGGAAATGACGTGTAGCTCTTCGCTTAACGTATTGTTGATGTCATAACACCGGCGTATTTCTAGACCAGGTAGGTAAATGACTTCGGTAGAGCGCATCGCGAGGGTTTCGCCGTTCGCCAGGGCACGCGTGGTTTTTCGGACACGCTGCCCACTACCATCGTACTGATAGTTTTCTTCGTCGTCGGGCTTATTTAGACGGTTGACGGCTGTCACGCGACATAGTTGATTGCGCGCATCCCATACAAGGGCCTGCCCTGTACTCAAACTGGCGGGATTACCGTTGGGATCAAAGGTCAGCAGGCTCATGTTATCGCCGGTTTGTAAGCCAGATACGCTGGCCAGCCGGTTACTCCCTTTTGCCACCGTCATTTTTTGAGTAAAGGGAACCGCTCCGGTCTCGCCTTTAATTAGGGTCAAGTTTCCCCCTGCATCGTATGCATAGGTACGGGTGTAATTCACGTAAGTATCTGGTGCATGCGGAATAATCTTCACAGTGGGGGCAGCACTGCCTTGCACGGCGCCGGCGTGTTCACGCCCAGTCGCTTTTACCAATTGATAGAGGGTGTCATAGGTATATGTAGCGGTCGCTCTGATCTCTTGATTGTCGAAGAATTTGGAGCGAGGCGTTTTATCCTCAATACCTAGGATATTACCCACGGGATCATAGTAATACTGCAGATGCTGCAATTCAGGCGAATGATCAGAGGTAGCGGGCCGTAGAGTGTGCACGCTGCTGAGTTGTTGCGTTTTGGGGTCGTATGTATACTTCGTGACTACGCTATTGCCAGCCGTTTCCTGAAGTACTTGCCCTGAGGCATTGTAAATCCGTGCCTCGACCACCATTTTATTTTCTTCTGAGTCACGCAACTTGACCGAAGCGGTCTGTAATTGGCCTGCTATGTTGTACGTAAAATACTGTTGGTTGTTTTGCGCATCTTCCTGAATAAGCAGCTCACCCAGCGCATTGTGAAACCAGCAAGTAGTATGGACAGGATGGCCTTCCGTTCCCTCGAGCAGCCTATTGCGGTCTTCGATGGTATTAGGCCAGTTGGATGCATCCGACGTCTTTAAAAAGTATCGGGTCTCATCCAGCGGCTGACCAGTCAGCGCGTAACCACTTATAGTGAGCGTCCCTGCTGGGTCGTCGTGACGTATCAGGCGTCCCCGCAAATTGAGCTGCGGATCCATGTCGCTTGCCCCATAGGTGAAACATTCCACGCACCGTTCTTGGTCATCCTGCATTTTTTCGAGGATAGCTATAGGCCGTAACAGGCCGTCATACTCCATTCGTGTACAGGTTCTGCGCGCATCGATAGTTTGCAGCACTTGGCCTGCTGCACCGTACCAATGCAACCGCCAACCTGCATCCACACTATCCGTGCGCAAGGTGCGGCCGGACAGAGAATAGGCCGTACCCCAATTAGGCTGCGGCTCGGCTTTTCCTGTTTCTGGCACCTGCTTTGACAGCTTGGGGTCGATGCTGCTAATCAGCTGCCCCGCTGCATCATATCGGTGGCGAGTGATCCGTTCAGCGATACCCTCCGCTTCTGGAGCACGGTGATAGGCCACCGCGCGCACTGTTAATCCGCGTGCGTCACAGGCTGTTAAAGTGGGTGTATTCGCGCAGAGCGCGCCGATTTGTTCAATTGACATGCTCACCCTCGATTTTTTGGACAGGCTGCGCCTTCTTTGACCGTGCCAATATTTCAGCCAAAGTGTCATTTTCGTCTTCTTTGATCCCATACCAAGTATGATAGGTCTGGCGTCGGAGATAGCCTTGCGCTGTTACCACACGCACTTCTCGACCTAGTGGATCGTAATAATGTGTGTCGCAATAGCCAAACTGACGAAATGCAGCATCATTTACATATAAGTGAGAATTCACGAAATACGGTTGATAGCTTCGCACTGGCAAGCCCTTGTTGTTGTATTCCACGCGCCCTGATACAACCCAACGTGTGGTGGCTGTACCCGTGTCGATTTCAACGGGTTGCTTGTTGCTACAAAGTACAAGGCCGCCTTCTGAATCGCGTTGATAGGCGGTGCCGGCTTCGACTTTTTGCTTGGCCTGCAACACACGACCTAACCCATCTGAGCAAGACAGCGTGATGCGTACCTGCGCAGGGAGATCGCTCGCGTAGTTGGCGCGGACTAAGCCCACGCTCTGGACGGGGCCCCGTTTTTGCATCCAACTAAGGGCATCGTAGTAATACGCTGCTGCATAAGAGCCAACAGCCTTTTCAGGGTTTTGTAGAACTTGTTCTATTAACTGGGGGGCAGGCCTTGCTATTTTTTTCTTATTGGGATCGATACCCTTTTCGTACAATGGATCAAACCCTACGCGTTGGCCTACGTTTGTGCCATAAAAGCTCGAAACCGAGAGTTGACCTAGGGCGTCATAACAGGCCTCTTGCACGTTTTCATTCGTATCAATTAAGCGAAATGGCAATAAGTGACGATAGTCGTACTGCGCTATTGTCTGATGGCCCATCGCGTCCGTCACACCCGTTACCAAGCATCCATACCGATCATAGGTAATGGTGGTAACTCCTGCGCCAATCGCCGGCTGGTAGTTGATCAAGTGATGAAATTTTTCTGGGGTGTCATAGGTGCAGATCGACTGCTGGATTGCCCATAAAGTTTCCCCTTGATTTAACCACAATGGGGCTGATAGTTCTGTATAGCCTGCGTCTCTCAAAGCCTGGTCGCGGTTTTCCCCGTTTAGCTCGGGTAGATCTTTGTAAACTTCAAGCGTTTGCTCGTCGAACTCGGCGGACTCAATGTACTTAAGCAAGCCTTCTCGCGTCACCGGCTGGTTTGGCGCTGTAGGATCGGTCACATAGTGATAAATTTGATGTCCAAGCAGCGTACTTTTACCGTCCAACAAAGAGCGTGAGCCACGCAAACTTTCGTAGCCGACTGATTTTGGAATTTCATTGGGCTGAATCTCACGCGCTTCAGTGCGCGTTTGGTGCGGCAGCGCGAGTCGCCGCGCTTGTGATGTGTCCAGATGATGCCAAGCGTGACGTGTCTCAGTAAGCCACATTACTTTTTGCGCAGTATCTTGTGAGGCCTCCCACCATTTTTTTTTAAACTCATCTTCGAAAGGTGAATCCACACTGCGGCGTGGATGATGGATCGCCACGGACCTCAGCAAGCTGCCATATCGATCCCAAGCCAGATTGATTTCCTGGGTACACATCGGATCTGTTGGGGTGCGCTCATAGTGATAGCTGAGAGTTTCCAATGACAACGGCAAAACCACTGCCCGATGGTCTGCCCCTACATCTTGTACGCATCGCACCAAATAACGCGATTCGCGCGTTGTATAGGGCCCTGCAGTAAAGTCATCTAAACCAAAAACTTCTTCCCGCAGCACACTGCCTTTTAGTGCACGTACCATCTCGGTGTGCATTCGAGCATTTAAGGTTGCTTCGGGCAGGATAACCTCTTTTGGGGAGGTTGTAGGATTGAAGCGTGTGAATACCTCCGGCTCTAACCTTATGGCTTCCTTGTCATGCCTACTATATGGAGAGCGCACCTGCTCATCTCGGAGCACGCTCCCCGTGTGATACCAAGTTTTGGTCATGACGGGAGCGGTATAGGTATCCTCCTGGTGTCCGCCTTGTGCAGGTGCAAAAAGCTCTGTATCGATATGGGTGACTAATCCAAACCCTCTAAATTCACGCTCCTGCCCATCATAATACCCATTGCGATAGGTGAATTGCTGCGAGAGTGTATTGCCTGTGATTTCGTCGAGATGGGTAATTTTTTGCACCACATGCACTGGAAATGGCAAATGGGAGATGGCGGGCTTGTCCGGTATAGATAGCGTTATAGATAAATCATTTTTTTCATCCAGCCATTCTTGGGCTGAACTGCGGTACGTGAAACCTACCTGCAGACCCATATTGTTATTAATGGACGTAAGCAAATAGGGTTTGTGTCCCTGGCTAAAGTCGTAGCGCCAATGCTGAGGCGTGGGATGGGGCACCGTCAAAATCAGACTGGCACAACCTAGCCCATCGATATCTGCAAAGCTTAGGTGGCACAGCGTGTCATAGCGCAGGCCCTCTGGAAAGCGCAAGAGCTCTGGTTTGGCAAATCCATTGCCAGATTCGTTTCTTAAAATCCGCAAGCCATCGCTTTGGGCATAAATCAGATCCGCTGCGCCTGAGCCATCCAGATCTGCTAAAAATACGCAGGCTGGGTTAAATAGCGCTTCTGTTACAGGCAGGTTGATAGCCCAGCTAATTGGTTTTCCAAAATGGCCCCGGCCTAAATTCGGCCAACACGTTACCGTATTGTGACGTATGCGCACTAAGTGCTGCTGTCCGCTGCCCAGCACATCGCTAAAAGCGACCACTTCCTGTCTACTTGTTCCTGCAAGCGGTAATGCATCTTCTGTATGAGGCACCTCTATGGAGGCAGTAAAACCGTGTTCGCGCTGGTTCGCGTAGAGTCGAACGCTTTTAGGGCCAATAAGTACTAAATCGGATAAGCCCGCCCCCATTAGATTCGCCATTTGCGCATGCGGATGGAGAAATTCGGAAGGAAAAGCGGCAAACGGCGTGAAGTCGGACCAGGTTTTGTCCGGCCGTTGGGTAAAAAAACCTGCCTGACCGGGACGCGTCGATACCCAGTCGAGTTGGCCATTGCCCGTCAAATCGGTCAGCGTATGTAGCGCGTTGGTGCGGCTATGTCCGAGGGGAGCGCGCGGCAATGGGTGCCACGGTCCATACGTCACCGCGTTGTGGTTATCCGTGGCACGTTGGGGCGCGCGATAACGCCAGCCGGATTCATCTCGATATAGGATGCCGGGCACACCTTCGCCATAGAGATCGATTAATTGATAGTGTTGGGCATCATCCAGGCCCACCAAAGAAGGCAAAGAGCGAAAGCCGGTGTGATGCGGGATTGCTACATTCGATGAATCTGCAGAGGATGGGCCAGATGTAGGGCGTGCTTGAAGCAGCTCAAAGCCCCTATACTTAAAGTGAGTAGGGGGCAGCCGATCGTCACTTCTTTCATCTTGATCCAAGCCAAAGCTAGTGACGGCCTTCAAGGTAGTCACAAAAGGAGTTTCGTCGTACGACATCTGCATGCGCTTGACCAGAACCGGGGTTGCGCCTAGCTCGTCGAAAGCATG
Organism: Mycoavidus cysteinexigens; assembly: GCA_031963225.1. Taxonomy (GTDB): domain Bacteria; phylum Pseudomonadota; class Gammaproteobacteria; order Burkholderiales; family Burkholderiaceae; genus JASSUD01. The sequence continues at coordinate 34,207 of JASSUD010000013.1, forward strand.
AAACAGCAAAATTTGCCGACATAGGCGATGCGTGCGCACCTCAAAACCCGTGGCGTAATCGGAAAAAGCATCCTGGCGCCGCGCCCATGGTCTCGCTGTTTCAAACAATGGTGGTTCATCGCCGGAACTTGGCTTTTCTCCGTAATCAAAACGCACTTCGAAATGCCAGGTTTGGTCTGGCACCGAATCGGTATCCCATAAATAGAGGGGTTTGAAGTACTCTTTATTGCCATAGCACACACGGTCGAGGTAGCGGTTTGCTGTATGGTCGCGTAGCATATCTGCTTCAGTCAGACTCTCTTTGTCTTCACTGCGGTACACGTAGTGGATGTGCTCCCCAGTAGGAGATACGGACTCTTCCAGCAGCCAACGGGCAATATGGGTATCTGCCGATGCAGGGTCGGCGATGCGGCCTGATGCCGTTTTACCGTACAGATGCTCACTGCCATCTGCGCCGTGGATGAGCCAGAAGCACGGCTTCGTCTGGGTTGCGCCAATAGGCGTCCAGCGCTCAATCCGGTCAAAGCTGCCTTCAATGCGCGAAGAAAAACGCACCACCTTATAGGAGCCGCTAGGTGACTGACTCTCCCCCTCTGGATGGTATTTAGTCTCGATTTTTCCTTGTTCATCCAGCTTAGGAACTAGCTCTTCCCCGTTGGGCCCGACAAACACATCTTCGGGTGTATACGCGGGGACTCCATCAGCCAGGCGTCGAGAAATAGCAGGCAGCCCTACGGACCATCCCATCCCAAAAGGGCCATTGCCGCTGCCGCTGCTGTAACTCAATGCGAGTGAGGGGGCAAAGCCGCGCCCCGGGCTCACCGGCAGGGGGATGGATAAGGACGCCATGCCCGTCATCCCCACCGCCTGTATGGTTTCATTGAGACCGTGGATAGCCCCGCCCCCTTTAGGCAAGGCTAGCTCGGGAACTTTGACTTGATCATTCGATTGCAAAAGGTGTCTCCAAAAGGCGATTTTTCTAAATGCTTTTATTTTCGGTTTACCGCCTTAGTACCAGCTGGATTGTTTAGTCCGGCGACAGTTTCACGAAACGTCTCACCACCATCTTTAGCCGTATAGCGAATACAAACAATCACGTCGGTTAAAGACGTTAGTAGCGCCTTCTGCGATTCCTCGGTGTGCTCAGGAAAAGTCAGCGTCCAGTTCGAGACAGCCCCCGTGCCTTCAAAGGGTAGATAGCGTTCGTCGCCAAAATTCAAAGTGAATAGGCCACTATCATCTACCCCAGTAGACAAGGCGATTTGCTGGCTCGCCCGTAGGTTGGATTTGATTGCAGTCTGAGATCCATCAGGGTCTTTTGGATTATGAAGATGCTTAACGGCCGCTATGTCCGGTTTCACGATCACATGGCTGCCTGTTTGCGTCAGGATGGCCCGCACATCTTGGTAAGGACCAATCACCGCCGGTAACGACACGCTGACGGTGACGATCTGCCGCAAATAATGCCCGGGATACCGTCGATCGAAATCTTGCTCGGTCAGGTTAAATTCAAGCTTGCCCTTTGTCTTCAAATTCTCCACTTTTGACGCCCAATCATTCGCTTTCAATTCAAACAATTGCTTAAGCGAAACGGTATGCACAATCTCAAGCTTGCGTTCGTTGCGGGTCAAATACGCATGATCCATGCGGTGCAAAGCCAACTTCAACGTTTCGCCCGCTAACAGACCTCGATACAGGTCTTGCCACGCACCCGGTTGAATAAAGCTAGGCGTTTCATACTCACCTGTTTCATAGCGCCAAGCAGCCTCACTAAACAGGCACAAAGAAGTAACTGCATCATAGGCTTGGAAATACAGCGCAGAAAGTTGTCCCGCCATCCATTGGTACAGTGACTCAGCCGTAAAGCGGCTGGTGAGAAAAGCTTGATTGGCTTGAAGGTGCGCTTGTTGGGCTTTGATTTGGGCTTTTTGTTTTTCAAACAACGCAATCTGTTGATTTTGTGCGGCAATCTGCTCATCTATCTGTTTGACTTCAACCGTGGCTAATTTTTGCTGTAATTCCCATTCTTCTGCGCGGCGCCGATACTGCTCTGAAATCTCCATCTGGTTAGCCAGTATCGAGGTAACTTCCGATTCGCAGAGCAGCCCATCGGCTCCGGCATGGAATGGTCCGGAAAAATCCATGCCGCCTGTGGCTGTACCGTAGATATTCGGGACCATTGAAGCAATGGCGCCCGCAGCCCGCAGTGCTGGCGCGCCAGCAGTCATTATCGAAGCCGCCCCCCGTAAGATCCTCACTTGATCCTCCGCTGGCGACGTGTGCTCTTTGAACAGTGTTTTGTAGTAAGCCTCACGAGTCGTGGCAGACTTCTTACTCAGTGTGAGCCCTTCTAGCGTCCTTTTCCCCATTTCAATGGTCAAATCTTGCAACTCCAGCGTAAAGTCCAGAAGCTCCCCCTGTTGCACGTGTTGGAGCCGTTCCAACTCGGCGGCGTCCTTACGCTCCAGTGTGCTTTGCAGTGCATTACCAAACTGGATGAGCATCTCTACAGCGCTCATTGCTTTGCTCATCATTGCGGCAAAGCGTAGAGGGGGAATTGACACAGCTGCCAGGAGCCGCGTCCCCCCAGCCCCTCCACGACCACGAGCAGCGAGCAATTCCGTAGGATTGAGGGGGGCATCGAATAACGGCAGACTCAAAGGTTTACCATCAATGGTTAAGTTATGGCGCAGGTTATAGAGGCGGTTGTCAATCTGCTGCCAGTGATCAAGTAGTGCTTTGTTTAATGGGAGGGAAAACGCATTATCGGGTTCAGATGTATTACTGGGCTTGAATGCTTTCCTGAGCGCATTGCCTGTTACGAGTTTTTCTAGTTTTTCAGGTATCCATTTCCGCGCCACTTTCGTTGTCGGCGCTTGCCCCAGTAATTCGCGAGCCTGGAGATACCACTGCTTGGCTTCGCCTAATGCTTCTCGCGTAAGCTCCCGATAACATGCATCGCCCTGATCAACCAGATTTTTGATATAGGCAAAGAAAACGGCCTTGCGGTAGTGTATCGGGTACGCCATGGCCAATTCATCCGGGTCTATTGCGCCGGGGCCAATCATCTCCGCGTCAGCACTATTTCTCCACTCTAAAAGCTCTTGCATACGCCAATAATTGCCATGGATGTCAGAAGGCAAAAAGAGATAGTGCAACCACTGTGTGGCGTCATCAAAGCGATGCTCCAAGTTCAAGCGGTGCGCAACGAGTAGGGGCATATGAAAAAATAATTCCCAGAAATGCAGGCCGTTGGCACCGTGAAAGCCCATTTGTACATCCACTGTTCCCTCCCCTATGTCCGGCTCTGTAATGTTTTTCTGCGTATCTAAATTCAGTACTGCATCAATGCTCACATTCGCTTTTTGAATTAATGTTTTGGCAAAGAGGGTATTAAGGCGAATCGGCGAATAGCCCATCTTCTTAGGAAATTGTAAATATTGGGTAAACTCAGATTGAGATTGTGGCGCTTGAGGCTCTGCTGTTGAACTAATAGTTAAATATTCGGCCTCATTTTTGGGCGGTATTGAGAAAATGGGCGCTTGAAAAATAAGATCGTATTGATTGTTTTTTCTAAAGCAACATTCAATAATGCCAATTGGCTCCTTATTATAAGAACGCGTTAAGGAAGTTTCTATTTCGTTTTTATTAGTAGCATTAGAAGATACTTTCACCCCGCTCTTATTAGTAATTGATATAGAGCTTAATACCACATCAACGGGCTTTCCATACAACTCATCCTTATATTTTGGGCGAGTTGCCTTAACTTTCACAATAAAATTATCATCTTTTTTTATAGCAGTTAGAGCGAGGTAATTTTGAAGATTACGATTATTTTTTTCTTGTCCCAGCTTTACTTGCCACTTGTCGCCAGTGCCATGCTCATGCATAACAATCGAACCGTTTTTCAAGTGCTGAGAGTTAAATGTGTCCGTTTTGATAGAGACATCATTGAGCAATGCATCGTATTTATAAATATTACATTCTTGAGAATCCCCATCTACTTTCACCAGAAAGTATAGCTCTTCTTTTTGTTGGTCCACATTCACATATGCACTGAAGTACACTATTTTTTTGCATGCGGGAAAATTCCTGAGCTCCAGTGGTACGCTCCAGGTATCATCGAAGCGCTTAAAAGCCAGCTTCATAAACATGCCGGTTTGCTGGATTGGTTTACTCAAGACCAACTGTGTCTTCTTGTCCTCTGTAGTAAAAGTCACCCCATGATCAGCAGCTGCCCCCTGGCCTTCTTGCTCTGCTGATTCACACCATGCGATATAGAGCCGCCCATTCATAAAAACAGGGCACACTGCACCCTGCATCACATTTCCTACCGCCGCGTCGACCGATTTCCACTCGGTCCAAGCGGTTGGAAAAAATGCTTTTGATGTCGTGCTATCCGTGTGTTTGGTCAGGTCTAATGTGCGCCAATAATACTTATGTGGCTTATTTTTCGTTCGACCGATTAAATAAACCATCTTTTCAGTCAACGCCTCATAGCCACTGACTACTTCCAGATTACTGACCTCTTCAAAGCCATTCAAATAGTCTAAGACCGCGCTCTGGGCTTCATCCTTATTGATACGCCCCTGATTCAAACGATTTTCAAGTTTTTTAAACAGCGTAGTTTTCGACTTGCGTAGCGTGGGGTTGAGATAATTTTCTGGATAGGCTTCGAGCGCACGATTGCCTGCCCAGACCGCATAGCGGCTATCGTTATCTTGCCATCGACGCACTTCATCGGGCATGACCTTGGCATGCGGCTCACGGCGCTGAACGAGGCGATTGAGATATAGCTGCAAGCTTGCGATCCCTTCAGCGACCTTGCTGGTGTGAACAGCACTCGATATCAATGGATCAATCAGCAGATACGCATATAAATCCTCTGCGGTGTGGACTTTTTTTGCCAATGCATCTTTTTTTTTAGGGATCACATGTCCAAGATAAAAGTCGACGAGTGCATCGCGTTTAGCTTCATTCAGTTGGGCTTCAATAGCGGTGTTCATGAGCAAGTGCCTGTGAGAGGAATGCGGGTAGAAAAAGATGTATTTAATAGTAGGTATTCGACCTACGTTTGCCGGGTTGCAACCCCTCGCGCGGCAGCGCTAATCACCACTTGCCCTACGGCTTGCCATTTAGAAAATGCTTTCTTCTCGTCGAGATCGGCGGCCTCTAGCAGCGCCGCCGCTGAGAGCCCCGTTTGCCGGGATAAAGCATGTAAACGCATAAGCCAATCTAAGTGATCAAGAGGGCTGTTGCCATGCTTATCAAATTTCTCCAACGCTGTTTTTACTTCCAACTTCTCCCAGTTAAGCAAATCCGCTAGCAATGCATAGGTGTCGTCGGTATGAATTTGATTCTTAGCATTAAAGTGCCGTAGGTAATCGAGTGCTTGAGTCTCATCCTTTGCATTGGATGATAGAAAATCAGCGTAGCAACTCAATCGATAAATATCTTGGAAGGTTAGTTCAACATGGTCGCTCCATTCTGTCTTAGTCAGCAAACTCTCCAAAGCTGCAGCACTGAGTTTGAGTTTCTTGATCAAATCTACATGACGATCCAACGCATATACCAGTTGAAGGTATGCATCTGGAATCTTGTCAGGGGCATTTTCTTCTAAATTTAACGTCATGCTGACAAACTGCTGCCAGTCAAAATGGTGCCACTGTAGAATGGCACGCAAGCTTTCCAATGGAAGGTCATATAGCTGGCTCAGAACGCGTGCTATTGCATTCAATTGCGCAGCCTGTGCTTGGGAGAGGGTTTGGAGAAGTTGTGTATGAGCTGATAAGGAAATTTTTTTGAAAAAAATATTTTTTGAATCCACACCTTCTTGCGTCAACTCTTTTATTAAATTTGATTGTAGCGTCGATATATTGGTTACTTCATTTTTTAATGAACCTGCTTTTTGCAAAAATAGATTAAATTTTTCCAAAAAATCATATATCGGGTTTTTATCTATTGTATCTAATAAGCTGAGATTGGGATGATCTTTTTTGGCCTCATCGTAGAAAGAATTCCAGCCTTCGCTAATACATTTTTCTGATAAAATGCCGAATTTTTCGGATATATTATTTGATTGGTTTTTGCAAATTTTATCCAAAAAATTATTTTCAAATAATCTTATTGGAAGTTCATCGAAATCTTTTCCTCTGTCTTCAATACTCTTTAGTATTCTTTTTAATTCTTTAAAAATAATACGTTCATAGTCATCAAAAAGATCTGGATTTTTAAATTTTTCTTCAATTATATTGTTAATTTCTTCGTAAGCCAAGTTCAGTTTTTCATACTCTTTACTGCATAACGCATTAAATTCAATTTTAAAATCTATAAATTCCTTTTCTTCCAGCTTTTTTAATTCTAATTTTTTCTTCTGAAAAAGAGAATTTTTATCGTCCCATTCTATTAAATAAGAGAGCGCCTTATGCGCAACGACAATCCCTTTTTTATCAACAAAATTTTCTAAAATTTTTAACCATGTAGTGGATTTATTTGCTGCATTAATAGTTGAAGGAAGCTCAATGCACGCGAAACTATCTTCGTTAAGTAAACAGGGTTGGATCGCTTGTTTGAGGGGAGAAAGTCGCTCAAGCAAAGCCACTTTATTCATCGGTGGGATCGACTTGGAACACCATGTCCAAACCTGAGCCACAGAAAGCTTGTGGGCTTTCAACCAATGCACAGCGGATTCGAGTGCCAGGATGACATCAAGGATATCAATTTCTTTGTCCCCTGGCTCTTTAATGTGGGCAGCGACGAGATACTTTATATAGGTATCTTGCCCCCCCCCCATTAAGCGAAGCAGCATTAGCCCTTCTTTCACAGTCAAACCAAATAGTCGTGGAATTTTAACTAAGCGGTAGAACATTGAAATGCATGTCAGTGAGCAATGGAGTGGAAAATCACTGAACTTTGCAAGCTCAGCCAAAGTCGCCTCTGAAACCCCTAAATCCGCACATAGGGGCCTCGTGATTTGACTATACTGTGGTTCAACCTTAAAGAACTGATCATCGATTTGAATTGATGCGCCAGTACCGGTAGCACAGAAGATGCGATCCAACAATGAGGTGGCGCCGTCACGCGCATACGGTGAAATCTGGTCAATCAACGCTGCAAATTCATCTGCTTGCAGCCCGTATTCACGCTGCAAATGATGAAATAAGCCTAGGCCACGCAGCATGCTATCGCTGAATGCTTCCACCATATCTCTACTGTTTGATGCATACGCCAAAGCAGTAATAAGCCAGTCCAACTGATCATAGGGCAGCGCCAGCCAGCGTTGGAGTCGGATTAGACGATTCAGACGAATAAAGGCTGCGGGAGCTCCAACCAATTGATCGCTAAAAATAGTGGGAGCAGTTTTTTCCTCTGCTTGATTCAAGTAAATAGCACCATATTCATGCGCCTCAACCTTATTAGCAGTAAGCTGTGTTGAGGAGGCACCCCCCATTTTTGAGGAGCGTGTCGCTGCATAAACACTGCTAGCAAGGATCTGATCCAGTTCGCTGCGCTGCAGTCCTGTAGCTTTGCAAAATTTGGCTACGTCCACCTTGTACTTATCTGCTTCTTGGACTTGGACGTTAAAAAATTTCGGCCCGTAATTTGACGGAAGATAAGTCGCCGCATCCGATTTGTCAGTAAGGATCTTTTGCTGCTCAGGACTCAATTCTCCATAGGCTTTCAGCGCAGCGCGTGCCTTGTCGGAACCGATAGCCTCAATGATAGAGCCAGCCGATTGCTGATTAGTTTGTCGAATCACCGTACCCAGAGTGGTTTTTGCTGCTCTCAAACCCAGCGTGATTTGATTAAGCGGCAGGTGAAATGGCAAACTAAAAGGATAATGTGTGGTAGATAACTTTTCATCGAGATTCACCGGCTCCTTATCCTCAATCGCACTCAAAATTGATTTACTCAGAATGTCATTAACAAGCTCAAGAGTAGGGATTTCCTTTTCTACCGCCACATTGTCTACTAGAAGCGTAGCTAAATCGGATCTGCGCTTCTTAATTTTTTCGTTTTCATTTTCATCTTCATCTTTTTTTTCACCTTCGATCTGCTGAGCAAACGCATACAAATTCGCTAGATACGCTACGGGCGAATCCCAAGCTTCCAAACTACCAGGCGCCGCGCGTTCAGCCCATTTCTCGTTGAATAAACCTAGATAAGTCGGATGATCGTCACTTTCACTTTGTTTTTCTTGACTGTGCAATGCCTCGTTAATCAGTTTCCGTTTTTCTTTAGTAACTTCGGCAACTGCTTTCTCATATATTTGGAGAGCATTCGTTTTATTTTTATGAAGCTCCAAATATCGATCTTTTGTATACGCTGCAACTTCAAAGCTATCTTTTGCTTCTAATTGATCATTAGTATTTTTAGGCACAGGAGAAGCAGCAGTCATTGAGCAGTCCTTTAGAATAAAACAAGAATAGAGCTACCCTAGCGACAGCCATCATCGGAATGAGCAGCAAAAAAGTAATAGAGAAACCCGCCGGCCTGTTTTTGGTAATAAGAACACGCCATACCAAGTCAGCTAAAAATTGCCAGCGTGACGGCTTATTATGAAGTGAAATAAGAAAACGAAATAAGCGCAAAAAGCAATAATCGTGCATATAGTAAATTCTTACATGCCTTAATCTACAGATATAAACACATATTCAAACTGAATCTACTCGGGTCATTAACTTAATCTGATAGAGCTAACAGAAAAATTTCTTTATAGGATATAAATAGATGGCAGCCTTGCTCCGCCGTACTGATGTGGCGGCGCAAACACGCTCATTAAGAGCGGGCCTTGCATGAATAAACCTGAATCGTTCTGGAGGAGAGTAGGCAATAGTAGGGATGAATCCATTAGTGTATTTGGTTGGGCTCTATTTAGCGCTTAACGATATCGAGCACACCAAGACAAAAGTGCGGCATCCCCAGACAAATGGGATATGCGAGCGCTTCCATAAAACCATTTTGCAAGAGTTTTATCAGGTGGCATTTCGACGCAAAATTTATCGCTCGATTGAAGAGCTACAACATGATCTGGATGACTGGTTAGCTTATTACAATAATGACCGCACTCACCAAGGTAAAATGTGCTGTGGGCGCACACCGATTCAAACTTTAATTGACGCTAAGGAGGTATGGAGAGATAAAATCACGATTCTGAACAACTGAATTTGACCTGACAATTTCCTCTTGTCAAATCGGGGTACTGTCAGATCTGATCTGAGCTACTACAAATAAATACAGCATTTATAGGACTTACATTCAAGGCTTATTTTTCTATATTCCTGTATAGGGATGGATTACTCTGAAATTAGATACGTCTAGTGTGTAGGCGTAAAGGGCGGTTTTATGAACATGCTTGTTACCCCTCTTGCAGTACGTTTTGTAAGCTTGTCTCATGACAGAGTGGGAGAGGCTATAAATACACAAAAACTGCTTTTTAAAAAGCTAAACGCTTTAGCACCTAGCAGGAGTCAGAAAGACAAGCTTACCTTTGGTGAGTGGTTTACTAATACTATTTTGCTCTCTGAAGAAGACCGGCAACAGAGAAATACACTTTTTCTTAGAGCCCAGGAGCTACTCGCTAATAACCATGGTATGGTTGAGTCGCTCTATGAATACGTAAAAGAGGGCGGAAAAGAAAAGCCGCCGCTTGAAGTCCAAGAAGCGATGTATCTATTCTGGAACGGCGAGCGTCAAGAAGCGCAAGAAATAGCAGCTCAAGAGATATTGCCACAGCAAGAAGTAGAGGCCCAAGAGCAAGGGCCATTATCAGAACAAGGACTGGAAGCCCAGAAGCCATTACTAGAACAAACAATAGAAGCTCAAGAGTCGCTACCAGATTTAGCAAATACCAAACTAGCATTCAAGCAAAAGATTAAAAGACCTCGCTTCACCCCTGAGACAATGGGCCTGGTAACAAGAGTAAAAGAAGCTAAAGAAAATGCAGCGGCGCAGGCCAATAAGCCTAAATCTAACGTAGAGAAAGCACTTACGTCACCTATGTTCATTAGTACTACAAGTGGTGTTATTGGTGGATTGACAGGACTGACGCAACATCTTATTACTATCGGTTTACTTACCAGTACAGCATTTTTAGTCTCTGGTATGCCAATCATTGCGGGTATCGTGGGACTTGCCCTTCTTCTCAGTTTTGCGTATTTTTCAGTTCGATATAATGCGAAAACGGAGTATGCGCGTAAGCTCGACACCGAATTTTTTAGCCCATTTATAGAAAGTTTAGATGCTATGTTAAGCGAGATTTTAGGAAATACAAGAACGATCCTGGGCCTGCAAAATACAACTATTAATCTACAACGCGAAGTAAAGCAGGATATGCGTACTGGAGCAGCTGCGCTTAATGAAGTGCAAGCTACTACTGCAAAAACCGCTGCAACGCTACAAAGCACGAGTGAAAAGGTAAGAAATCTACAAACCACTGTAGAAGAGGTGCAAGAGGGGTTTGATACTCTGCATGGTGAAGTACAGGAAGGCTTTGGACAAGTGCGGTCTATACGTGATGATATTTCGAGAGGTATTCAAAGCATAAAAGAAGAAATGATCAATGCCCCCCGGCAAATTATTAATAACTACATCGTTATTGATGCCGGATCTTTATCCTTGGAGCAGCAAAGGCGCTTACAAGGACAAACTGCTGCACGCGCGATAGGCCATTCAGCGCTGCACCCAACCATTACCCTTTCTCAGGAAGGGCAAGAATTAGCGGAAATTCTGCTAGATCACCCGCAACAAAGCCGAAGTCAGGGTGTAATCATTGAAAACCATACAAGAGCGCGTAAGATCTCAGGCGGTTCTGTGGCTTCAAGCTCCTCAAGCGGATCTAACTCGCCAACTATTGGACGCTCGCCTACACCTGAAAGTGAAGACGAAGGTAGTTCATTTGCTCAAGGTGCTTCATCTTTGTTTAAAGGCAAAGGAAGGGCTGAGCCTACTATTCTCGAAGAATATAATATTGATGACCTTCTTTCTTCAGACTCAGAATCGGATTCAGATGGGGTCCTCACTCCAGAACAAGCAGCAAAAGCGCAAAAGAGAGCAGCAAAAAATGCCAAGATTAAAGCTTTAGCAGAGCGTAATGCACAGCTCGAGCTAGAGAATGCAAAACAAAAAGCTGCTATTCAAGCCCTTATAGCCTAGTGCTGAAAAATTAAATGGAGCGCTACATTCTATAGCGCTCCATTTTTATATTAATAATGCAGGAGGACGTATTTTTTACTTATAACACGCACAAAACCGAATGCCTTAAGCAGGCTAGGCAAAAGAATTTTGGCTTATGCTCAGTGCCTCATAGCTGCTTTGGCTTGAA
>JASSUD010000101.1:0-6111 GCA_031963225.1 Mycoavidus cysteinexigens
AGCTTCTATCCATGCGTGCAGGTGGGCTGCAAAGGCAGGGTACTGCTTCACCCATCCTGCTAAAACATCCAGCACAGCCGGTTCGTTCACCAAATTCCGTGTACTGAGTAATGCCGTTTCTTTCCCCGCCGGCGCTTGCTGACTTTGTTCCCACAACGTACGCGCTATTTGAGCAATATCATCGCCGCCTGGCAAAAGAGTCAATCTTCTTTGCACTTCGACTTTGCGCGCCACACTGACAGAATCTGTACACTTTGCAAAATATTCCACTGCGCGCGCATAGCGCGCACGCACGTTATCCGCATCAAAGCTTTCTTGACGGTGCAAAAGTTCGGCTTGTTTCTGGTAGACCTGCGCCAGTAGGGGTCGGGTTTCTGCTTCATTTTCAGCAGGAACTTCATCCTCTAGAGCGGCTTTTGCGGTATGCAGGCTACCCTGTGCTTGCTCAAATTCTCGATTATTTTGATGCTCCTCCGCTTGCTGTAATGCGGCTTTACCGCGTTCAAGTGCTGTAGCAGCGGATGGCGTTAATTCAGTTACTCGGGCAGAAAAGGGCGCAAGCATGGGAAGTTCTTTTTGTTATGGTGGGAAATAAGGCGGAGTATGAAAGGTCCGTGCAATGCAACAACAGGCTGCAAGCAAGGCTTATAGAGGTTGCGTCCTTATAGAGATTCATCCGCCATATAGCAGTCGACCTAATGCAGGGCAGATTATGCTCCATACAGATTAATCTAATAATGCATATAGGCCATCCAGTAACGCATTGAAATATTTATAAGATTATTTTGATTTTATAAGTAGTCACAGACTTACTTTGAACGGGGGATCCAACCTCTCCAAGCGCGTTTGAGATATCTGAATGACATGCTGAGAGAGGAAGTTTTTAGGTTTGAAACAAGGTAATGGTGCCCCCCTCACTCAAAAATGCCTGGTGACACTCTTTTTTATTCCATCAGGCCGCATGAAAGGGTAGATTCACCTTTACTCAGTAACCTCTATCTCAACGAGGTAAACAGTTTAAAAAAGATCATTCCAATATGGATTCAGAGCCACCTTTTTAATACAACATACTCACGTACGTGACGACACAGGGTAAAAAAAGTGCGCGGGATCGCAATTAGGATCGTGAATGCGCGAGCACATAGATGCTGGATAGTGTGTACCCAAGACAGCAGCCGTGTGCGCACTTTAGGGGAAGGTATCGTCTTTGGCCTGACTATATGAGGTTGCGCGTTGCTGGGTGGTAACGCATTCGAAATCGCGGGTGATACGGGCTTTGTCGAGGCCTTGTTCTGAGGCAAATGGCTGCGCACTATGCTCATGATTTCAGCGCCATACCGAGACACATCCTGGTCCGTTCCCGTCAAGCTCAGTAACTGTATGTTTGCGCCATGATTGAGTAAAAATTGAAACATGCCACGATTTTGTTCTTTTGCTGCACACTGTAAAGGCGTATATCGGTATTCATTCGTTGCATTAATCAATTTTTTGTATTTATCGTCACGAATCAAAAAGTTAGCGAGCCATAGCGAGGACTCGGAATCTCTGGCATAACATGCTATATGCCAAAAGGTATTGTTGTATCGAAATTTCCTGTTTATTTCAATAGGAATGCCTTTGTCCTCATATTGGCGCATCAGCAAAATAATAGCGTCAATTTGATTGATTGTTTCTTGATAGTCTTCATTATTTCTTGAAGACCTAAAAAGAGAGTAGGGAGAAAGAGAGTCTATTGTTGACTCTAAAACAGTTTTACCAAATAAATCTAATTTCCTCAAATCCACACCTTTATATAAAAGAAGCTTTACGATGGGCAAATATCCATTGTGAGCGGCCCTGTCAAGCATATTTGTATCAGGCTGATTTTGTGTATCTGTATCCAATAGATATTGCACTAATGCCGTATTGTCATTACGGACAGCTTCGTATAAAACTCCTTTATAGGGATTCCTTTCATCATGCAATTGATATCTGGTCATGTACTCAAAGGCCGCCTTAAAAACACTTATATCCTTATATTTTGCCGTTTTTACTAGTAAATCATATGGAGTGCTTTCTTGTGCGGGAATCCAGCGTAGGCAAGCAATAATGCGCTCTGGCTTTTCGCAAAGCCATTTCAAAAAGTGCTTTTGTATATCTATACTGCGTGGTATATCATTTGGAAAAAACAGTGCTCTGCTGATAATGCCGGCACGCATACAATCTTCTATCGTAATAGTAGTGAGGGGTTTTTTTCTTAAGTCCAATCCATAAATAATTTGTCGTAGGGTTTTACATCCATATTTTTGTGCGTCATGGAAAAAAGACTGCAGTTGTTCCATTTCATCAGGCTGGCTTATTCTTTTGCATTCCCGCTTAGCAGGCAAACTACATGCTTTATAAAGCGCAGGCCATGCTTCTGGTAACACTTCTCCTTTTTTGTATTCGGCTATATCTAACATCTTATGTGTTTTTACAGCCAATAACAGATATGAAAGAATGTGAAGCGCTATTTCAGGAGGTAAATTATTGCAGGCAGCCAACCACCACTCTTCGGTTTGGAGAAGGGCATTTTTTTCTGTTTCATCTTGAGGAGGCAGAGGCACCTCCGCCGGATTTTGAGGCTCTATGAGACTGACTTTATTGACAATCGAGCTTCCTTGCAGGTGAACAGAAGGGCTCATGGTCGATCCATATTATTTTTTGAATAAGCAAAAAGAAGATAACTGGGAACAACAGGTCCTATCTGCATTCATGTATTGAAAAACTATTTTAATATAAGAAAGAATGTATGGCGTTACGACACATCGTATAAAAAGTACGTGGAATAAATGTCACAGCAGCAAATAAACGGACATACATATTATGTATGCTCTGACCCATGGATACAAGCCAGCCTCCTTTTTGCTGTGCTGTAGTCTTTGAACCCACTTTAATGTTTTCTCTAAGAAATTTAATCATATGATCATTTTTTTCTTTTTCTGCGCAATGCAAAGGAGTATTTCCATATAAATCTTTGGCATGAATAAAGTTTTTATCCTTCTTTATCATGAATTTAGCTAACCATAAGGATGATTCAGGATCTTGAATATAACATGCCATATGTAAAAGAGTAATGGCACTAAGCCGCTTCCATTCCCTCTCAATAGAAATGCCTTTTTTTTCATATTGCTGCAATAAAAAAATTATGGTATTGGTTTGATTAATTATTTTTTGATATTCTTCAGATTCTTTTTGTAATGAAGAAATACCGTACGGGAAAAAAAATTCAATGGCCATTCCTAAAACATTTTCTTTAATGGGACCTATTGCCTGAATATCTGATCCTTTAGCTATAAGAAATTTTATCATTTCCAAATGTCCATTTACAGCTGCTATATGGAACGCTGGTGTAGGAATTTGAATATGTGGATTTTTATAAAAGATATATTTAGCTAATGCAATGTCGTTGTTGCTGATGGCTTGGAATAAAGCGTTTTTATACGGAAGGGTTTTTCCGTATAGTTTATGTATAGTCGAATACCTCGATACTTCCCTAAAAAAATACAGATCTTTATATTTTGCAGCCTCTTTTAGTAGATCTGGTTTGCTTTTTTGTGCTGGAAGCCAGCGTAAGCAAGCAACAACACGAGCCTTTTTTCGACAGAGCCATTCCAAAAATCGCTGCTGGCAAGATACGCTCAATGGTATATTATCTGGATGTAATAACTCCCTACTTATAATACCAGCTAGCATAAAATCTTCTATTGGAATAGAGGACTCTGTATCTCTAGCTAAATTTAATCCATAAAAAGTCTGCCGCAGTGTTTTGCCCCCAAAAGTCTGCGCATCATTTATTATATTTTGAAGTTTTTTGAGTTGGTAGCACCAACTCGATTTTCGGTTGTGGGATGTAAAAAGAAAACTATATGCTTTATATATAGCGGGCCAGGCCTCAGGTATTAATATCCCTTTTTTATACTCTGTCACATCCAATATTTTATTTATTGGCAAATCTAATAAAACATAAGAAAAAATCTCAAGCGCCATTTCAGGAAGCAGCATATCTAGAGAGTAGCGCCACTCTTCTGTAGAAATAAGGGCATTTCTTTCTTCGGTGTCTTGAGGAGGCAAAGGCATCTCTGCAGGGTTGGGGCTCCCAACCGGGCATGCGCTATGTATAACCGAGCTTCCTTGAGTTTGAATAGAAATATTCATAACATATCTGCATTGGTTCTTGAACTAAAAAAATGAGGATAATTTTCCATAACAGGTCCTCGCCGGATACAAATCATCATTTTTTCAATTTATCGTGTCGCTAGGTAAGCACCCTCACCGCGCTGCAGGCCTAGTTTTAGACACTAGCTCTCATATTGTTCTATAACTCTGTTCACATACCATCAAATTTGGAATAGGTCATTAAACTGATAAGTGATAAAAGATGTACTAATCGGCTATTTAGCACTTATCTATAAGATATTTCCAACTTGAATGCGATAAGCACAGCGTAATTCGCCACAAGATATAAATCATGCTTTCTTTGCCCTGTTGCGAAAACAGTACAAGGGAAACTTACCAAAAAAATATCTATTCCAAAAAATTCATATCACCTACCATAATTTGGGGTGGAAATATGCCATTTCCAATAATCGCTGCGGCCGCTATTGCGCCGCAAATTGGCACTGCAGCTGTTGCAGCTAGTGGAGGATTTAGCACAGCGGCCACTGCAGGGATAGGAGCTGGTTGTCTTGCGCTCGGTAGCGGGGGGACATACTTAATACTTAATCAGAACACACAGAAAAAATTTGAACAAATGCAAGCACAATTTAATCAATTATCTAGTCGATTAAGTTCTGTGGAAGAAAGGAGCAGTATTGGAAGCAGGAGTAGTAGTAGAAGTGGCAGTAGGAGTAGCAGAAGTAGCAGGAGCGAATCTCTTTATGATGCCTCTCGGCCAGTTTCTCCTAACCCTAACCATATAGCAATGGTTTCGACGCTATCTGGTTATAAGCAAGAAAATATTTATAAGATGCCCGAGCCTTCTTTTTGCAAAGTAGCTACGGGATATAGTCGGAATAGTGTGCGAGAAGTAAAACAGGAGTTTGGAGGAGAAAGCTATCAGGAAATGGAAGGCAGCAGCGTGCCTCGTCTTGAGAGGCAGGCCTTCTCTATTGAACACAATGATCTATACGCTTGCTCTAGTTCAAATGTCAGTGACTATAGCCTAGACCTTATAAATAAAAGTGAAATGGCATAGTAATGCCTGTTTTTTTATACTGAGTAGCAGATCGCCCCAAAAAAGTTGGATAACACCTCCAACTTTTTGGGGCTTTTTCATATGCGAATACTCTGCAAGCTACCAGCCTCCTGTGTCTTGTTTCACGATGACTGTGGAGATGCTCGATTTGTGCAGCTTCATCAATAAAAAATAGTCAACATGCACCAAATAGAGAAAACACTTCTAAATCATGACTTGACAATATTTTGCATGTAAACTATTTGGTATTAAATTACCTCTAATTGTTAATTTTTTGTTGGGTCGTTGCCCTATGCAACCATGCAAATGGACGAAAAGTGAGATCGGCTATACAAGTAGTTAGCGCTAGAAATAACGATAAATGGAGAGGGTCTATTGATGGGCATTGATCAACTTAGATCATTGATCGCGCAGGTAGAATCTGAAACGCTCGAGTTTAAAACTTCAACAGCCCAGATAAGAGCAGCCTTTGAAACACTGTGTGCTTTTTTGAATGGCAAGGGAGGCACGGTTTTAATTGGCGTGAAAGACAATGGCGAAATGGTGGGACAAGATGTCACTGATCCAACACGCCAAGAAATAGCACGCGAACTTCGCAAGCTAGAGCCAACTGCCGAAGTTGATATTCGCTACATTCCCATCAAAGACAAAAAATTTGTCATCTCTTTACAAGTTGATGCAAGCACGCATGCCCCCTACCTCTATGATGGCCGTGCTTTCCAAAGGCATCAATCCTTAAGAGGCCAGCGCAGAAGTGCAGTGTGGGTGCTACAAGATCATGATGAGGATGCCTTATAAGTTTTGGGACATATTGGGACATATTGGGACATATTGGGACATATTGGGACATATTGGGACATATTGGGACATATTGGGACATATTGGGACATATTGGG
>JASSUD010000125.1:0-6082 GCA_031963225.1 Mycoavidus cysteinexigens
TTTCCTCTTGTCAAATCGGGGTACTGTCAGATCTGATCTGAGCTACTACAAATAATCAGTCTGGGATTATCCCCATTCCATTAACGCTCCAAGGCTATGATTCCTGTCTGAAGCATTTTGTTCCATCAACCACCGTTCGTATCGAGAATATTCTACGCCTTGAGTCGCCAGTATCCCCCAATCAAGCGCGGCACCAGGTGCTGTTCAAGCTGATCGAAAGATTATGCGAGAGTAGTGATGAGGCTAGAACGGTCCTAGGCCAGTTTTGGGACGAGTATGAACGTTTTATTACCCATCTCAAAAAGAATCCTTCCATCATTCCGGAAGCCGTTGAGTTTGCCGGGTTCAAAAAAAATATCTCCGAGCGCATAAACAGAAAGCTACTGAGCCAGCTTGCTGATACGGTGCAGCAGGCGCGCACATGCCTTCCCGCTCTTCCTTCCTTAACTGATCTGCGCCAAGCGCTCTATCAGTATTATCAACTGAATTCACAGTTACAGATTCATCGCATCTCTGGAGAATTGCTTGACCTGGCGCATTGTTATATCAATCTTGCTATCGTTGAGAGTAAAGCCCAGCAAGATGCAGACAAAGCCAAACTCGCCGCTCAATCTTCCACGTTTTATCGGCCCTCGAGCTATGAAGAGATTAAGCAGACCAATCTGCAGATGCCGATTCCTTTAGAAAAATTGTTTGATCAACGCAAGTTGCGCAATGATCAAGAAGGTATTCCTAAGCGAATACTCATCCAAGGCCGAGCTGGAATTGGTAAGACAACACTGTGCAAAAAATTGGTTCAGGTCTATCAGCAAGGACTATGGCAAGACCGCTTTGATACGGTGCTGTGGGTGCCTTTGCGTGAGCTGAAGACTTACGAAACGTATGACTTACCAGAACTCTTAAAGAAAAAATATTTCTCTCAGCGCACGGATAAGGCGCTTCTCGCTGAACAACTAAGCCGACACACTGACCGTATCCTGTTTATTCTGGATGGTTTAGATGAAGTGGCAACTGAATTGGGTCAGCCGTCACGATTGGGAGATTTTTTAGCATCTCTTCTGGCGCAACCTCAAGTGATCGTGACGTCTCGTCCAGCTGGGGTGAATGCTTCTCGGTTAAAAGCATTTGATCTTGAACTTGAAACGATTGGGTTTAGCTCAAACAATATTCAAACATATTTGGAAAAAGTTGAACCTCAGTCAGCCACTGAAATTCAAGCGTTGATTGCTCAAACCCCGGTTATGCGAGAGTTAGCGAATATTCCAGTACAGCTCGATACCTTATGCTACAGCTGGCAAGAGGTGAAAGCAGTGGTACAAAAAGGCACAGCCGTAACCATGACCATGCTGTATCAAGCGATGATGGACAAATTATGGCGTAAAGATGCTCAGCGGTTAAATAAAGCGCCAGGATCACTGGAATTAGATGATTTGAGAGGAATGAGTAGTGAAGAAATCAACATGTTCATGGCCGATGAAATCGACTATTTGAGCTATTTAAGCTTTAAAGGACTGCAAGACAATTTACTTGAATTTGAACCGCACTATCTAAATAGCATCAAAAGTGTATTGAATCGATCACGAGGGGAAAAATTACCCATATCTCTCCAACGCCACCTTAAGCAAACCTCTTTTTTGCATACTGCGGACCCTAATCTTGCTGAAGATAATCGCAAGTACCACTTTCTCCATTTGACCTTTCAAGAATTCTTTGCCGCCAAGTTTTTAGCGGGCCATCTCCAAGCTTACTTGACAGCAGAAGGAAAATTTAAAGCACAAGTTGGACCCATTGCAAATGGACTGGTATTAGAGCCAGCGGCACTTCAGCATTTTGTCAATCAACATAAGTATGAGCCGCGCTATCAGATCGTATGGTGGATGGTCGCAGGATTGTTGGAGGGTGAGATGCTTGAGGGATTCTTTCATCTATTAGACCAAGAATCCCGAGAATTAGATAAAGAAAGGCATCTAGATCTGATCATGCACGGGCTACATGAGGCAGGTGCCCGACTTTCTCAACCTACCATTCAACGCTTAAAAAAGGCGCTCGAGAAAGGACTGCTATTAGCGTTGGAATCAAAAAAAGAAGATGAAAAGCTAGAATTAGGAACACAGCTGGCTTTCCCTGAGCACTTATTACTTGAGCTTGGCAAACAGCATCGTGAATATCGAGATTTGATTTATCAAATTTTAGGACGGCGGCACACTTTGTCGGATAAAGCGCTAACAGTATTGGAGAGCGCACTCCGAGATAACGATGGCGATATCACAATTATATTATGGTATGGATTAGGGGCGCATGCAGTTAAGGTTGAGGCCATTCAAGTCGCGCTTCTAAAGCGTTTCAAGGAGGAGAAAAAGGCCGTGGCCATAGCAACATTAGCCATGGTATTAGGTTCGCATGCGGATGATGTTGAAGCCATCCGAGTCGCACTCCTGAAGCGGTTTGAGGAGGAGAAAGAGTCTATGGTCATAGCAGCGCTAGCCGCGGGATTAGGTTGGCATACAGACTGTATTGGGGCGATCCGAGTCGCGCTCCTGAAACGGTTTGAGGAGGAAAAAGAGCCTATGGTCAGCGCAGGGCTAGCCCAGGGATTAGGTTTTCATGCTGGCCGTATTGAAGTCATCCGAGTCGCGCTCCTGAAGCGGTTCGAGGAGGAAAAAGAGCCTAAGGTCATAGTAGCGCTAGCCCAGGGATTAGGTTTTCACGCTGGCCGTATTGAGGTCATCCGAGTCGCTCTTCTGAAGCGTTTCGAGGAGGAAAAAGAGCTTGAGATCAGGGTAGCGCTAGCCCAGGCATTAGGTTGGCATGCAGACAATATTGAGGCAATCCGAGTCGCACTCCTGAGGCAATTCGAGGAGGAAAAAGAGCCTGATGTCATAGCAGGACTAGCCCAGGGATTAGGTTCGCAAGCGGACCATGTTGAGACGATCCGAGTCGCTCTTCTGAAGCGGCTCGAGGAGGAAAAAGAGCCTGATGCCATAACAGCGCTAGCCATGGGACTAGGTATGCATGCGAGCGATGTTGCAGCAATCCAAGTCGCGCTCTTGAAGCGGTTCGAAGATGAGAAAGAGCCTAAAGCCATAGTAGCGCTAGTCAAGGGATTAGGCTTGTATGCAGACAATATTGAGGAGATCCGAGTCGCGCTCCTGAGGCGATTCGAGGAGGAAAAAGAGCCTGATGTCATAGCAGGGCTAGTCCAGGAATTAGGTTCGCAAGCGGAGCATGTTGAGACGATCCGAGTCGCTATTCTGAAGCGGCTCGAGGAGGAGAAAGATCCTGTGGCTATAGCAGCGCTAGTCCGGGCATTAGGTTCGCATGTGGACCATATTGAGGCCGTCTGAGTCGCGCCCCTAAAGTGGCTAGAGAAAGAGAAAGAGCCTTAGATGTTAGTAGGGTCAAAGACAGGCGCGCGCCTTTAGGCTGGTGTTGCCCCCATTTGTATGTGTATCGAGAACAATCATTGCAAGGCCTCACAATCATCTGCCGAAATAGGTCCAGTTGAGTTCTCGTAATATATGACTGAGCCACGCAAAACATCGAGCAGATTGTGCTTGATTTTGTGATCGGCGTGAAACTTGATTAAAAGAATGAAGCCTTGGGAAAGGGTTTAGAAGATAAAAAGGCAGGAAGACAAGATTCATGTTTAAAACGGGGTGGAAATTGCTTTTTCCTGATGCACTCACTTCAAACTGCCTTGTTAGAATCCATGCGCCAAATAAACATCAGCTCAGACTGAGAGTTATGCTTCTCGAGTAAAACAGGTAAAAAGGAAAAAATGAATACTGTAGGTAGCTTAACAGGAAAGCCAAAAAACGCTGGTTTTTGGGATTCTGGCTGTCACTCTTACTCAGAAGCATCCGATGCTCAGCGGCAGGGGAAGTTAAATCAAACGCAAGCGAGTTATCCTCAAGCGTTCGAGGTCAAACAGAAAGCGCACTCTAATGATCTAGTTCAAGCCAATGTAAATCAAACTCTCGAAGTAGAAAGCAAAAGTCAGCAGGTTGGCTATTTGTTTGAAAAATCCCTCTCGATGTTAGGCTCGTTAGAGCTGTCTCATACGCCCAGTCTGTTTCTTGTGTATGCACACGACAACCCAGCGCAAGGAGAAGCCAAGGCGGAGATTGCGCGGTATTTCATCGATAAACTATCTCAAATTCGCGTCAACCTCTATTCAGATCAGACCCCGATGGGGCAATCACACTTAGGCGTTTCAGAAGATCCTAGAAAAGATGGCAAGCTCGAAGATATCTTAACCAGTCAACTCTGCTTGTTACCTGCTCAATTAATAGATGAGGTATTACCCGTTGATAAGGTGGTCGTGTGTTGCTCTGAGGTATTAAGTAACTATTTAAAATGGCCAGACTATCAAATATTTCACCAGGTACTTCGCACCGCCTATTTCAAAGATCAAGAGGCCTATCGCAGCAACAGTACACAAGCGCGGGCATCAGCTATTCGTGAGGTAGTCAGAACGTTTTCTCAAGGGCAGGCTAGCTTTCACCATGTACTGACAGAAATTGCCTTTTTGCAAATTCGTGAAGAACATCTCAAAGATCAGCACGGCATTATCTCAGTCCCGTTAACAGCCCAAAGCCACGCTTCTTGCCTTGCGCATTTTATTCCAGAGACTGCGGTTCGGATAGGTGATATTCCTCGATTTGAGGCGCAAGCCCAGGCAGGAAAAGTGGTGTATCCGAATCAAAGTCTACACTTGGTGCTGTTTAAACTGATAGAACGAGTTTTAGTGAAGAGCGATGAAGCCAGAACGTTTTTGAACAAGTTTTGGAATGGCTACAGCGTTTGCATAGCCCGCCTAAAGAGCGGAACGTTTAGTGGATTAGAATTTCTCAAACTCGTCGATGGTATCTTCGACGAGATACAAATAGAACAATACAGAGCGCAAGCACAGCGCCTAGCCCAAACCCATATGCTGCATAAGGAGATCGTACAAAAACTGCTTCCTCCTAACCCTTCATTAGCCAATCTGCGCGAAGCGCTATATCAGCATTATCAATTATCTAATCTATCGATTCAACGGGTTTCAGGTGAAACAGCGTCACTGGATGACTGTTATATCAATCTAGCGATTGTCGAAAATCAAGTGCAAAGAGAGCAAGAGAAACAGGAGCTAGGAAAGCAGACATCGATATTTACGCGTTTACCTAGCGGCGAGCAGCTTGAGCAGACGAATCCAAATAAATTGATTGCCTTAGAGAAGCTCTTTGAGAAACAGAAATTACGAGACGGCTTAGAAGGAGTGCCTCAGCGAATACTGATCCAAGGCCGGGCAGGGATCGGTAAAACTACATTATGCAAAAAACTGGTGCATGAGTATTACGAAAACCAACGTTGGCAAGATCAGTTTGAGAATGTGTTATGGATTCCGTTAAGGCACCTCAAAACGCAGGGGCCTATCCATTTACAAGATTTTCTGCGCACGAAATATTTCATCACCCACCCCGACAAAAATCAGGCAGAAGGACTCGCCAAGGCCTTACATGGCACGAAAGATCAGGTCCTCTTTATCCTGGACGGCTTAGATGAAGTGGCTGAGCTGCTGCATGAGGATCATCCGAAGCATGATTTTTTAGCGTTGCTGTTAAGCCAAAAACATGTGCTGATCACTTCCCGCCCGGCCGGCGTAAGTGCTGCTCAATGCGGCACACTGGATTTAGAACTCGAAACGATCGGGTTTAGTGCTGACAATGTCCAAACCTATATTAAAAATAATGTCTCTGACGCCCATCAGGCTGCGGCGATTCAACAATTCATCCATCGTACCCCATTGGTGCAAGGGCTAGTGAATATTCCGATTCAGTTGGATGCGTTGTGCTATAGCTGGGACGAGCTTCCACACCGTCAAAACATCAGCATGTCGATGTTATACCAAGCGATGGCAGATAAATTATGGCGTAAAGACAGCGTGCGCTTAGAAAAGCGAGGAGGCAAAAACAGTCCATTGGATGCTTCCGCCCTGAAAACATTGGCTGCTCCTCGCGTCGAAAAAATCGTGGCGGCAGAAATCGCTTAGAGCGACTGCGAAGTCGGTAATAGATAGTTGATGAAAGTTCAATACGGA
>JASSUD010000102.1:0-5868 GCA_031963225.1 Mycoavidus cysteinexigens
TCAACTCAACTCAACTCAACTCAACTCAACTCAACTCAACTCAACTCAACTCAACTCAACTCAACTCAACGCACAGCAGGCGCCGTCACAAAAGTCAACTTCGTTAACGGATTAGCCTGTGCGGCAGCCATGACCTGTGCAATATATTCATACCGCACTGCGCGGTCTGCATAAATATGCAGTTCGGGTTGGGGCGTTCGTTTAGATAGCGTTAAAAAACGAGTGGGCAGCGTTGTTTTGTCGATGGGCTTTGCATCCCACAACACGCTGCCATTAGCCTCAATGCTTAGCTTAACAGGCGTTAACTGTATTTTCTGTGGTTCGCGACTAACCTCAGGAAGAGTCAGTGTAAGGGGGTGGCGAATAACAGGGATAGTGACAAAAAAAATAATCAATAAAACCAATATGACATCAATAAATGGAGTCATAGTGATTTCGCTCATCAGCGCATCATCATATTCATTAGAAAAGAGATCCGGCTTCATTCGTCGCGCCTAGGTGCATTTTGTTGTGATGCACGGGAAGGTGTGCAGGCCATAAAATAAGCATGCAGAGTATGTGCGAAGCGGTTAATCGTAGCGGTATAGCTTTTATTACCGCGTGTGAACGCGTTATAGCCAAGTACTGCCGGAATAGCCACAGCAAGACCTAGTGCAGTCATAATCAGCGATTCGCCTATCGGGCCAGCCACATGCTCTATGGACGTTAGCCGTGTTTTACTAATAGAAAGCAGAGCACCATAATTGAAAGAGTAAAGCAGTTTTTCGATTAGGCTTGCATGGGCTAGCGTTTATAAAACCCCCCCCCTCTATGTGATTAAACACATAGAGGGGATTTTTTGGTGAGCGTAAATTGGAGAGTAGTGGCGTGCATGCAAACCACAGCCTTTTTGAATACCTGCGTAACATCAGTTCTTTAAACAAGAATTTCATCGCCAACGGGCGGGTTCTCCGTACCAGCATTGCCAAGAAAAAACAATAAGTCTGCAGGTTTAGCATTACCAGCCTTGCATTGCAAGAAAACAGCCGCTGTTTCGACTGAGCCAATTTTTTCGGCAACCGCGACAGCGATCCACTGGTTAAGCGACACACCATCCTCGCGCACAAGTCGTTGTGCAGCTAATTTAACCGAGGCTGGAAGTTTGAGCGGACAAGAAGCTTTGTTCATGAACGTATTTCCTTAAGTAGTTCACCAGGGCGTAAAACACGAAGACCAAATCGGCTAGCTGCAGGCAAAAAATCTCGGATGTTATAGGCCACTAGGGCGTTGGCGCGACCGTTGATAGCGGTTTCCAAAACCATTTCATCTCCAGCATCACGCCTGCCTTCTACCAAGCAGATTGAAGATAAAAATACTTCACCGCAGTGTGAAATATCTGAGCAGTCCACTCTGAAGCATCGTTTTACGCTATCGGAGTTAAAGCTGGCATTAGAGGCTGCCAGCAAAATACTTAAGCCAGTCTATCTTTGAGATGAACAATAATATCCATTCGTGCATGCAAAATAGCTAGAATCAGCGCTGGGCCGGTAGCTTGTGGAAGGCAGAAGATGTAATGCCGCTCCGCCGCCTTCATCCGAAGGCCGGGATGCAGCGAGCTCATATCCTTGAATATTCCTTTGCCTATGGCGACTTCTCTTGCCGCCTTCTCAATTTGTTTGATGTAGGCGTGGCACCGCGAATCGCCTCACTTCTCGATGCTATAGGGGGCAATTTTACGAATGTCGGCGGCAGCACCTTTGGTGAGGATGTACGATCTGGTCACGCTGCTTTACTCGACGCCAACACTTCGCCAGCAATATCCGTAATGCTTTGGTCAAGCACATCCCCATGCATTGCCTCTGCCATGCGTTGCGATAGTAAGGCCTTCAAATCATCAAGCGCTCGGTTCTCATCGGATATCACAGGAAATAGGCGCTCAAGGGCGTACTGCTTGATAGTCTTGCTTTGCAAGGCTGCCGCAGCCTTGAGGGCTTGGTGCTGTTGCGCTGTTATTGCTTTTTTTATGGGCTAACTGACGTGTAAGGGATGGTGTTTCGTGGTTTAAACATATAGACAACAAGAAAAGAAAAAGATAGAAAGCGCGAGCTTATTTTTCGTGCCTTGCGTTCTTTTAAGGAAGTTGAACCATGTTGGGTAGCCCTGTTTTTCAAGCGTCGACAAATAACCCGCTGCAGATGTTAGCGCAAGGCAGCCTCTATCAAGCACGCATGCACAAGGAGGCGCAGCAGTTCGATATGGCCTTAGCTTTGTATGACCAGGCCAAAGTCGTTTTCAAAAATATCGCGGATGCACGCCAATTGGTTCCTCAGTTATCGGAGGTAAAAGGTGCGTTAAGCCGAGCCAGCACGCCGCAGACAGCCGATGATGAAGCGCTGCGACAACGCATTGCAGAAGTCTATTTTGAGCGAGCCGAACTCCTGAATAAGTTGGGCAAAGAGCACAAAGCGCAAGCGAGCTATAAAAAAGCCCAAACCTGGGGCTATGAGGAAAAGCATCCTGGATCTATTTTTCCACCCGCGCTGCAATCTGTGAGTAATGCGTCGACGTTGGCGCAGACAGCCCCCTCTGCCTCCCTGTCTGCCCAACAAAAAAGCGAGCTGGTCGATTATCTGTTTGAAAGGGCGTTATCCACGTTGGGCTCCTTAGAGGTGTCCAATAAACCTAGCCTGTTTTTGGTGTATGCCCATGACAATCCTGTTCACGGACGGGCTGAGGCTACTACCTCTAAATATTTCATCCATACTCTCTCCAAAATCCAAGTCAATCTGTACTCAGATCAAACGCCGATGGGGAAAAAGTATTCCGGCTCGCCAGAAGCACTGAAACAGGATGGCAAGCTCGAAGATATTGTAACGAATCAGCTGTGTTTGCTGCCCACGCAGTTAAGAGAGGATGTAAAGCTGGTCAATAAGGTGGTCGTCTGTTGCTCTGAGGTATTAGGAAGCTACCTAAAATGGTCGCATTATCAAAGCTTTTATCGAGAACTTCGAGAGGCCTATCGCCGTGACTGTGAGCAAAAGGACACTGCAGCTATCCGTGAGGTGGTCAGGAAATTTTCACAAGAGCCGGAATACAAAGCCGGGTTCCATCATGTGCTGGCGGAAATGGCCTTTTTGCAAATCCGGGCAGAGTATCGGAAAGATCACGGCATTATTCCGGTTTCATTAACACCAGGGAGCTATGACCAATGTCTGGCGAAATTTATTTCAGCGACGACCGTTCGGATGGAAGATTGCCTGCGCTTTGACGCACAAGCGCAAGCGGGCCAACCAGTGTCTTTGAACCAAAGTCGGCACGGGGTGCTCTTTAAGCTGATTGAACGGTTGCTAGTAAGCAGTGATGAAGCCAAAACGTTTTTGGACAAATTTTGGGATGGGCATGGCCATTTCATCGCGCGCTTAAAAAAAGAGTCTCCACTTGGCCCCCTGGAGTTTGCTCAGCAGATAGACCACATCTTCGACGACATCCGCACTGCATTGCACAGTCAGCTGGCCTCCACCGTGCAGCAACATCACCAGCAACTATGGGTGCTGAATGCGGATCCTCGGACCATGCTAGAGGCACAGTATTTCGCTGCACTGAAGCAAGATGAGGCGTTTAAGCAAACCCAACTGCTATATGTGGAACCGCGTGGCACAGCAAGCCTAGAGGGGAAATCCGAGACGTTTGACCTTTTATCCAAAGTTAAAGCGCTTATCAATGATAAACACGTGGTGCTGTTAACCGGGGACTCCGGGGCTGGCAAATCCACGTTAAACCGTGTGCTTGAAAAGCAATTATGGGAAAAAAGAAAAGAACAGGATGCGATTCCGCTGTTTATCGCTTTAGCGAGTATTGAAAAACCTGAGCACGACCTCATTGCGAAAGCATTAAAGAAAAAAGGGCTGTCCGAATTTCAGATTCAGACCTTAAAGAAAGAAAAACAAAATTTCGTCTTTATTTTGGACGGTTATGATGAGATTCGACAAACACAGAATCTGTATCTGAGTAATCGGATCAACCAGTCCGACGGTTGGCAGGGTCGGATGGTCATCAGTTGTCGCAGCGAATATCTGGGCCGCGACTATCGAAGCCGTTTTCAACCGAATCCGCATCTGCAGGGCGAGGACACGTTCTTTCAAGAAGTGGCGATGGAGCCATTTTCAGAAACCGAGCGGAATCGCTATCTACAGAAATATGTGGCGCATAACCAAATGGGATGGGCGTCACAACGCTATCAAGAAGCGCTGGAGCAACCGCATTTAAAAGACTTGGTGAGCAACCCTTTTTTACTGCAAGTGGTACTCGAAGCGCTACCGTACCTCGACAATGCGGGGAAATCGCGCAGTACGGTGCAATTGCGCCTGGACCTGTATGCGCATTTCATCCGACGCTGGTTTGAGCGCAATCAACAGCGCTTAAGCACCCAAGATTTAACCACCACTAAAAAAGAGATTTTTAGAGCATTGTCTGATGATGACTTTGCCGCGCATGGTATCGCATTTGTACAAGACTTAGCGGTGCAGTTGTACACCGAAAATGCAGGTAGGCCGGTGGTGGAGTACTCTTTGCGCAAGGACAAAGGAAATTGGAAGGGCGCCTTTTTTGGCATGGAAGAAGAAAAGCAATTGCTGCGCGAAGCCTGGCCCTTGAACCGGAACGGCAATCAATACCGCTTTATGCATAAATCCCTGCTGGAATATTGCGTGGTACGCGCGCTATTCGACTCTTTCGATGCGTGTATCGCACCTAATACCCGCCCTCGTCGTGGTAGTGATGCTTCCGTCTATAGTTTTGAAAATGAACCGGTGCTGCGCCCTCTAACGCTGCTAGACGTAGTGTTAACCCCCACGCATTGGCTTAGCGATTTAGGTGTGGTGCGATGGTTGACCGAGCGCGTTGTGCAAGAGCCCGCCTTTAAAGAACAGCTTTTAGCGATCATCGAGCGCTCCAAAACGGACCCCACCGTACGCAAGGCCGCAGCCAATGCGATCACGATATTAGTTAGAGCCGGGATTCAGTTTAACGGAGCGGATCTGCAACAGATACAGATTCCAGGAGCGGATCTGAGTCAAGGGGTATTTGATTCTGCGCAATTGCAAGGTGCGGATTTAAGAAAAGTGAATCTTCGTAAGAGTTGGTTGCGCAACGCTAATCTAAAAGGTGCGCAGATGGCTGGCGTGCGATTTGGCGAATGGCCAACTCTCCAAGAAAAGAGCGCGGTGCGGTCCTGCACGTATTCACCGGATGGGAAAACATGTGCGATTGGTCTTGAAAATGGCACCATCAGCGTGTATTCGACTTCGAGTTGGGAAAAAATCCACGCCTTACAAGGGCATACTGACTCTGTTATTAGCGTGGTGTATTCGCCAAGCGGCCAGCAGATCGCCTCTGCTAGTCGCGACCATACAGTTCGGCTGTGGGACGCGCAAACCGGTACCCTCGCGCACACCTTACAAGGGCATACCGACTCTGTTTGGAGCGTGGCGTATTCTCCCAGAGGCGAGCAGATCGCGTCGGGCAGTTATGACCAGACGGTGCGGCTGTGGGACGCGCAAACTGGGGCCCTCGCGAGCACCTTACAAGGAAATACCAACTCTGTTTATAGCGTGGTGTATTCGCCGAGCGGCCAGCAGATCGCCTCGGGCGGTTCGGACCAAATGGTGCGGCTGTGGGACACGCAAACCGGGGCCCTCGCGTGCGCCTTACAAGGGCATACCTCATATGTTAGTAGCGTGGTGTATTCGCCGAGCGGTCAGCAGATCGCGTCGGGCAGTTATGACCAGACGGTGCGGTTGTGGGACACGCAAACCGGGGCCCTCGCGCACATCTTACGAGGGCATACCTCCTCGGTTGAGAGTGTGGTGTATTCGCCCAGCGGCCAGCAGA
>JASSUD010000103.1:0-5805 GCA_031963225.1 Mycoavidus cysteinexigens
TTCTATTTTTTCTTTAAACGCCCCTGCTGGAGCTTGGGCTGGATCGTTATTTTTCTCATCCATTCCCTCAAGCGGTGGAGTGCTTTCACGCTCAACCGTCTTTCCAAGCGTCTGCGTTTTGCTTTCCGCTTTACTTTTAAGCGATTGAACCTCACTCTCAGTGACTTTCTCGAGCACCTCAGGTTCTTGCTTAACCGTTTCTTGAAGTCCCTGCGTGCTACTGTGCGCCACTTTCTCGCTTATTTCCCGCTCCTCCTCAACCGCCACTTCAGCTATCTGCGGCGCACCTTCAGGCGCATTCTGAGGTGATTCTGGTCCATTATGAAGGGTCTCAGGCTCGTCTCCTGCCCTGAACCTATCTCTTAAACGCACTACTCCCTCACGGATTATCAAACAACCGACCGCAGTAGCTCCTGCGATTCCTGTAGTAGCTGCTGTGCTAAATCCAGTGGTGGTGGCTGCGGCCGTAGAGGCCGCCCCCATTTGGGATATCAACATCATGGTGCCAATTCCGGCTATAGGTAAAGGCATATATCCTCCAAATCCTGGTATGTGAAGAATTGGGATCACCAAGACAAAAAAGCAAAAGCGCTATAGCCTATGGCAAGTAGCAGAACGCTTCATCTTCATGTTAGAAATGCATTGATATAAAGCCGTCCCATCAGCCGCTAACGGTCCAATTTGGATCCGTTATCAGCTCAATCACCGATTCCAAATCCCTCGATCTATAAACAAAGTAATAAAAGTACAGATTGCTACGCCCTATCACGGGGTAGAAGGTCTACTACCGCACACCATAAGATCAAAAGATTATTTTATGTATCCGGCTAGGACCTGTTGTTCGCAGTTATCTTCTTTTTGCGTATTCAAAAAATAATATGGATCGACCATGAGCCCTTCTGTTCACCTGCAAGGAAGCTCGATTGTCAATAAAGTCAGTCTCATAGAGCCTCAAAATCCGGCGGAGGTGCCTCTGCCTCCTCAAGATGAAACAGAAAAAAATGCCCTTCTCCAAACCGAAGAGTGGTGGTTGGCTGCCTGCAATAATTTACCTCCTGAAATAGCGCTTCACATTCTTTCATATCTGTTATTGGCTGTAAAAACACATAAGATGTTAGATATAGCCGAATACAAAAAAGGAGAAGTGTTACCAGAAGCATGGCCTGCGCTTTATAAAGCATGTAGTTTGCCTGCTAAGCGGGAATGCAAAAGAATAAGCCAGCCTGATGAAATGGAACAACTGCAGTCTTTTTTCCATGACGCACAAAAATATGGATGTAAAACCCTACGACAAATTATTTATGGATTGGACTTAAGAAAAAAACCCCTCACTACTATCACGATAGAAGATTGTATGCGTGCCGGTATTATCAGCAGGACGCTGTTTCTTCCAAACGATATACCACGCAGCAAAGAGGTCCAAAAGCGCTTTTTGGAATGGCTTTGCGAAAAGCCAGAGCGCATTATTGCTTGCCTACGCTGGGTTCCCGCACAAGAAAGCACTCCATATGATTTACTGAAAGAGATTGCAAAACATAAGGATCTAGGTGTTTTTCAAATGGTCTCTGAATATATGTCCATATATCAATTGCATTATGAAATGAATCCCTATCAAGGTGTTTTACGGGAAGCTGTTAGTAACGAAAATGCGGCATTAGTTCAATATCTATTGGATACAGATACACAAAATCAGCCTAGTGCAAGTATGCTTAAAAGGGCTGTTCTTAATAGCGACCTACTCATCGTGAAACTTCTTTTAAATACAGGAGTGGACTTGAGGGAATTAGACTTATTCGGCAACACTGTTTTAGACACAGCAATTGAATCACTTTTTCCCAACTCTCTTTTTGAGTCTTCAAAAAACAGTGAAAAATATCAAGAAACCATAAATAAAATTGACATTATTATTTTGCTGATGCGCCAATATGCGGACAATGGAGTTCCTATTGAAATAAATAGGAAATTGCAGGATAACAATACCTTTTGGCATATAGCGTGTTATGCCAAAGATCCTGAGTCCTCTCTATGGCTTGCTCGCTTTTTGATTCGTGACGATACATACAGAAAATGGATTCAGGTAGCGAATGAATACCGATATACGCCTTTACAGTGCGCCGCAGAAGAAAACAATCTTCCGATGTTTCAATTTTTACTCGAACATGGAACCGATATACAAGGACTTCACTTAACAGGCACGGATCAGGATGTATCTCGGTATGGCGCTGAAATCATGCGCATCGTGCGCAGCCATTTGCCTCAGCAAAAAGCCTCGACAAAGCCCGTATCACCCGCTATTTCAAATGCGTTACCGCCCAGTAACGTGCAACCTCATATAGTCAAGCCAAAGACAATACCTTCCCCTAAAGTGCGCATACGCCTGCTGTCTTGGGCGCACACTATCCAGCATCTATGTGCTCGCGCATTCATGCTCTTAATTGCAATCCCACACACTTTTTTTACCCTGTGTAGTCAAGTACGTGAGTACGTTGTATTAAAAAGGTGGTTCTGAATCCATGTTGGGATGATCTTTTTTTAAACTGTCTACTTCGTTGAGATAGAGGTTAATGAGTAAAGGTGAATCTACCCTTTCATGCGGCCTGATGGAATAAAAAAGAAAGTCGCCAGGCATTTTTGAGTGATGGGGGCACCATTACCTTGTTTCAAACCTAAAAACTTCCTCTCTCAGTGTGCCATTCAGATACCTCAAACGCGCTTGGATAGATTAGATTTCCAGTTAAAAACAGGTGCGTGACTACTTTTAAAACCAGAATAATCTTACAAATATTTCAGTGCGTTACGGCATGTTCTATATGCATTATTGGATTTATCTGTAGCCAGCATAGTCTGCTCTGCATTAAGTCGATTACTATATGGCGGATAAATCTCTATAAGAGCGCATACCTTTATACGCCGCACAGCCTGTTGTTGCATTGTACAGCCCTCTCATACCCCGTCTGATTTCCCACTCATAACAAAAAGAACTTCCCATGCTTGCACCCTTTTCTGCTCGAGTAACTGAATTAACGCCATCCCCTGCTACAGCACTTGAACGCGGTAAAGCCGCATTAGAACAAGCGGAGAACCATCAAAACCATCGAGAATTTGAGCAAGCACAAAGCAGCCTCCATACTGCCAAAGCCGCGCTAAAGGATGGCGTGCCTGCTAAAAAAGAAGCAGAAGCCCGACCATTACTGGGGCAGGTCTATCAGAAACAAGCCGAACTTTTGCACCGTCAAGAAAACTTTGATGTGGATGTTGTGCGTGAGCGCTATGCGCGCGCATTGGAATATTTTGCCAAGTGTACGGATTCAGTTAGTCTGACACGCAAAGTCGAAATGCAAAGAAGGTTGACTCTTTTGCCAGGTGGCGATGATATTGCTCAAATAGCGCGTGTATTGTGGGAACAGAGTCAGCAGGCGCAGGCGGTGAAAGAAACTGCATTATTCAATACACGGAATTTAGTGAACGATCCGGCTGTACTGGACGTTTTAGCTGAATGGGTGAAGCAGTACCCTGCCTTTGCAACACATCTGCACGCATGGGTAGAAGCATCAAAAGCTCCAAATGCACCGGTAACAATAGGCGCAGCCAATGCCATTACGATCTTGGTGCGAGCCAGTGTGTCGTTTAGGGAGGCGGATTTACGGAGGATACGCGTTCCCGGTGCGGATTTAAGTTTTGGGGTATTTGATAAAGCCCAGTTGCAAGGCGCAGATCTACGTCATACTTCTCTTCGTACTATCTGGCTACGTGAGGCAGATTTACGGGGTGCCAAGATGGAGGGGGCGCAGTTTGGGGAGTGGCCTTTTATCCAGGAAGAGAGAGAGGTCGGTGCCTGCATGTATTCCCCAGATGGACAAACCTGTGCTGTAGGACTCTATAACGGCAACATCCATCTCTATAACACGCAGAGCTGGGAGAAAATCGGCACGTTAACGGGCCATACGGATTGGGTGACTAGCGTGGTGTATTCGCCGAACGGTCAGCAGATCGCCTCGGCGAGTCATGACGAAACAGTGCGGCTGTGGGATGCATACTCAGGGGCGCTTACTGCGACTTTAAAGGAGCACACTAGCTTGGTGAGTAGCGTGGCCTATTCACCCAATGGTCAGCAGATCGCTTCGGGGAGTGATGATCATATGGTGCGGCTATGGGATACAGTCTCTGGAGCTCTTACCGCCACATTAACGGGCCATACTGGCTATGTGACTAGCGTGGTGTATTCACCGAACGGTGAGCAGATCGCATCGGGGAGCCAGGATCATACGGTGCGATTATGGGATGCGGCCTCTGGCGCGCTGAATGCCACATTACCGGGCCATACTGACGTTGTGACTAGCGTGGTGTATTCACCGAACGTTCAGCAGATCGCATCGGGAAGTTATGATGGTACGGTGCAGGTGTGGGATATAGACTCTGGCGAACCTATCCGCACATTGGCGGGCCATACTGACTGGGTTCATAGCGTCGTGTATTCGCCAAATGGTGAGCAGATCGCATCGGGGAGTGGAGATAAGACGGTGCGGCTGTGGAATGCGGCCTCAGGGGCGCTTACCGACACGTTAAAGGGACATACTAACCGAATTCATAGCGTGGTGTATTCGCCGAACGGTGAGCAGATCGCTTCAGGGGGCTGGGATAATACGGTGCGACTGTGGAGTGCGCGCTTTGTTCAGCCTAGCTATAAAGTCATTGGCCATACTAACCGGGTTTATAACGTGGTGTATGCGCCGAACGGTGAGCAGATCGCGTCGGGAAGTTATGATGGTACGGTGCGACTGTGGAACGCAGCCTCTGGAGCACTTACTGCCACATTATTGGGCCATACTCACGTGCTTAGTAGCGTAGTGTATTCGCCGAACGGTCAGCAGATCGCCTCGGGCAGTTATGACCATACAGTGCGGCTGTGGGACGCACAAACTGGGGCTCTCGCGCACACCTTACAAGGGCATACCGGCTATGTTATTAGCGTGGTGTATTCGCCCAGCGGCCAGCAGATCGCCTCGGGCAGTTTTGATCAGACGGTGCGGCTGTGGGACGCACAAACCAGGGCTCTCGCGCACACCTTACAAGGGCATACCTCCGATGTTAGGAGCGTGGCGTATTCGCCTAGCGGCCAGCAGATCGCATCAGGTAGTGGTGACAAGACAGTGCGGCTGTGGGACGCGCAAACCGGGGTCCTCGCGCACACCTTACAAAGGCATACAGACGCTGTTCGGAGCGTGACGTATTCGCCCAGCGGCCGGCAGATCGCCTCGGGTAGTATGGACCGTACGGTACGGCTGTGGGACGCGCAAACTGGGGCCCTCGCGCACACCTTGCAAGGGCATACCTCCTCTGTTACTAGCGTGGTGTATTCGCCCAGCGGCCGGCAGATCGCCTCGGGCAGTTGGGATAATACGGTGCGGCTGTGGGACGTGCAAACCGGAGCCCTCGCGCACACCTTACTAGGGCATACCTCCATCGTTCATAGCGTGGTGTATTCGCCGAATGGTCAGCAGATCGCATCGGGGAGTAGAGATGAGACGGTACGGCTGTGGGATGCGGCGTCAGGACAGTGTGTGGCTGTGATTCGAGATTTCAATGGAGGTGTCACTAGTCTTGCCTGGAAGATTACCTCCAACGGCCAGTACTTAGTAGCTGGTAGTGCAGATACATCGATTCGTGTATGGCAGGTGATGGAAGCAGAAGGTAGCCGTCAGATGCGCTTGTGCTGGAGTTCAACACACGCTGCACTTAACGTGGCAGATGCCTCTATCTGGGAAGTGCAAGGCTTAAGCCCGGTCAATACACGACTCTTGGAGC
>JASSUD010000104.1:0-5656 GCA_031963225.1 Mycoavidus cysteinexigens
ATAGCTCTAAATAGTTATCGGGTGACAATTCAGCGCTGGTACAACTTGTCATAAAATCCTCATACTCCTTACCACTGATTTGCCATCTTGCACATATTTTTTCTATTAGCGCATATTCTTTACTATAGTCTACGGATGGTAATTTATATAATCTGATCCCTTCACACATTTCTATGAGATTAGTTTCCAGGTTGAGGAAACCCTTGGATTCTTCTAAAAAACGTTGATCGTTGATTTGTAAAATACCTTGTGAGGCGTCATTGATAAACTCAGTGATACGCGCTTTAATAAAATCACTGACTTCATCTCTACGAAAACCTATAAAGGCACGTTGCCGCTCTGGGAATTCAAAGTCCTTACATTGTGTGGCCCTGACATCATCTATATCGAGTAGAGTGGGCTTCATCTCTTGAAATAAGCTGGAATATTTATACAAGCCTTTTGGAATATGCTTGTCCATTAATTGATCTAAATACTCATCTGCAATTCTGCATTCTATTTCTTGTACGTTTTTTGGAAGGCAGGGATGGCTAAAATAAAGTTCAGCATGTGGAATATTAATGATAGTTGATGCATGTAATAGCGCGCCAAACTCTGGCTCTATACCATTCAAATAAACCGTTATTTCTATTAGGTCATGAAATTTCTCATTAACAGAAATGCCGGTATCCTCTGTAATTCCAACAAAGTTACAGATTATTCTATTTAATTCACTCTCGTATACGAGCCAGTGGATTACTCTGCTGAGTATTTCATCATTAAAATATTTCAATGGACGGCCATTTTTTTCCTCAGATTTTTCATTAAGAAACTTCCGACACTTATCTTTAATGATTTGTTCTAAATTACTAGAGTCTATTGACATTTTGTATTAAGTAATTAAATAAGGATAGTAAATTCGTCTTGCCATTAACTAAAATTGATATTTTACCTGGCAATGATAAAGTCAGCTGAGCGATTGATATACATGCTCATTAGATTTTTCGCTGGCAGATTGCC
This sequence comes from Mycoavidus cysteinexigens, assembly GCA_031963225.1. Lineage (GTDB taxonomy): Bacteria > Pseudomonadota > Gammaproteobacteria > Burkholderiales > Burkholderiaceae > JASSUD01. The sequence goes on from JASSUD010000104.1 coordinate 1,000, forward strand.
CAAGCCGCTATCGCACAAACTATCGATGAAATTTTCCCGCGACATTAAGCGTTGATTGCCTTACGTTGCATGGTGTCCAATGATGGGCGCTCGGATGCGATGCTTCGCAGAAGGTAGCGTAAAAAAGCAGATATTCAGAAGATGACGGAGTAGCATTGTCTAAAAATGATCCATGCATGGATCATTATTGGCAGAGGCGGCAAGCAAATAGAAATCTGCGATCTCTTCAAGCTCTTGTGCTTCTGCTAGTAGTGCGTCATTTTGTACCAATGCGCTGCGCAGAAGAGCTTCTGCTCTTGTTTCACCGTGTTCCTTCACTACTCATCGCCTCATTGATCGTGATCCAAGACGATGTACCACCACGTATACTGACTGGGCTCGACAACACACAAGACTCTTTGCTTGCAACAGGAGGTGAGCAGCAGCACAAGCTGCAGACACACGCGTCATATGCAGCTCCTTTTGCGTGAGACAGGCTGCGAATGTGAATCTAAATAGGATGAATATTATTACCAAGACGCCGAAGATCTTACACCTGACATAAAAGACATAAATACCCGATATTGACCTGAACATTGCATAAAAAATGCCCCGCGAACATCTATGTCAGCAGGGCCGAGAGCTACTTCCAAAAACTACTACGCCTAAAAATATGAAGTGGCCTCAAAAATTTAGACGGAAAAGTATCTAGCAATGAGGACTTGACCGTACCCCAATTTCCGGACCGTTTTGGGGGGTAGGACCAACCTTTAGAAAAGATTGATTGAATCCATTGTTGGATTTTTTTTGCCAGGCTGCTAAAAAAGCTCACGATATTAAAATTGCTGCCCGCATTCTGCTCAGTTACTAGAATTCTTTTAGGAACATTTTTGTATTTTGGTAAGTTTGAAATTTCTTTAGCAAAATTTTTGTATTCTGGTAAGTCTGTAATTTCTTTATGAACATTTTTGTATTTTGATAAATCTGGAATTTCTTTAGGGACATTTTTGTATTTTTGGAAGTTTTGGATTTCTTCAAGAAAATTTCCAAATACCGATGTTACTTCTAATTTGATTTTTGGTGAGTTTAGCAATTGTTCTATTTCTATCTTAGCTCTTTCTATTGATGCAAAATTCTCTAGAGCATTTAGTGATTTAGAATTCTTTAGAGCATCTAGTTCTCGTTTTAGTGAAGCATCCTGAAATTCGTCGTAATGTGGCGGCCATCCTGGTGGAAATACTGATATTGCTTGGATTGGTTCGAACATTTTATTTCTTCCTTTACCATGGAGCTGCGACAGCATACCACTCTCGCTAAATCCATATTTGAAATAATCACTGTATTAAATTAAATGGATATTACTCTAACATAAAACTATAATAAGTTAGCACTAACAATGAAGCATATAACCTGAGTAATAACTGCATATTGCCGACTGAGCTTTCGGCCAAAAAGATCGATTGTATGGGTATTTCTTGGTCGTGACCTATCAAGACAAACGTCTATTTCGTCGCTATAAGTTCATCTTTCTGACACGTCCTTCTGCGCCTTAAAAACAAATTGCCTAAATGTGCCATGCACGGATTATTATTGGCAGAGGCGGCAAGCAAATAGAAATCTGTGATCTCTTCCAGCTCTTGTGCTTCTGCTAGTAGTGCATCATTTTTTACTAATGCGCTACGCAGAAGAGCTTCTGCTCTTTGCTTGCAACATCAGGACAAGCTGCAGACGCGCGCACCATATGCAGCTTTTTTATGTGAGACAGGCTGCGAATGTGAATCTGAATAGGAGGAATATTATTGCCAAGAAATCGAAGATCTTACACCTGACATAAAAGACAGCAATATCCGTTATTGGCCTGAGCATTGCATAGAAAAAATGCCCCGCGAACATCTATGTCAGCAAGGCCGAGGGCTACTTCCAAAAACTACTGCACCTAAAAAGGGTGTGGCCCAGCAAATACCAAGTCCCATTGGACACAGGGGGAGCTTATCACTGAGCTGAGTCAGCCCTGGGTAATGTTCCACAAACCAGCGTGCCGCCTCTGCTGGCGCTTCTTCGACACCCGCCACGCGCCGCTCCCAAAAGCCCAGCATGGATCTTGACAAGATCGAAGGCCTCACAGTAAGATCCTTCCGCCTGAATTCTCAAACCCTCATCAGATTGGTGAAAAAAGTGTCCGTAGCAATTCGTCAAATCGCCTGATACGCCGACGACTACCTTCCTGGTATCGCGCGGTAGCCTGCTTGTCCATATCGATCGACTCCGTGTCGTCTTGAGATGGGCTAATTATTTGCAGGCGCGGTTCCGGGAGCGCGCTTTACACCAACCCCTCGCTTCTCCCCTTCCGTAATTCCGCATCGTCGGCCTTTTCCCCGTTTGCCTGGAGAAAGACCATGACGCTGGATTTTCGCGTCTATGCGCAATCGCTTGATCTGTTTCGTTACCCTCGCACGCCGCACCTGGAAGGCTCTCGCCTGCAGGATGGCGATGAAGGCTATGAACATGTTCCGTACAGCACACTGAGCGGACGCTACATCGTTGTCGAGGAAAAGCTCGATGGCGGCAATATGGGCATCAGCTTTAGTGCCGCCGGCGAATTGCTCCTGCAGTCCCGTGGTCACTATCTGGTTGGTTGCGGTCGGGAACGGCAGTTCAGCTTCGTCAAGGCATGGGCTGCCGCTCACGAAGGATGGCTGCTTGAGCGACTGGAAGACCGCTATGTGATGTATGGCGAGGTAATGAGCAAGAAGCACTGCGTGTTCTACGATGCGCTTCCACATCACTTCTTTGAGTTCGATGTGCTTGACCGCGCGACAGGCGAATTCCTTTCGACACAGGCACGCCACCAGTTGTTGGTCAACGGCCCTGTGATGTCGGTGCCGGTGCTCTACGCGGGTACTGCGCCAGCGAAGCTCAAGGAGCTGACGGGAATGCTCAAGCCTTCCCTAGCCAAGACAAGCAGTTGGCGCGCAGCCTTCGAACGCACGGTGAAACGGGAAGGCCTGAACCTGGATCTGGCCTGGAAGCAGTGTGACAAGTCGGATCTCTCGGAAGGGCTGTATATCAAAGTCGAAGATGACGGCAAGACAGTTGGCCGGTTTAAGTGGGTGCGCAAGGATTTCGTGCAGGCCATCACTGAGTCGGAAAAACACCATTCCGAGCAGCCGTTTATACCGAATCTATTATTGCCAGAGGTCGACCTCTACGCGCCGCAATTGACGCTCTCCTGGGAGATGCTTAATGGCAACGCATACGTAATGTGACCTTGCCGGTAGAGGCAGAGCTGAGTGTCGAAGAGGTTCGGCGCTCGGCCTGCATCAGGACAATCACTCTCCCACCAGGCTTTGACCGAGCCACGATCTACGACAAGTGGGCGAACACTGTGCGGCAGGACGGAATACTTATCGCTGGGCCGCTCGTCGATGATATCGGGATGCGACGCGCGCTCGGGTAGGTTGGAAAACTGGGCTTTCTGCTGCGAAAGGAGTGGCTATGAAGTACGAACAATTGCAGACACTTGTGCCTGCACCGGGTCAATCGCCGGATTTTCAGGCGTGCCTGGAGGTATTTCCCGCGCTGAAGTTCGCGAAAACAACGCCTCAGGAGCCAAAACATCACGGCGAGGGCGATGTATGGACGCACACGATGATGGTCGTGGAAGAGCTGCTGGCAATGGCTGAGTACCAGGCCGCGCCGAGGGCTGACCAGGAGGTGGTCTTCTTCGCAGCGCTGCTGCACGACATCGCCAAGTACAGCACCACGGTCATCGATCCCGTAACGGGTACGATTGGCCAGCCGGGGCATTCCCGAAAAGGCTCGATCGATGCGCGCATTGCCCTGTGGGATATCGGCGTCCCGTTCGATGTCCGCGAAGCCATCTGCCGCCTTATCAGTGTTCACCAGGTGCCGTTCTTTGCGATGGACGGTTCGCGTCGGGGATCCCCTGAGTTCATCGTTCGCGAACTCTCGTGGCAACTGGATATCCGGTTACTCGCCATGCTGGCAGAAGCCGACATGCGTGGCCGGATCTGTCAGGACATGCAGCGGGTGCTCGACAATATCGAACTGTTCAGAGAGCTTGCGCGAGAGGAAAACTGCTACGGACGGCCACGTGACTTCGCGGACACTCATACGGCAATCAGCTACTTTCGCGGCGCAGACGTTCATCCTGAATACAGGCTGTTTCAGGAGCCGGGCGCGAAAGTTATCGTGATGTCTGGGCTGCCAGCTTCTGGCAAGAGCACTTGGATTAACCAGCACCATCCCGACCTGCCTGTCGTTTCATTTGACGGTACTCGGGAGGAGCTGGGATTACGCCATGGAAAGAATGAGGGACTGGTGGCGCATCTCGCAATCGACAAGGCAAAAGATTTGCTGCGGCGGAAAAAGGCATTCGTCTGGAATGCCACGAACCTCTCTGCATTGATGCGCAAGAAAACGCTGGATCTGCTGTTCGCATACCACGCCGAGGTAACGCTGGTTTATCTGGAGAAACCCCGCGTAGAGCTTCTTCGTCGGAACAGTCGGCGTGACACTTCATTGTCAAACCGGACCCTTGAGGGAATGCTCGTGCGGTGGGATCTCCCGCTGCCGACCGAAGCACATGTTGTAATTTACTGACATTCCACCGTGAAATAATAAGGTGCTGTCATGCTTTTCGATTTGCTCTTGTTTG
>JASSUD010000048.1:0-22859 GCA_031963225.1 Mycoavidus cysteinexigens
ACGTATCGTGAGCACCTGCTCTTTCTCAGACAGGACACATAGCGCGATCGCCCTGACCACCAACCTACCGTGCTTTTCTTTTCTTTTGGTTGCTAGAGTGATCAAGAAAAAAAGCAATGTAAAAGCATTTCAGCCTCTTTTTATACGGTGGAGGTACGGCGGAATTGTCTGAGAAAAAATCGTGCTGGATCAAATGCAGAAGTTATAGAACGTTCTATAGGTAAAGGCTCTCCTTCAAGTTCAGATGCAATGAGTTCAGCGGCTAATGTTGCCCATATCAAACCGCGTGAGCCATACGCCCAAGCACCGAATAAACCTGGAAATCGTGGGAAATCAGTAAGATGCGCCCCTGCATTAGATGCCTGGGAGGGATGCCATGCTTCTTGCTGGAAAACAGCTCCTAGCAAAGGTAGACGATCTACGCTGGCACAGCGAAAACCAACTTGCTCGTGTAATAAACGGGCTTCGTGTGCAGGGCGTTGCAAAACGTTACTTTGATCTGCTCCATTACTTTTGGAGTGCATCAAATCAGGTAAAAGCTCAGCAAGATGCGCTAGGTTGCCGTGATAACTGGATAAATCGGGTTGCGTGTTTGAATTTTCACGGTCATAGCTAGCTCCAATAAGCAGTTCTTTGCACAGCCCCTCTGTATTCAGCAATGGCGTTATGTAACCATCTCCAATAATAGGTAGGTTTAATTGATGCCATGGAGGGCAAGCTATGGTGGAGATCTGGCCACGTATATTTTGCGTGAGAGGCAGGTGTGTATTTAGCTCTTTTAAAAGGCTAGAAGTGCCTTGTGCGCTAGCTAAAATGGCAATGGGAGCATGGGCAATAACGCATCCAGCCTCATCTAAAGCATGCCACCTGTTTGAATGCCAAATAAGTTGAGCTACCCGTTTTTCAAAATAGGTTTTTAGATTGGGTCCTGCTTGTGTGAGTTGCTCTAAACATAAGGAGGAAGGGTTTACCCACCCGGCTTCCGGGAAATACCATCCACCTCGAGGGATGGTCGTGCCTGCTAGCTCACTGGCTTTTTGCGCACTAACCGGTATAGCGAAATTCTTTGGATAGGCAAATTGTTGTGCCAGTGTGTGCAAGCGATTGACTTCTTCTTCATTTTTTGCAATTTTGACTAGGCCGGTTGCCCTCCATATTTCATGGCTTCTAGTACTAGCGGCAGAGAGTTTTTTAAAATGCTGTAGAGCAAATAAAAAACCTGCTCGGGTGGCGCGTGCAAAGAGACTGTTATCTTGCGTGATGGCCGGATGAAATAGTCCTAACGAAATGCCAGAGGTCTGTTGCGCTGCATGCTTACATTGGTCGAGCAACGATATTTCCCAGCCACGTTGTGAAAGTGTATGGGTAATCGCGCATCCAGCTATTCCTGCGCCAATTACTAAAGCGTGTCGTTCGCTGGGCGCATAGGATGGAGGTTTTATAGAAGAGTGGCGTGGTTTCTGCCAACGTGGAGCATACTGTCCAACCAGCATAGTGCGCTTGGTACTAAAGCCAGGCACCTGATGCACTTCGAAGCCTGCTTGTGTTAGCGTTTTACGTACTTTGCTAGCCACGGTATATGTTGCCAAAGTGGCTCCTTTCACTGCTAACCGTGCAATTGCCCGTCCCACCTCAGGCTCCCACATATCGGGGTTTTTGTCTGGAGAAAATCCATCTAGATAAAAGGCATCGGCTTGTAACTGCAATTGAGGCAAAATGGCGCGCACATCCCCTAGACATAATGTTAAAACGACTTGTCCTTTATCAAACTCCAAACGATGTAGCCCTGGCGTGAGTACTGGCCATTGGCTACATAAATCTTCAATAAGGGGTCGTAAACTCGATGGCGAGATGCTTAAAAGCAGTTCATACAGGTCAGATTGTGTAAATGGATGCTTCTCAATTGACACAAAATGTAGACGCGTGTTGCTATGAGAGGCTTGTTTCCAAGCCATCCAAGTGGCTAAAAAATTTACCCCTAAACCAAATCCTGTTTCTACAATGACGAAACTTCTACTTGGATGGTGCATCCAACGCCTGGTTAGATCATTGCCTTGAATAAACACATGCTGCGCCTGCTCAAAAGCCCCTTGTGCACTGTGATAGATGTCGTTGAAGAGAGGGGAATAAGGGGTGCCATTTATATGAAAAGCACGTTTTGCTGGAATTACCTGCGCATTACAGGCATTATTTTGTGTAGCAATGGTCATTTTCAGTAGATTGTGTGTGTGCAAGCGTAAGGCTGAGTGAGGTACAACATGGCTGTGTGCGCACTTATGCAGGCTGTATGGATAGAATTTGGTAGGTAGTAGGTGCTTTTTTGCAACAGTAAAGCACTTTTTTTATTACAAAGTGTGTCAGTAAGCAGTTTTAATGAAAAAGGCTCTAGCCAAACGCGCTAGTTCGCTTAGAATGCGCAGACCCTGGAATTAAAAGGTTCTTCTGGACTCTGGTCGTTCCCTATAAAAATGCAATATTCCAGGAAGTTGATTTCAAAAATTCTAGGGGCTTTCGTTTGGTAGGTATCTAAAGCGCTCTTTTAGACGAAGCCTTTTTAGCTATCTAACGGCACCTCTTAACTATTGTTTTAATTTAACCGGGAAAGGACTGTTCATGAATAAGCAAGAATTGATCGATTTAGTCTCTGAAGAAGTAGAAACTAGCAAAGCAAGTGTAAATAAAGTTTTGGATGCATTGCTGCATACCATCAAAAACGCTGTAGCTGCAGGCGATACGATCCAATTGATCGGGTTTGGCAGTTTCGGTGCAGGTGAGCGTGCAGCACGCACGGGTCGCAATCCAAAAACTGGTGAGCCGATCAACATTGCAGCAGCACGCACAGTCAAGTTCACAGCAGGTAAAGCATTTAAAGATGCTGTGAATGCAAAGTAATGAAGTATTAGACCTCTTTCAAAACCTGGTAGCCAGGAATTCCTTTTATGCCAGTGCACTCCTTAGTACTGACCGGAAGGAATAACGACGATACGGGGTTTTGAAAGAGGTCTACTGAATGGGTTGCCCGCCCGAAGCTCTGCTTTGGGCGTGTTTTTATTTTTGTCTCAGTTTCTATTCTTTTTTCTATGGTACTGAAGGGCTGTATCCCTTTTTTCTTGAGCATTCTGAGCGCCTATGCGCTGAGTATGTCGCCTGCGCATGCAGACTGCTTTGATAGCGCTGCACAATACCAGCACGTGAACCCAATGGTTTTAAGAGCCATTGCTTGGCAGGAATCAAACTACCAGCCTGGAGCATTGCGCAAAAACGATAATGGTTCAATGGATTACGGCTTGATGCAAATCAACTCTATTCATCTCCCCAGACTCTCAAAATACGGGGTTTCAAGCGCTACCCTGATGCAGCCTTGCGCTAGCATTTATATTGCTGCTTGGCATTTGCGCCAGAAAATGAATAAACATGGCAATACCTGGAAGGCAGTGGGTGCCTACCACTCAGAGACTCCAGCACTACGTGATGCCTATGCACGGCGGGTTGCGATGATCTTGGAGCGCTGGAAAAATCCACCACGACAAAAAACAAAAAAAGCTTCACGTAAACGTGATTAATTTTGGGCAATTCTGCCCTGCCCTATTGGCTTAATGCATTTGAAAGCCATTTCGCAGTGATATCTACTATTGAAATCATCCGTTGGTATGCCATACGTGTTGGGCCTATTACGCCTAAAGTACCAACAATCCGGTTATCTATTTGATAGGGCGCCGTGACGATGCTCATTTCTTCAATGGGCACGAGTGTTGATTCACCCCCAATAAAAATCTGTACTCCCGGCGATTGGCTAGAGACATCTAGTAATTGCAATAAGCTCGTTTTTTTCTCAAAAACACCAAATAATTTACGCAAACGATCCATATTAGAAGACAAATCGGCAATTTCCAGTAATTTGTGCTCTCCAGAAATAAGAACCATTTCGCTAGGGTCAGACTCCATAGTGCTAGCCGTTACAGCAGCTTGCATAAGCGTAGTCATATCACTGCGCAGCGCATCCAATTCTTGGCGCAAGCGATCTCGTGCTTGATCAAACCCAAGGCCTGCATAATGCGTATTAATGTAATTGGATGCCTCTACAAGCTGTGTCGCGGAATATTCCTTTTGCGTAGTCATAATCCGGTTTTGCACATCTCCTTCCGGTGTCACAATAATAAGCAACAAGCGTTTTGCAGATAAGCGCATAAATTCGATCTGTTTAAATCCATGGCTGCGCCGTGGAGTCATCACTACGCCTGCAAATTTAGAGAGATTAGAGAGCACACTTGCAGCAGTAGCGGCAATCTTAGACGGATCACTAGGCTGTAATGTTTTTTCAAGTTGCTGACGCAGCTGTTGATGCTCAAGGCTAGAGGATTGTGTGGTAAGCATCGTATCGACAAACAATCGATACGCGCGCGATGTGGGAACACGTCCTGCTGAAGTATGCGGGCTTGCAACTAGGCCTAGCGCTTCCAAATCAGCCATTACATGACGCACAGTAGCAGAGCTCACCTCTAGCCCAGACGCTTGAGAAATTGCGCGGGAACTAACGGGCTGACCTTGCGCGATATAGTGTTCTATTAATGTTTTTAAAAGTGTTTTAGCACGGGCGTCGAGCATAGTTTGCGACAGAAAAAAAGGCTTTACAAACCTTCACCAACCACAAGAAAAGGATGGTAGGTTGGTGGTGGGCAACGTTCCCCAACATGATGACCACGGTCTTATTGAATACCTGCATAACATCAGTTAATGCGTATATCCAGCGATTTCAAGTCAGGCTCAGGTACTATTATTCCATTCCTATTTATGAATAGATATGCGTTCATTGCGCCTCACTTATTGCCTACTTCATCGCATTTAATTAGATAGCCCATCCTTTATGACTACACCCTTTGTATTTAAAACAGTTGCCTTGATTGGGCGAAAGGGCGAGCCCGCTTTGGCAGACATATTAGCCAAACTTGCAATGCGTATTGCACAAGATGGATTTCAGGTGGTGTTAGAGCGTGACACAGCACAAGACCTGGGCATGATAGTGTTAAAAGCGCCTTATAAGATACTCACCCTCAGTGAAATTGGAAAAGAGGCCGATGTAGCTATTGTGCTGGGAGGGGACGGCACTATGCTTGCCGTAGGTCGAGAGCTTGCGCGTTACGATGTGCCTTTGATCGGAGTGCACGCAGGTAAACTGGGCTTTATGACCGATATCCCTTTATCTGAGATGCAGGAAATTATCCCAAAAATGTTAGCTGGAGCCTATGAATGGGAGACACGGCGTTTATTAGAAGCGCAGATTATCCGAGCTGGGCGTTCTATTTACAGTGCATTAGCATTAAATGATGTGGTGGTGAGCCGCAGTAGTATTTCTGGCATGATCGAGCTGAGTGTCGAAGTGAATGGCTGTTTTATGTATAACCAACGCTCAGATGGTTTGATCGTAGCTACCCCGACGGGCTCCACGGCTTATGCACTCTCGGTTCAAGGACCTATTTTGCATCCTGGACTATCAGGTATGGTGCTAGTGCCCATTGCTCCGCATGCCTTGTCCAATCGCCCCATTGTGTTGCCTGATGATGTGGAAATTGCGATTCAAATTGCAAGTGGCGAAGGAGTGAATGTTAATTTCGACATGCAGTCTTTTACTGCCTTGCAAGTAGCAGACACGATCCAAGTAAGCCGCTCTGCTTACACGCTTCCTTTTCTGCATCCAGTTGGCCATAGCTATTATGCGACTTTGCGCAAAAAATTATGTTGGCATGACGATACGTTATTACGTTCCCCTCGCCTATAAAATGCGTTTTAAAAGTAACCTACATGCACCTCATTCTCTGAAGACCTTTTATGCTTAGCCATTTATCGATCCAAAATTTTGTGATTGTTACAGCGCTTGAGATAGATTTTGAAGCAGGCTTTACCGTTTTTTCTGGAGAAACGGGCGCTGGAAAATCTATTTTGCTCGACGCACTTTCTCTATTGCTGGGCATGCGTGCTGATGCGGCTATGGTCCGTGAAGGTCAATCTCGGGCTGATATTTCTGCGCAGTGGGAAGTATCGGTAAGTGTGCAGAACTGGTTAGTAGAGCATGATTTAGCGGCCAAAGAAGAGATAGAGTCTGCTACTGGAGTGCACTCGGTCTTACTACGCCGAGTCATTGATGCAAATGGGCGTTCGCGCGCTTTTATCAATGCTATACCAGTAACTTTGCAGCAGTTGCGCGAGTTGGGCGAGCAATTAGTGAATTTGCACGCCCAACAAGCACACCAGCAAGTTTTGCGTGCGCCTATGCAGCGCACTATTTTTGATATGCAGGCGGGGCTAGAGCCTCTGACTAAAGAAGTGGCTCATGCCTGGCAAAGCTGGCGCGAAGCTATTGACGCGGCATTATCTGCACAAAAGCAGGCGCAAAAGGCTGAAGAAGCAAGGGATGCTTTAGCGTGGCGTTTAGCTGAACTCGATGCTTTATCTCCTCATAGTGAAGAGTGGGAATCTTTGAGTGCAGAACACCGACTGCTCAGCCATGGAGTGAAACTGGCGCAGGGAGCGCATGAGGCATTGAGTGCTTTATCGGACGATGAAGCAGTCATCGCGCGTGTCGGTGGTGTGATAAGCGCAGTGCAATATCTAGCCGAATTAGATCCACGCTTAAACGATATAGTAGCGGCTCTCGAACCTGCAGAAATTGGCCTACAAGAAGCCGCACACTCTCTCAGACACTATGCGCAAACGATTGATTTAGACCCCGAACGCCTCGCTGAGCTGGAAGCGCGTTTAGAGGCCTTTTTTACAGTAGCCCGTAAATTGCGTATTGCTCCTGAAGAGGTCTTTGCTGAGCACGTTGCTGTGCAAGAAAAACTAGCGGCGCTAGAAGCAGCGGCAGACAAAAGTGCACTGCTAGCAGCGCAATTGCAAGCAAAGCAACATTATCAAACCTGCGCTGCACGCCTTTCAAAGGCACGTGCAGCCGCGGCTCCGGCTTTTAGTAAAGCCGTAACCGACCATATGCAAAGCCTTTCCATGGCAGGAGGGCGTTTTGAAGTTGCATTAATAGCACTGGCGCAGGAAGGACCTTCTGACGAAGCGGGGCAGACCAATCCAACCAGCGCAGAAATAGCCGACGAAATAAAAACCGATTTGCCCGATGCACAAAATAGCCAAGACCAGATGCTAGGTAGTGCATATGGAGACGAGCGCATTGAATTTCGACTCACCAGCCACGAAGACGGCACATTGCGCCCTCTTGCACAAGTAGCCTCAGGAGGAGAACTAGCGCGCATTGCATTGGCACTAGCCGTTGTATCAAGCGAAACCAATGCAATACCCACGCTAATTTTTGATGAAGTAGACAGCGGAGTAGGAGGTGCCGCCGCAGAAGCAGTCGGTAGACTCCTGCGTGAACTAGCAGCAAAACATCAAGTTTTATGCGTAACCCATTTGCCACAAGTAGCAGCCCATGCACAACACCATTTCTGTGTAAGCAAAGCGACAGACCCCCATGGCCGCACCATAAGCCACATAGCTCCGCTTGACTTCGACACACGCGTCGAAGAAATGGCACGCATGCTAGGCGGCGCAAACCTCACCACGAAAACACGAGAGCATGCAAAAGAGATGCTCATAGCCGCAGAAAGAAAATAGAAAATGCCGGTAGGTTGGTGGTGACGAAGGAACCCCAACATGCAGGCCACTGCGTTCTTGAAGACCAGCTTGTAAACGCTCAAAAGCAAAGATCAAAAGTGAGCGGTATGCATGTTGGGGTTCGTGCCTCACCACCAACCTACCGTGCTTTTTTGTGATTGATAGAGTTTGATAAAACCCTTCCACATATGCACCTCGGTAGGTTGGTGGTGACGAAGGAACCCCAACATGCAAGCCACTGCATTCTTGATGACCAGCTTGTAAACGCTCAAAAGCAAAGATCAAAAGTCAGCGGTATGCATGTTGGGGTTCGTGCCTCACCACCAACCAACCGTGCTTTTTTTGTGATTGATAGAGTTTGATAAATCCCTTTCACATATGCACGTCGGTAGGTTGGTGGTGAGGCACGAACCCCAACATGCAGGCCACAGTCTCTTTGAAAACCAGCTTATAAACTAGAGATACAAGTTGCCCTGCTTCCGCCCTACCAGAACCATTGCCTCTTTAACCCAGAAGTTATTCCTCCCTTCTCTTGGACAGCTCTAAAAACCTCAGTAATCTTTTTACTTTGATAAGCACTCAGCTTAATCGGTTGCTCAGATCCCATGGCCGTATAAAAGTAAAGTTGGTCGTTTTGAATATAAAGGGAGGGGATCTGTTCAATAGCGCGTGGGAGTATGATCTTGGTGTAGAGCGCTTTTATCTGCTTCTGTTTCAAACTTGGAAGCAAAGTAAAAAGCCGACTCATATTGGAATCTAAGGCCTCTGCGGCCACAGACCTGGCATCCCTATACTCATCTTTCAAAGCGGAGATCAACGCCGTGAGCGCGTCAGAGGATAGCGCTTGCTGCGTACCTAACGCGCTCGCCGCCGCAGACCTGACACGCCAATTCTCATCCTTCAAAGCGGAGATCAGAGCCAAGACCGCGTCGATTGACAAAGTGGGACGTACTCCCAAGGTATTAATAACTTCTCGTTTCGCTACTTTAGGCTGATTTAAGTGCTGTATTAACAAATGCTCCGGAAAAACCCTCCGGCACCCTAAACGACCGTGACTGCTTTTCTCATATTTCATTTCAAAATCTAGCCACTGCATGAACTCTCTTTCCAGTTTATCGATCGTAGCTAGACTCAATTGAACACGTGCTTCACTTAAACATCCCATCATCAATTGCAGATGACGTATGCCAATTAAGTCACGCGGCTCCTCCTGTAGCAGCATAAAGAAACGCTCTAGTGCCACGCCTTCCAACAACCCAGCCACCATCCACCAGACAACTTCATATCGGGGATTATATTTATGCGTAGCAATAAAGGATTCCACCTCTCTCACACTTGGATTGACGCCTAATTGGGTGCTGATACCTGTTGCTTGTGCTGGGTTATGTTTTTGAGTTGCACTAGCACCAGCTTGTAGATGCTTGACCAGAAACTTTGCCGCAAAAAATTCCTGAAACGTCAGATGCATAAAGTGGTAGCTGCGGTGGCTTTCCTCTGCATCATCGGCATGCAGGAACGACAGTTTTTTGAGATTAGCTTCCAACGTAAGGGGTAGATCTACACCTTGTGTTTCAAACAGGTCGATCAGCGTACGCAGGTCACGCTGATCAAATTCAATTTGATTACGTTCTAACCCTCTAAAAGCTAGAGCACTCAAAAAATCTTGTTCGGCTTTTACTAATTTCTCAATACGGGACGAACTTTCAAGCGTACTGACATAACTCGCGGTTAACAGTTCGTCTCCTTTGCGCTTACCCAAACGCAGCATATCCTTACGCCATAATTTATTCATCATCGCTTGATATAACGCGCTAACTGTCATCATGCCTGACGCCCCTTTCTGCATCCGCTTGATTTCATCCCAACTGTAACAAAGCGCATCGAGCTGGATCGGCACGTTGATCAGCTCATGGATAAAGGCATTGTTCTGGACGAAGTGTTTTATCTCTTCGGCATCTGCAGTTGACACAATGCTCGGATTTTCAAGATAAGCGCTGACGTTCTCTGGGCTAAAGCCCACGGTCTCTAATTCCAAATCCATCGGATCGGCTTGCCTCAAATCGACATAGGGCCGAGATGTAATCAGCACTGAAGGTTGATTGAGTAACTGCTTGAGAAAACCAGACATCGGTTCATCCTCGCTCCACTCCTGCGCAATTTCATCCCAGCCATCGAGCACAAAGAGGGTTTTATCTTTCGCTGGCCCGTTGATTTGTACCGCGAGCGTCTTCGCTAAAGACTGGCCTTTGAGGTGGTTCTGGAAATAAATTTCATGAAACAGCGCTGCTAGATCGCAGTTTGATTTGCCTTTTAAGGTACGCAGCGGAATCCAGAGCATGTAGTCAAAGCGATCTCGCCATTGTCCTTTTTGCGTATATTCATAAACGAGCTTTTTGGATAAGGTCGTTTTGCCTATGCCCGCTCGGCCTCGAATTAAAATCCGTTTCGGCGTTATCGTCTTGTCTTTACTTAATTCTCGCGGATCAAAGAGCTTTTCAAGGGGGACTAATTTCTGTGGATTAGAAGCGATTGCCTCGGCACTTGGTAAGCGATAAAAGTGATTTTGTGCTGTCTCTTTCTTAGGCTTCTTCACTTCTCCTTCCTGAGACGGCTGTTCTTCTTCCTCGAGGGCCTTCTCTTTCTCTTTTTCTACAACCGCCAAATTGATATAGCAGTGCTCCATGGGCAGAGGTGGGCCAGACAAGCGTTGAATAGCCAAGCGTTTAGCGGAATACGATGCCTCCAAAGCAGGCCAAAGTTGATCTGGCTCTACCAGCGTTTCACCTCTAATTTGTTTGACCTCAGCCAGGATATTCTCGTAGGCTCTTTGAACATTCAGTTCCCGTAAATCAGAGCCGTGTTCTTGTTTCAATGCCTCGAGTGCTGTCACACAGGATTGATTCAAAAACAACGAAAAGGCTTCCGCTGTTAAAGTATGAGTCTTATCTGCTCGTAGCCTCTGCAAACAGGCTTGATAGATTTTTTCTTCTACCAGCGCAATACACCGCTCCTGCTTCACTAGTAATCGCTTTAAGAGCTTAAAGAAACCAATATGTAAGCCCTCATCTTGATACGTCTGACGCCCATTCCAAAGGTTTGGTGTGCGCCAGATAGAGTCCTCAATGCGAATCGTCGTCGAGTCAATAATAAACTTCGGTAAGCATTGCACAGCCGTACTGTTGAGCAACAAAGGAATAGTCCCATGTTCACCTTTTTGGTGCGCATAACGGATCTGCAAAAACGCCAATTCCGTCAGTACGTGGTGGAATTCCTTTTCATTCAAATTCTTATCTACTACCTGGCGTATCGCTGTTTCGATCTGAGTAAAGTCATCTGTACGCTCAGCTGTTTCCTGATAAGCGCGTTGAATCGCTTCATAAAAACCTTGATAGTACGGTGAGGCCATATAGCGGCCCAACAGTTCCGAACCACACAGCACCACATGATCTACCGTACCTGCATGGTTAGGTAATAAGCAGAGTTGACTAGAGAGAATATCGTTGGCTTTGGCCTTATCTTCCAAGGTTGCTGAAAACGGTAGAGCCTGATGGCCACCCGCTGAGCGATCAGAATATAAATTGGAGCGTAGGTTAGATAACCATTGAATCATGCGTTGAGAAACTTCAGCATCAGCTTCACCCAACCGATTATTGTTATGTGCATAGACCAAAAAAAGGCTCGGTGAACTTTGACACAAATCTAGATCTTGAAACTGTTTCAGGATGCTTCCGAAGACCTGTGCCACCCACTGATGTTTTTCTTGCGGGCAGCCTTCCGGCAACTTAGGTGATGGTGTCAGCGAAGCCTTTGTAGGAAAAAATTCAACAGACTGGGCCAAACCAATGGGCCTATCTACAGAGGGCATCGCATCCGTAGTCAATACAGCGGGTATCACCTCGCGGCCCCACGCTTTCGCTTTCTCATAGCTCTTCTGCGCTTTGCCTAGTTCCCCCATACTCTTTAACGCTTCGGCACGCTCAAAATAAACTTCAGCGATACGCTGCCGCAGAGATTCATCCTCTGGAGTTTGAGGGGAATGAGCATGACTAAAAGCGCTTTTTAGCTCCGATAAAGGTGGAGCTTTTTTGCGTGCATTTTCAGCATGTTTAAAAGTTACTTTGGCTTGGTCATACAAAGCCAAGGCCATTTCGAATTGCTGCGTTGCTTTGTAAAAACGAGCTTGCTCCAAATGGTTCTGCGCCTGCATCTGCAGTTGCTTGCTGATCAAACTTAGGGGAATAGAGGTAGCTAACATAGGCGTATTTTTCGAGTTAATGTGTGCTTAGCGTTAAAAGAAAGCGGGGCGGCAAGAAAGAGAAGGCGCATCGATTACAACCAGCGTGTTATTTCTTTTTTGTGCCTCGGCTATATGCTTTAAGCCGCGGTGATTTTTGACTGCTCTCATCTTTTCCGTTTGATTTGCCTAATAAGATGCAGAGAGCGCCGGCCGCGGAGCTTATCAAAGAGAGAGCAAAATGCGAGAAGGTGAATGACGGAATTTAGATGGGAGGTTGGGGGTGACGAAGGAACCCCAACATGCGTACCGCTGGCTTTTAATCTTTATTTTTGAGATTTTATAAGCTGGTTATCATGGACGCAGTGGCTTGCATGTTGGGGTTCCTTCGTCACCACCAACCTACCGTGCCTATCAAAGTTGGTGGTGTGCTTGTTGGAGTTTGTGCCTCACCGCCAATTTACAGCTTATTCGTGCGTTCAATTACTTCTGCGCCAAATGCTAGGTAGGCTTGGGCGCCGCGGGAGTTGCGGTCGAATACTACGCCTGGTAGGCCGTAGCTGGGGGCTTCGGCTAGGCGTACGTTGCGGGGGATTACGGTGTTGAATACTTTTTCACCGAAGTGTTTTTTTAGTTGTTCGGATACTTGTTGCTGCAAGGTGATGCGGGGGTCAAACATCACACGTAGTAGACCAATCGTTTTTAGCGAGCGGTTGAGGTGGGAAGGGATGTGTTTGATGGTGTTTACAAGGTCCGATAATCCTTCCAATGCAAAATACTCGCACTGCATAGGGATAATGACGCCTTGTGCTGCGCATAGGGCATTGAGTGTTAGTAAAGAGAGAGCAGGTGGGCAGTCGATCAGAATGAAGTCGTAATCGTTGCTTACTTTGGCCAGGGCTTTTTTTAATTGTTTTTCGCGTTGTTCTATCTGGACCAATTCGATATCGGCACCTGCAAGTTCTCGATTTGCTGGCAGCACGTCATAACCTGCTGCGCAGGAGACGCGGGTTTGTGCAATGTCTGCCTCGCCCATCAACACTTCATAAATGGTTGGGCTGGAGTTTGCTTTATCCACTCCACTTCCCATCGTTGCGTTGCCTTGCGGATCCAGGTCTATTAAGAGAACACGCAGGTCTTTTGCTGCAAGTGCAGCAGCAAGATTGGTCGTGGTCGTGGTTTTACCGACGCCTCCTTTTTGATTCGTAATGCAAAAAGTTTTTGCCGTCATAAATTAGATGCCTGTTTGATCAGTCGATAGATGGGCAATGTATGGCAGAAGCGGGCAATTTGCTTTACCAAGGGGTGGTGTGTATTGGTATGAAGTGCGTAATATAACTTGCTTATCGGATAGATCCTAAAGAGATTCTGGATTTTTATTAGTGGGAAGTATAGTCATTTGGATAAGGTGGCGTTGTGCTTCAAGGTAAGGAACCTCGAGCGGGATAATTTGCTGGATATGTATCTGATTGGGTAGCAATTCCATTTCTGCCTCTGGAAGTGTGCCTTTCATTGCCCACATCGATCCACCAGGCGCTAACAGGTGATGTGCCACTGCAACAAAATCAGACAAACTGGCAAAAGCGCGCGACACAATGCAATCAAAAGGCTGGTGTATAGCTGCGCCAACTTGGAGCGTTTCGATTCGGCCCGCAGCGATCGATACATTAGATAAGCTTAATAGCGATTTGGCTTGTGTCAGAAAAGCGACTTTTTTCTGCACCACATCATTGAGGGTTATTTGGTACTCGGGCAGCGCAACCGCTAGTGGAATGCCCGGTAAGCCCCCTCCTGTGCCTGTATCCAACAGCTTTGCGTGTGGCCCATGTGCGGCAAGTAACCAAGGAACTAGGGCTAGCGAATCTAAAAGATGTTGGACCAGCATAGCGTGCGGGTCTCGAATGGCTGTCAAATTATAGGTGGATGACCATTTTTCTAGCAGGCGAAGAAAGTCTAGTAAGCAGGTAGATTGTTGCTCATGTAGCGATATGCCAAGCGCTTGCGCACCCTCTTTAAGAAGGTTGGCTAAAGATGTATTCATTGTTGTGTCTGGGATGCCGGGCGTTGGTTTGGAGTGGGTTGGTGGCGAGGAACGTTTCTCACCACCAACCCCCAAAAGCCTGTACTTTACCGGTCTTTTTTATTTTTTTGTGGTTTCCTCTGCCGTTAGTGGTGGAGGTGTGCCAGATGAATAAGCCGGCAATGTTTGCGCAATCATTCGTTGCTGATGGTCATTTTGAGCGGCTTTATTCAATAACGCAGAGTAAGGTTTTACCGGCGTTAGGCTTTCTAGATCAGAGACGGTATTGGACTCTTGTAAGGTGAATGTTTTTTGCTGAGTATGGTTTTGTAGTGAACAAGTAGGCGCTTCTGTTTTTTGACGCTCGAATTGCCAGTTATTATAAAACGCGACCGCTGAAGCCCGATTAGTCGCCCCTAATAATCTGTAGATGGTGCTTAGGTGAATTTTGACGGTGCCTTCACTGATATTGAGTGCGCGTGCCATCATTTTATTCGTGCTTCCCATATGAAGAAATCGAATAATCTGGTGTTGACGCGGAGAAAGCCTCGAAACTCCTTTTGCATGACGCAGAGAGGGTTTTGGTAGGGCAGTAATACTTTTTCCTGCAGGGCGATTTTCATTGGGTAAATTTAAATTTAATGCCCCGGAAGGTATATAACGTCCGCCCCATAAAACAAGTTCCAGTGCCCGTAATACATGATGGGGATCTAGGTCGCGTGGAAGGATGCCTAGTACACCAGCATGTAAAAGCTGGTGTACATCCATAGAAGAGAGATCTTCTGTAAATATAGCAATTTGCAGTGTAGGGTAAGCGCTTAATAATTCCATAATCGCTGAAGCATGGATCCAGTTAAGCTGCCAATCTATGATGAATAAATCAGGTAGGCCAAATTCTAAGGTGCGTAAAACCTGTTTCCAATTAGAAGCTTGCGCAAAATGAGCATGCCGGTCAATTTGGCGCAACAGTGTTTTGAGGCCTTCGCACCGCTCAGGGCGGTCATCGAGTATAAAAACTTTCACTTTAATCTCCTTGTATGGATGGTGGAACAATTTGCTTGGTACAAAAAGTGCGCTATAAAAACCCAACAATGTATTTTGGAAAGTAATACTTTGACAGCGATGGAACTTTTCACGGTGCGCTGCATTTACAGCATGATGACAAATTTAAATGGAGTGTGTGTACTAGCTAAAAGTCATAAGGCCGATGACTCTCTAGTCATGCACATGAAATTAGTTTATAGAGTTATAAAGATAAACTCTATATGGAATATGTTTTTAATTATAAACAATGTTTCTTTTAGGGGAACAAGCAAAGTGGTAGTTAAAGGCAGTAGTAACACTTTGCGCGCGGTATCACTTAAAAGAAGACGCTTTTTAAATAGTTGAAAACCAATCTAAATATATTCTTGAGGGTTTTATATGACCGTGGATGTATATGAACCCACCGCTTCAAGCTCTGAAATCTCGCAGCACACAGAAGTGCGCATGGGGGTGGTGCTGTTTAATTTGGGTACGCCTGATGCGCCTACCACACAGGCAGTGCGACGTTATTTGATTGAATTTTTGTCAGATAGGCGGGTGGTTGAGCTGCCGCCATTGCTTTGGCAACCGCTTTTACGTTTATTGATTGCGCCGTTGCGTGCGCGTACGTCAGCGCAGAAATATGAGCTAGTGTGGTTACCTGAAGGTTCACCGTTGCGTGTACATACTGAGCAACAAGTTAAAGCGCTTCAGGCGCACTTTGATGCGAATGATCAAAAGATATTGGTGCAGTATGCGATGCGCTATGGTTCTCCTTCGATGGAAAACTGCTTTGATCGATTAGAGCGCGCTGGGGTAAAACGTATCTTGCTGGTGCCGATGTATCCCCAATACGCTGCAAGCACAACAGCCAGTGTATGGGATAAGGTGTGGAGTATTTTGCAAGCGCAGCGCGTACCCCCTGAAATTCAAACGATTGCGCATTACGCAGATTTTCCACCGTATATTGATGCACTGGTGGGCCGTATTGAGGCTTATTGGGCTGAACATAAAAGACCTAATTTTGCAAACGGAGATCGGTTACTTTTAAGTTTCCATGGCTTGCCCAAGCGTATGGTGGAGCGTGGGGATCCGTATGCGGATCAGTGCCAGGCCACCGCCGCTTTGTTAAGAGAGGCGCTGTCTCTAAACGTTGAGCAATGTCTTGTAACCTTTCAATCTCAATTTGGCCCTACTCCTTGGCTGCAGCCTTATACGGTTGATACGCTTAAAGCATTGGGAGCCGCGTCAGTAAAGCGTGTAGATGTGTTTTGCCCAGGCTTTACAGCAGATTGCTTGGAAACTATCGAAGAAATTGGGTGTCTTGGGCGTGAAACTTTTTTGCATGCTGGGGGGAAAAGCTATCATCGCATCGCGTGCTTGAATGCCGATCCATTATTTATTGAGTGCCTTGCTGCATTAATTGAGGCGCATAGTCCAAGGGAGCCGCTGAATCAACTGCGGACCGTGTCCGACAAGGAAAACGGGGATTAAATCAGCATTTCCTCAGAGGATTCTAGTTTTGGGGTTGTGATTTTGAAGATCGTCCCTACGTATGCTCCATTGCATTGCACACCACTCATTCAACACTAGAGACTTATTTAATATCGATCAATATGAAAAAAGACAACGTGAATCCTTCTCCAGCTGGGCATGATGTCCATGAATTGAACACAGAATCGCATAACGGTGCGACAGAGGAAGTAAATAGTGCCGTTGAACAAGAAGATGAAGCCGCTATAGCAGGTTCCCAGCCATTTGCGACGATCGATGCAGATAAAAAAAAGCGTGAAGAGGAAATGCAAAAGGCATTAGCCGATTTAAAAGAGCAAGTATTGCGCGCGCAGGCTGAAACAGAAAATACACGCCGCAGAGCTCGGGAAGAATTGCAGAAATCACATAAATTCGCGATTGAACATTTTGCTGAGCATCTGTTGCCTGTGGTGGATAGCTTGGAAGCCGCTTTGGCAGATTCTGGTGAGGACGTAAGCAAAATGCGTGATGGGGTAGACCTTACTCTGCGCCAGTTGCGAAGCGCATTGGAGAAAGGGCGCGTGACCTGTATTGATCCCGTGAACGGCGAAGTATTTGATCCTCACCGACATCAAGTAATTGCTACGTTGCCTGCAGAACAATCTGCCAACACGATTGTGGCGGTGCTGCAAAAAGGGTATTTGGTTGCCGATCGTGTATTGCGGCCAGCATTGGTCACTATTTGCCAGTCTTAAGGGTAGTTGCCAGGCTAGATATTTAGTTTCTTAGGACACGCCCTAGTCTGGCAAAAGCATTTCTTATAAAAAAGGGAGGTAGGTGCCTCCCTATGTATATTCGATGAGTCAGGAGATTTTAATGAGTAAAAAGGGTAGCAAAATAATTGGTATTGACCTGGGTACCACGAATTCTTGCGTAGCTATTCTTGAAGGCAATCAGCCTCGAGTGATTGAAAATGAAGAAGGCGGACGCACCACCCCTTCGATTATTGCCTATCGTGAAGATGGAGAAATTTTGGTAGGTGTTTCTGCGAAACGCCAAGCAGTTGCTAATCCAAGAAATACTCTATATGCCGTTAAGCGTTTGATTGGTCGACGCTTTGCAGAAGATGCAGTTCAAAAAGATATTGGTTTAATGCCTTATGAAATTATGCAAGCAGACAATGGAGATGCTTGGGTTAAGGTACGTGACCAAAAATTAGCTCCTCCGCAAATTTCCGCAGAAGTACTGCGCAAAATGAAAAAAACAGCGGAAGACTTTTTAGGTGAAACCGTTACAGAAGCCGTTATTACCGTTCCTGCTTATTTCAATGACAGTCAGCGTCAGGCCACTAAAGATGCAGGCCGTATTGCAGGCTTAGAGGTGAAGCGCATTATCAATGAGCCTACTGCAGCAGCCTTGGCCTTTGGTTTAGATAAAGCAGAAAAAGGCGATCGTAAAATTGCCGTGTATGACTTAGGTGGTGGAACATTTGATATATCCATTATCGAAATTGCCGATGTAGATGGCGAAAAGCAATTTGAAGTGCTCTCCACGAATGGCGATACCTTCCTCGGTGGAGAAGACTTTGATCAGCGCATCATTGATTTTGTGATCGGTGAATTTAAAAAAGAGCAAGGCGTAGATCTTTCTAAAGATGTGCTCGCACTACAACGTCTAAAAGAAGCTGCTGAAAAAGCCAAAATCGAGCTTTCTACTTCCCAAAGCACCGAAATCAATCTGCCTTACATCACAGCAGATGCCAGCGGTCCTAAGCACTTGAACGTCAAGCTTTCTCGCGCAAAATTAGAAGCCTTGGTTGAAGATTTGATCGAACGCACAGTCGCTCCATGCCGCACAGCAATTAAAGATGCAGGCGTAGATGTGGGTGACATCCATGATGTGATTATGGTTGGCGGTATGACGCGCATGCCTAAAGTGCAAGACACCGTCAAAGCCTTTTTTGGTAAAGAGCCTCGTCGGGATGTGAATCCGGATGAAGCTGTGGCTGTAGGGGCTGCGATTCAAGGTCAAGTGCTTTCAGGCGATCGTCGAGATGTGTTGTTGCTCGATGTGACTCCTTTATCGCTCGGCATTGAAACCCTCGGCGGCGTGATGACCAAGCTCATTACTAAAAACACCACTATCCCAACTAAACAAGCACAGGTCTTTTCAACTGCAGATGACAATCAACCTGCCGTAACGATCAAAGTGTTCCAAGGTGAGCGCGAAATGTGCGCGCACAACAAATTATTGGGCGAATTTAACCTAGAAGGTATTGAGCCCGCACCTCGAGGCGCACCGCAAATCGAAGTAGGTTTTGATATCGATGCAGATGGTATCTTGCACGTACAGGCTAAAGATAAAGCCAGTGGCAAGGCCAATAAAATTACCATCAAGGCAAACTCAGGTCTGTCTGAAGCTGAAATTCAAGCCATGGTTAAAGACGCAGAAGTCAATGCAGAAGAAGATCGCAAAATGCGTGAATTGGTAGAATCACGTAACCGTGGTGAAGCCCTGGTGCACAGCACGCAAAAGAGTCTCACTGAGAAAGGCGATAAGCTGAGCGAAGAAGATAAAGGCGAAGTGGATACCGCGCTCAAAGCATTGGAAGAAGCGTTAAAAGGCATGGACAAAGCGGCAATTGACGATAAAATCCAGGCACTCGAGCAAGCTGCTCAAAAATTAGGCAGTGCGGATGCGGATTTAGATGCGCTCAAAGAAGCAATGAAGAATGCCCCGCAAGGTGAAGAAGCTGCAGCTGCATCTAATGCTAAAACTTCGAAGCAGGAAGAAGATGTTCTGGATGCGGAATTTACAGAAGTCAAAAAAGACTAAAAACCAGTTCTCAATCCTTCAAAAAAGCGCTTATTTGTGGCTGTAGTGCCCGAAGAAGCAAACGTACTAATACGTTTGCTTCTTCGTTAGCACCAAGGCTGCCCAATAAGCGCTTTTTGATCCATTTTGAATAGGTTCTAAAGGCATTCAACACTATGGCAAAACAAGGCGATTCAAAGCGCGATTATTACGATGCCTTGGGCGTTGCAAAAAATGCGAGCGATGAAGATATAAAAAAATCCTACCGTCGGTTAGCGATGAAATTTCATCCTGATCGCAACCCGGGTAGCAAAGAAGCAGAAGAGCATTTTAAAGAAGTAAAAGAAGCCTACGAAGTTTTAAGTGACGCGCAAAAGCGCGCTGCTTATGACCGATTTGGTCATGCAGGAGTCGATCCTAGTATGGGCGGAGGCGGTGGAGGCCGTGGACAAGGTTTCCATGGGTTTTCACAAAGCTTTGGCGATATCTTTGGCGATATTTTTGGTGGCGGAGGCGGTGCAGGGGAAGATGGCCCACGTGTGTATCGAGGAGCAGATCTTCGTTACCGCATGGAAATTACCCTTGAGCAAGCAGCTCGCGGCCATGATGCACAAATTCGCGTACCTAGTTGGGATGACTGCGGCACCTGTAAAGGTTCGGGAGCAAAAGCCGGTACCAAGGCGCAGACCTGTAACCTTTGCAAAGGCACCGGCACCATACGCATGGCGCAAGGCTTTTTTAGCTTGCAGCAACCTTGCCAAAAATGTCATGGCACAGGGCGTTATATTCCGAGCCCCTGCCATGCATGCCATGGGGAAGGGAAAGTAAAACGGAATAAAACACTTGCCGTCCATATTCCTGCCGGCATAGACGAAGGTATGCGCATTCGTTCTTCAGGCAATGGTGAACCAGGCCAAAACGCCGGGCCCCCGGGCGATTTATATATCGAAATCCATATCAAACCACACGATGTGTTTGAGCGCGATGGAGACGATTTACATTGCCGCATGCCCGTTGCTTTTACTACAGCTGCATTAGGCGGAGAAATCGAAGTCCCTACACTACATGGCCGTGTAAGCTTCACCGTACCCGAAGGCACGCAATCTGGAAAAACCTTCCGTCTGCGCGGAAAAGGGATGAAAAACGTACACAACAATACCCACGGGGACCTGTATGTGCACGCGCAACTCGAAACCCCCGTCAAATTAACGGAGGAGCAGCGCACCTTACTCACACAATTTGCGCAATCGCTAAGCGAAAGCGGCACCAAACACAGCCCACAAAGCAAGAGCTGGTTTGACAGAGTAAAGCAGTTTTTCGATTAGCCTTGTATTAGCTAGCATTTATAAAAAATCCCCTCTATGTGATCAAACACATAGAGGGGATTTTTTTCTTTCAAAACCCTGTAGCCGCGTCATTTTCCCCAGCCAGTGCTGGATAAACGGTAGGTTGGTGGTGAGGAACGAACCCCAACATGCGTACCGCTGACCTTTTAGAAGGAAGGGCAGCGGAATATAGGATCTGATCAGCAAGCAATAGACTTCTTTCGAAACCCTGTAGCGGCCTCTGGATAAACGGTAGGTTGGTGGTGACGAAGGAACCCCAACATGCGCACCATGGCGTTCTTGATCACCAGCATACAATTATCTAAAAGCAAAAATTAAAGTCAGCGGCACGCATGTTGGGGAACGTTGCCCACCACCAACCTACGATACTCTCGAAAGAAATCTATTATGCTCCTGGCGCACTTAGATCCAGTAAAAAAACTGGCAAAACAAAGCATCAGTGCGAACTGACTCAAATGAGTACTGCACTGAAATACTAACAATAAAAAATAACAGGAAAACACCATGTTAGCCAGACCGTTGCACTCAACACCTACGGCTTCCACCAGTCTAGCGCTTGCTCAAACCTATTTAGATGCAGGTCGACATCACAAGGCGGCTGAAAACTTGGATGTCGCCTTTACCTTGTATGACCAGGCAAAAGTAGCTTTTAGACAAGCTGCCGATGCGTACCAGGTAACTCCCCCCTTATCCCAATTAAAGAGCGCCCTTTCCAAAGCCAAGACATCGCAAACACCAGAAGAAAAGGCCTTGCAAGAACGCATCGCTGAGGTCTATTTTGAGCGCGCCGAACTGCTGGAAAAATTAGGCAAAACCGACAAAGCGCAGGCAAGTTATAAGAAAGCGCAAGCCTGGGGCTATGAGGAGACTAAGTCGGCCACTACTATGCCGGTCATGTCGCTGTTTACAAGCAGTGCGCCGGCCGTAACTCAGACGGCTACATCTACCTCAATGTCTGTCCAACAAAAAAGCGAGCTGGTCGATTACCTGTTTGAAAGGGCG
The DNA here is from genome assembly GCA_031963225.1 of Mycoavidus cysteinexigens. GTDB lineage: Bacteria > Pseudomonadota > Gammaproteobacteria > Burkholderiales > Burkholderiaceae > JASSUD01. The sequence goes on from JASSUD010000048.1 coordinate 21,533, forward strand.
TTATCCACGTTGGGTTCCTTAGATGTATCGAATAAACCTAGCCTGTTTTTGGTCTATGCCCATGATAATCTTATTCATGGCAAGGCTGAGGCCGGTACCTCTAAGTATTTCATCAATAAGCTGTCAAAAATCCAAGTCAATCTGTATTCAGATCAAACGCCGATGGGTAAAAAGTATGCCGGCTCACCAGAAGCGCTGAAGCACGATGGCAAGCTCGAAGATATTTTAACGAATCAGCTGTGTTTGTTGCCCGCGCAGTTAAGAGAGGATGTAAAGCCGGTCAATAAGGTGGTCGTTTGTTGTTCTGAGGTATTAGGAAGCTATCTCAAATGGTCGGACTATGATCGCTTTTATCAAGAGCTGCGAGCAGCCTATTTGAAAGACAGCAAACAACCCGCCAATCCAGAAATCCCCGCAATCCGTGAGGTGGTGAGAAAATTTTCCCAAGAAGAAAACTATAAAGCAGGGTTCCATCATGTGTTGACGGAAATGGCCTTTTTGCAAATCCGGGCAGAGTATCTGAAAGATCACGGCATTATCCCGGTTTCATTAACTCCCGGGAGCTATGATCAATGTCTAGCGACATTTATTTCAGCGACGACCGTGCGGATGGAAGATTGCCTGCGCTTTGACGCACAAGCGCCGGCCGGCCAAGAAGTGTCTTTGAACCAAAGTCGACACGGGGTGCTATTTAAGCTGATTGAACGGTTGTTAGTAAGCAGCGATGAAGCCAAAACGTTTCTAGACAAATTTTGGGATGGGCATGGTCATTTCATCGTGCGTTTAAAAAAAGAGCCCCCACTGAGCCACCTGGAATTTGCTCAGCAGATAGACCACATCTTCGACGACATCCGCACCGCGTTGCACAGTCAGCTGGCCTCGACCGTGCAGCAACATCACCAGCAACTATGGGTGCTAAATGCAGATCCTCGGACCACGCTAGAGACGCAGTATTTCGCAATGCTTACGCAAGATGAGGCATTTAAGGAAACCCAACGGCTGTATGTTGAACCGCGTGGCACAGCCAGCCTAGAGGGGAAAACCGAGACGTTTGACCTTTTATCTACCGTGAAAGCGCTGCTGACAAACAAACAGGTGGTGCTGTTAACCGGGGACTCCGGGGCTGGCAAATCCACATTAAACCGTTTGCTCGAAAAACAGTTATGGGAAAAAAGAAAAGAGCAGGATGCGATTCCGCTTTTTATCGCGTTACCAAGTATTGATAAGCCTGAGCATGACCTCATTGCTAAAGCATTAAAGAAAAAAGGGCTGTCCGAATTTCAGATTCAAACGTTAAAGAAAGAACAACAGCAATTTATCTTTATTT
>JASSUD010000049.1:0-22783 GCA_031963225.1 Mycoavidus cysteinexigens
AACACAAATACAACCCACGCTATGAGATTTTTTGGTGGTTCGTTTCAGGGCTGTTGTGTGGAGAGGCGCTGAACCGATTCTTTACTTTACTTGAAGCGCAGCCACGTGACTTGTTCGGGGCGGCTCATCAGCGTCTGATCATGAACCTTCTGTATGAAACGTCTCGCATCCCTGGTATGGAGCTAGCACCCGCAACACGAGACAGGCTAGAGCAAGGTTTAGGAAAATGGCTACGATTGGAAATCGACCAGACAGGCGAATGCACGCTGGCGTTTGTGCCCACGTTTCCCGAGCATGTACTGCTCCAGTGTCTCAATGGGGCGGTATCCGTGAAAACAAAAATCGCGGTGGCACGCGCATTTGGCTATCGATCTGCCTTATCGATTTCGGCCTTAGAGGCCTTGATCGCGTTGATGAAGGACTCGGACTGGCTGGTGAAGCGCCTAGCGACTGAGGTATTAGGTAAGCAGTCTTCGTTACCGGCCTCGGCCTTAAAGGCCTTGATCGCGTTGACGAAGGACTCGGACCGTGGTGTGAAGCGCAGTTCGGCTGAAGTGTTAGGCAAGCCATCTCTATTACCAGCCTCGGCCTTAGAAGCCTTGATCGCGTTGACGAAGGAGTCGGACTGGCAGGTGAAGCACAGCGCGGCTGAGATGTTAGGTAAGCCGTTTTCGCTACCGGCCTCGGCCTTAGAGGCCTTGATCACGTTGGTGAAGCACCCGGCCAACGAGGTGCGGCTCAGCGCTGCTGAGGTATTAGGTAAGCAGTCTTCGTTACCGGCCTCGGCCTTAGAGGCTTTGATCGCGTTGATGAAGGACCCGGACCATTGGGTAAAGCGCCGCGCTGCTGAGATATTAGGTAAGCAGTCTTCGTTACCATATTCAGCCTTACAGACGTTGACGAAGGACTCGGACTGGCAGATGAGGCTCCTAGCTGCTGATGTGTTAGGTAAGCAGTTTTCGTTACCGGCCTCGGAGTTAGAGGCCTTGATCGTGTTAACGAGAGACTCGGACCGTAATGTGAAGCGCAGTGCGGCTGATGCCTTAGGTAAGCAGTCTTCGTTACCGGCTTCAGCGTTAGAGGCCTTGTTTGTGTTGACGAGAAACTCGGACCGTGATGTGAAGCGCAGTGCGGCTGATGCGTTAGGTAAGCAGTCTTCGTTACCGGCCTCGGCGTTAGAGGCCTTGATCATGTTGACGAGAGACTCAGACTGGCAGGTGAAGCGCAGTGCGGCTGAGGTATTAGGTAAGCAGTCTTCGCTACCGGCTTCAGCGTTAGAGGCTTTGATCGCATTGATGAAGGACTCGTACCATGAGGTGAAGCGCAGCGCGGCTGAGGTATTAGGTAAGCAGTCTTTGTTACCGGCCTCGGCCTTAGAGGCTTTGATTGCGTTGATGAAGGACCCGGACCATGAGGTGAAGCGCAGCGCGGCTGAGGTATTAGGTAAACAGTCTTCGTTACCGGCCTTAGCCTTAGAGGCCTTGATCATATTGACGAGGGATTCGGACTGGCAGATAAGGTTCCTAGCGGCTGGTGTGTTAGGTAAGCAGTCTCCGTTACCGGCCTTCGCCTTAGAGGCCTTGATCATGTTGACAAGTGACTCACACTGGCAGGTGAAGCGCAATGCGGCTGAGGTATTAGGTAAGCACTCTTCGTTACCAGCCTCGACCTTAAAGGCATTGATCGCGTTGATGAAGGACCCCGACAAGAATGTGCAATGCCGCGCAGCTGAGGTATTAGGTCGGCAGTCTTCGCTACCGGCTTCAGCGTTAGAGGCCTTGATTGTGTTGACGAGAGACTTGGACAGTTGGGTGAAGTGCAGTGCGGCTGAGGTATTAGGTAAGCAGTCTTCGTTACCGGCCTCAGCCTTAGAGGCCTGGATCGCGTGGATGAAGGGCCAGGACCATGAGGTAAAGCGCCGCGCGGCTAAGGTATTAGGTAAGCAGCCTTCATTACCGGCCCCGGCCTTAGAGGCCTTGATCATGTTGACGAGGGACTCAGACTCGCAGGTGAAGCGCAGTGCGGCTGAGGTGTTAGGTCGGCAGTCTTCGCTACCTGCCTCGGCGCTAGAGGCCTTGATCGTGTTGACGAGGGACTCGGACCGTGAGGTAAAGCGCAGTGCGGCAGAGGTATTAGGTAAGCAGTCTTCGTTACCAGCCTCAGCCTTAGAGGCTTTGATCGCGCTGACGAAGGACCCGGACCGTGAGGTAACGCGCAGTGCGGCTGAGGTGTTAGGTAAGCAGTCGTCGCTACCGGCCTCAGCCTTAGAGGCTTGGATCGCGTGGATGAAGTACCAGCACATTTATCTGAGGAGTAGCGCGGCTCTGGTGTTAGGTAAGCAGTCTTCGTTACCGATCTCGGCTTTAGAGGCTTTAATCACGTTGATGAAGGACCCCGCCAAGGAGGTGCAGCTCTGCGCGGCAGAGGTGTTAGGTAAGCAGTCTTCTTCTTCGCTACCGACCTCGGCTTTAGAGGCTTTAATCGCGTTGATGAAAGGCCCGGCCAAGGAGGTGCAGCTCTGCGCGGCTGAGGTGTTAGGTAAGCAGTCTTCGTTACCATCCTCAGCCTTAGAGGCCTTGATCGCGTTGATGAAGGATCAGGATTGGAAGGTGAAGTGCCGCGCAGCTGAGGTGTTAACCAAACATCACTGGACACTATATCGCTTACTGCCTACGCTTAATAGGCAGCAGATAGAGCGAATCTACACAGAATACATACTCACACAACGCTTTGATCGGGGTGTTCCTTTCTATATCCAGGAGGGCTCCTTGTATTTCTATACGGCTCAAGGACTACAGAGTGTTCCTTTTAGCGATGCGAATCAGGAAATCAACTTCAAGCAGGCTATTCAACAAGCCCAACAGGCGGCTGGCCTGCCTCTCGTTTTGAGAGATCAAAGCGTACAGCCGAGTGCGCAAAATGAGGAAGAGATGCTGCTTGCTCCTTCTATCAGCCAAATGCGAGGGGGGCCTATTAAGAGGAAGCGAAGTACCGAGATAGAGGTTTCTTCGAGCGCTACATCAGGCGACCCGTCTGCTTCCTCTCATTTGCCCGCTGGAAAAAAGGTTTTAGGTTTCATCAAGAGCGTCACATGATGGTTGCCTACTGGTAGCACCGCTTTGCCGGCGCCGTGGCTCCAAAATTGCCCACCCGCGACCATTGCCAGGTGGATTTCATGTTCATGAGCCGCAATCTACCATATTCGGCTCATATTTTGAGCCGATTCCACAGAATTGCGGCTCACGCAATCGCCTGTAAACAACGATAGAAAGCACATAAAAGAGCCTGTCGAGCGGGCTCATCGCTTTATGATCAAAGCAGTACATGAGCTAAGAAATTCATTGAAAGTACGGATTGCTTTCAATACTTTTGAGTAAGAGAATCCAAAGCTTTATTTTGTAAGCTCAGTAAGATTTATCTGTTTTCGATTTATTTGATGACTTTGTCTTGAACGCATCTTCGAAGCTTATGGCCTTTCCCTTAGTTCTTCTGGTTCAGGCCCAAGCCAAGAGAGCCTATCACGGATATAAGTTAGCACTCGTTCCTCTCTCGAATATCATTGAAAAATCTCCTTACAAACCGGCGGCCTTCCATATAAGGAGTGTTGATTATGTTTGGTAATACTATTTTCAGAAACCAGACAGATACTCAAGCGCAGGTGCTAGCAGCGCAAAGCTGTCTGGATCAGGCCCGTTTTGAAAGGACGGAGCAGAATTTCGAGGTGGCCTTAAACTTGTATGGCCAGGCAAAAGTTGCTTTCAAAGATGCGAACCAGGCAACTCCCATCTTATCCAAATTAAAGCGTGCTTTTGCCAGAGCACGGACATCGCAAACACCTGAAGAAGATGCCTTGCGGCAGCGTATCGCCGATGTCTATTATGAGCGTGCGGAAATCTTGGAGACATTAGGCAGACCTGGCGAAGCGCAGGCGAGTCGCAGAAAAGCGCTAGCCTGGGACTATAACGAGATCAAGCCTGCATTCATCTTCCCCGCTGTGTCGCTGTCTATGCTCGGTGCGCTGCTAGATTGGGTTTTGGCTTTGAGGGCCACGCTTGCCTCAGTGCCTTTGCAGCGACTGCCGGTTGTGCCTGCGCGGGCAAAAAGTGCGCAAGTGGATTATCTGTTTGAAAAGGCGCTATCAACGCTGGGATCGTTAGAGGTGTCCAATAAACCCAGCCTTTTTCTGATCTATGCACATGACAATCCAGCATACGGGCAGGCCAAGGCCGATACGTCTAAATATTTAATCAATAAGTTATCTCAAATCCAAGTCAACCTGTATTCGGATCAAACGCCGATGGGGAAACTGTATTTGAGCTCCCCGGAAGATTTAAAAAAGGATGGCAAGCTAGAAGATATCTTAACCAGTCAGCTTTGTTTGTTGCCCGATCCGTTGCGAGACGATGTGAAACCGGTCGATAAGGTTGTGGTGTGTTGTTCTGAGTTATTAGGAAAATACTTGGGATGGTCGCACTATGAAAAGTTCTACCAGCAAATTCAAGAAGCTTATCTCAAAGACCGAGAAGCCTATCGCAAAAATGGGGCACACGTCGGTGCTCCGGCAATACGTCAAGTGATCAGACAATTCTCCCAAGAGGAAGCCTATAAGGCGGAGTTCCATCATGTGTTGACTGAAATGGCTTTTTTGCAAATCCGGGCAGAGCAGCGCAAAGATCAGCACGGCATTATCCCGATTTCGTTAACCCCTAATAGCTATGAGAATTGCTTGGCGCATTTTATTCCAGCGACCACAGTACGCATGGAAGATATTCTCCGATTTGATGAGCAAGCCAAAGCAGGACGAGAGGTGTATCCGAATCAAGGCCGGCACTGGGTACTTTTTAAACTGATCGAGCGGTTGTTAGTGAGCAGCGATGAGGCTAAGACGTTTCTGAAGCAGTTTTGGCAGGGGTATAGCGACCTTATTTCCCGGTTAAATAGCGAGTGTTCAACATCTGGCGATCTTGAGTTTGTCAAACTCGTAGACAGCATCTTCGATGACATACGCACAGAGCTGCATATTCAACTTGCCTCCATCGTGCAGCAGGCACAAAAACCGCTTCCGCCCAACCTCTCACTTCCAGAGCATATCACCCAGTCTGGGCAGTGGGTCGTTGAAACGCTGTTAGAAAAATTACAAAAAGAGAATACTCGTGCAGCTCATTCTCGCTATGAGCTTCCCGCCGTATTAGGCGTAGCAGCGGATATTGAAAAGCTATACACCACCTATCTTCACAACCTCCAACATCTAGATGAAGTTCAAAATGCTTTAACGCTGTATACGCCTACAGAAGGCAGTATCAATTCGTTTTCAGATAAGCGATTTTCTTTGCAAAATAAAGTCGACGAATTTCTAGGCTCTGATAAGCAAGTGCTGTTGCTTTTGGGGGAAGCGGGGTCAGGCAAATCGACATTTAATCGACATCTAACAGATGTGCTATGGGAGCGATATAAACACGCGCCTGAGTCAGGAATGCTTATTCCCTTGTTTATTGCGCTAGCGGAATATCCGCCTATGGGTAAAGATTTGATTGCAACCTATTTAGAGAGACAGGGATTTGATCAAGAAGCGATCTGCACGCTGCGCAAACACCCCTTTGTTTTTATTCTCGATGGCTTTGATGAAATCAAAGATCGCAGCCAGTCTCTCTATACCCAAACTCAGATCCATTCCTGGAAGGGCAAGATCATCGTCAGTTCCCGTCCTGAATATTTGCACCAAGGCTATGAAACACTCTTTCAGCAACGAGAGCAAACTACCGCTTTAGAAAAATATTGGCTTACCCCCATTTCTGACCAATGGATACAGAACTATATTGAAAAATATGTAAATTTAAAAAAAGATAGAATCAATTTCAATTGGGAAGTGGAAAATTATCAAAATGCATTTAATGAATTGCCTACTGACGTTAAAGGCATCCTGCGTCGTCCTTTCTTACTCAGGATGGCGTTAGAACTATTACCGAGTTTATCTACTAACCATGCTACCCAATCTCTAACGCGTATCGGCCTGTATGATGCATTTTTAAAACAATGGTGGGAGCGCTCAGAAAAACGTTTATGTTCTGTAGCTTTAAACGAAGCGGAACGAGACGCTTGGGAAGAACTCAGCCGTCATCTTCATGAAGATGGTCCTTTTACTTGTGAAGATATGGCTGTTTCGCTGCACAAAGAAAACTGTCTCTATGCGTCCTTCACACGCCAACGCCAAGGAAATGAGGCTGTACCTGCTGCATGGAATCGTTATTTTAGCAAAGATGCTACAAGCCGTTTACTCCTCTTTAATGCTCCATTAGTGCGAGAAAATGACCGTTATCGATTTATTCATAAATCGATCCAAGATTATCTAGTTGCTCGAAGTATTTGCGGACTAAATTTTGGCGCGAGTGAGCCAGATGTAGAAGCCACACTCAATCAATTCTCTATTGTTAATGAACCGCTTATTCTCGATTTCTTGGTAGAGCGCTTAAAGCAACAACCGCCTTTTAAATCCTATCTGTGGAGGTGGCTTGAAGCCTCTAAAAATCCTCAACAGAATGTGGCAATAGGCGCTGCGAATGCGGCTACTATTTTGGCATACGCAGCGGAATCATTTAGTGGCCGGGATTTACAAGGAATCCGTATTCCTGGGGCTAATTTAAGTCACAGTATATGTGATAACACGCAATTCCAAGGCGCTGATCTGCAAGGCGTGATTTTCGAGCATGCTTGGTTACGGCAGGCAAATTTTGATCGAGTACAGATGCAAGGTGTGCATTTTGGGCAAAAAACGGATATCCAATTTCCTATAATAGATACTTTTGTTCACCCACAAGAATTCATAAATTACGACAAGCCTCTTCCATGTTATTCACCAGATAAGCGTTATATTCTCAATGTAGATAAGACGGGCCAGATAGTTTTCTATGAGGAGTCTTCGCGTGAATGGCGTGCATTTGGAAAAGGTACTTTTAACGCCAGCAGGATGATTATTTCCGCGAATAGCGAGCGAGTACTTTTAAAAGACGGCGGCCTGAATCCACATGAAAGCTTCGAAAGTAAACTCGAGCTTTGGTCTCCAGTGACCAAGCAAAGCGTATTATCAATAGAACCTAAAAACCACATTTATAAAATGGCGCTTTGCGAAGTGGGCCAGCTTTTTGCAGTAGCAGGGGAGGGTTCCTCAACATCGGGGGAAGATGCCGCTATTAAAGTTTGGTCTGCAGAAGTACAAGAGCCTATACGCACTTTTAAAGCGAGAAACGTGACTAGCCTAGCAATTTCATCTAAGTGCGCTACAGTTGCCTTTTGTAAAGCTACAACCATCACCATTGCATCTTTAAATTCAGAAGTGCTCTACACTTTATCTAATCTAGTAGACGCCTATCACCTCGCGATTTCAACGGATGGACGATGGCTTGCTGCAGAAAGTAGAGATTCCACTGTACACATTTGGTCTTTAGAAACACAGGAGTTAGTACATTCTCTAAAAGGGCACACTGGTGCAATTCTAACGCTTGCCATATCCCCTAATAATCAATGGATTGCTTCTGGGAGCAGGGATAAGACTATTAAATTATGGTCTTTGCATACGGGGAAATGTATACGCACCTTTACCGGACATCAACATGCGGTGGAGACTTTAGGTTTTTCAGAAGATGGGGGTACCTTGCACTCTCTCAGTATAGCTAAAGGCGGTAAGATTAATGAACCCGGAAAATTCCATGTAATTAAGCGTTGGCCTCTCGATAAGCTAGAGGTAGGCAATCCTCCACCTCAAATTTTTCATAAAATGTATCAGGGCCTGCTTTCCCCGGACGGCCTGCGGATCGCCGCAGTGGATGCACAAAATATTCTCTGGTTACACACAACAGATCGGTCATTTTCCCAAAAAATAGGAAACGCTTCTCCCAGAGTGGAGGGCGCCTATCATATGACGTTTTCGCCAGATACCCAATGGCTTCTATACCAGCACACTTCCAGCGAGGTCGTATGTCACTCATTAACGAATACCCCAGCTGAGCATCGGTTGGATCTAAATAAGGGCGATAACATAACATTTTCAGCAGATAGTCAGCGGTTGATTATTTTGAATAATAATAAGGATTATTACTCACGGGTTTATTCGCTACAAGAGGGGAAATTTGTTGATGAATTTAAAAATATCGAAAATTTAAGCACTGAAAAATTTTCGATATTTTCATCAAATGCAGAAAGTTTTTTTACTATTAGTAATATTATTCCCCACGGCATTTTAAAACGCTCAGCACGTACGGGAGAGATTCAGAAAAAATTGAATCCATTCTCGAATAATGTTTGGATTAATAATTTACTGCTTTTACCAAATGAACAACGGCTAGCATTAATAGACAGTAGAGATGGGGCAGACTGGCAGAAAAACTGGGAACGTAGGAGAGCGCTTGAGAAGAAAGATTTGGATCCATTCTCAAGTAATGCCTGGGTTAATAATTTACTGCTTTCACCGAAAGAACAATGGTTAGCATTAATAGATAGTAGAGATGGTACAGACTGGCCAGAAAGCTGGAAAAGAATAATCGCGCTTTATTCCTTACAAGCAGAACAGATAAAACACCAATTTATAATACAGACTCTGGAACATTTTCAGGCTATCTTCTCCCCAAATGAAAAATGGCTCGCTGTTGCAACGCAAGAGCAACTAGCATTATATTCAACTATATCTGGAAAATTAGAGTACTCCATAGAGCATAACCTTGTAGGAAAAATTAAACGGATTACTTGGAAAAAAGACAAGATTTTGATCACGGATAAAGTAGGGGAGGCCTGCCTTTGGCAAGTGGTTCTTGATGATAATTCACCTACGACTTGTCATGTTCAGATGATTTTCTCTAGCTCCTCGATTACCGATTTGATGCTAGAACATGCGTCTATTGCCGGGACACAGGGACTCGCTCAAGATGATATTGCCCTTTTTAAACAATTTAACGCTAATGGCGAACCAGCACGTTAGACGCTATCCAGAATGCGAATAAAAATAGGGCGTCCATACAAAAACAACAGAGAATCTATAGGAGAAGCTCCCATACTTATGGTGAGGGCTTAATTTGAGCATCTGTCCCTGCTGAAGGCTTTAGATTTCGCTTTGAAGATGAGGTCCTATACTTCTTCTATTTTGAAGCGATGGAGAATGAAGTCACAGCGTAATAAATCAGGTATACGACTTACCATATTGTCAGCATAACCCGCGTAGAGTGGCTATCTACTTCAGTACTTACAAAACAAGTTGAAAAAAAGAAAAACTCAAGTAGTCCAATTTCGGTTTTAAGCAGAATCAAAAAAAAGAGAGTAGATCTCGGCTAATTTTGACCTTTCAATCAGTTTGTAAAGAGTTTGTGCGCTTCCTCGGGGGAAAAGTTTTAGCCTGCGTAAAAGAATCGATCCAGGTCAGCCAGATGAAGTAGCGGGTTGCTATGTATTTCTTGCTGCTGCAGATGCTTCCTATATGTCAGGGATTCATGTTTTTATCAGATTCTGGACAGGGCCGAGAGTATTTACCTCCGTCCTTTCAGATAGCACCAACTTTTATGCCAATTTGATGAATGCCATGTTCAGCAGCTCTCCATACTTATTGCTAGCCATGGAAATATTCCTCCAAACGGTCCTGATAGGAAGCAGCATTTTCTAAAAGGAAAGGTTATGGCAGCTAATAGGGTGGGCGACCCCGCTATATCTAGAAATGATCTGGCCATTGATGGCTGAAATAAATCAGGAGAAGCATATGAATAATATAGGAGGATCGCCTTCTTTATTGTCAAAAGCATTTGGTTACCAGACTAAGGCTCAAAATTTAAAAGAAAAGTTGGTCGATGAATTACCGGAATGCCAGAATAAACAAGCTAGCGAAAGCCAAACGGGTTCAAGAGCGGCAAGCAATACACTGGCTATAGTGAATTTAATAACCATCCCACAGCAAAATTTAAATATACATATAGAAGAAAAATGTTTGCCGTTCGCCGCATCACAGTTGACCGATGCAGCAAAAGGTTTAACAAAAATTAGCGAAGCATATGAAAATGTCATTCAAGAATCTGCGGCCAAAGATCAAGCATATTCAAAGCTAAGACAAGAACATGGCGTAATACGCGAGCAGCTGCTAGCCGCGAATAAAGCAAATGAAAGGTTGGAGCAAGCGCTTAAAACCAAAGACTACGAAATGCTAAGCCAAAATTTTAAATTTCAAGAAGAAAAGTGTGCGGGGTTAAAAAAAGAGCTTAATGCACTGGGTGAACAGAGTGATATCTCAGAACGAGTTGTTGAAGCACTAAAGCAAAATTTTGAAGCATCCAAACAAGATATTGAAATGTCAAAACAAGATATTCAAGTATCACAAAAAGACTTTGAAGAGTTTGAGGCACCTAATCACAGGCGGGAAGTATTCAAACAAAAGCTTGAGACACTGGATCAAAGACGAGAAGAACTCCATCAGAGGAGGGAAAAACTTAATCAGAGTGAAGAAGCCCAAGAAGCATTTTATCAAAGCAACGAGGCATTCAACCAAAGCAGGGATGCAGTCTATCAAATTCTGGAAGCAGTCAAGAATCAAAAGCAGGAAGAACTTAACCACACACAGAAAGTACTCAAGCTAGAGCAGGAACTAACCGAGCAAGCTCATGAAGCAGTGAATTTGAAGTTTGAAAGGGCCATACAAAAGTATGAAGCAACGATAGAAGCGCGCGAAGCACTACAACAGAAAGGAAAAATTATAGGCCAAGAGTTGGAAGCAGCATCGCAAACGCAGGAAACAATAACGCAAAAAGCGCAAGTTTTACATCAAAAATATGATACTGAATGGGCGCAACGCGAAAAATTAGACTCCGAACTCCATCAAGCGCCGTAAAGGAGAAAGGAGGTTGCTAATCGATGCTAGCAAATTTTCCAGGCGTTTTATGTTTTCACGCCCGCACATTAGAGTAGGAAGTAGCGTCATATAAGTAATGAATCCAGATGGTTTGTCACAACTGATGCAATGGCCAGCAAACCGTAAGGAAGGCTGGCTTTATCGTTTGACATTTTCATTATTTTACATAGTCTAATTTTGCAGATAAGCAAGATTTTCAAAAAAGAAGAGAAAAATGCTGCCATTATCAAGTTCTTCCACAAAAATCAGCACATTAGACTGGACAGCTCAAACTACGCTTGACCACGCTGAGAGCTATAGTTTGGAAGATGATACTGAAATTAATGACCACTGCTACTCACTTGATAACCGATCACTGGCTATAGGCGCAGCAGATGGCAATATTAAGCTATATAAGATTGAAAATTTAAACTTCGTGCATACCCTGAAGAGAGAGGGTACGGGAGAGGTACTCGGTATAGCTTTTTCCCCAGACGGAAAGATTTTGGCTTCTGCAAGCGAGGATGCAAAATTGGCGCTGTGGAGAGTCAGCGATGGAGAGTTGCTACATATATTAGAGGGACATAATGATTGGGCGTGGAGCGTAAGTTTTTCGCTAGATGGAAAATTACTAGCGTCTGGGAGTGAGGATGGTACGGTGAAGATATGGAGCATGGAAAGCAAGAAAGTGCTACGCACGATTGCAACGCAGGGCGATCCAATATTTACAGTGAATTTCTTACCAAATAGCGAAACTTTGAGCTCTACTAGCAGGAATGGGACAGAGATACAATGGGGATTTGAAGGTGGTATTAAGCAATTTGGCAGTAAAAGCACAATCTATGTTGAGCAAGTAATATATCCATCTTTACCAGAAATAAAGCACACCTTAATCGATAGGCGTACTGAAAGCGCTTCACATTATGTGAGGCAAAATATCCTATACGGAAAAATCTCTAGGAGCTAGACTAGCTTAAAAAATAAGGTTCTCGGCTTCTTGGTAAGAGTACTCATCCTATTCAGATTTACATTCGCAGCCTGTCTCACGTATAGTGTCTTTTATCATACGTTTTAAGTGTTGGAGGTAGCATGTTTCCACAGGCAAATAATACGCGAGATGTTGGCTATACTTCGTCGCTTGCTTTTCAAGTTAATGCATTAACTACCCTTAAGATTGCTTCCTTAGAAGAGGAGAGAGTATCGCCATCTGATTCAGCCAATAATAAAAAGCTATCCCTAGCTGAAAAATGCCCGTTAGAAATATGGCTAACTGTTTTCGACACAGGTCATTTTGGGATGCGAGATTTATTAAATTTACGCTTAGTCTGTAAAATTTTAGAGGAAATAGCAAACAAAGGAATTACAAATATAACGTTAAGTAATGGCGAATATCTAGAAAAAGCATTAACTCTATTTAACCTAAAATTTATCCTATTGAGAAATCGTTTGACGTTACAAGCACAAGATTTATTAAAAATAAAACCAAATACAACGGTTAAATCTTTAATTGATAGGTCATGCTATGGAATTAATGATGAGAACCTACCTGCTTTACTGGAAAAATTTCCTTATCTGGAAGAACTTAGCCTTTCAAGTAAGACGTTTATGGAATTCAATTCGGTAAATAAATGGCCAACTCTAAACAACGTAAAAGTTGCTTGCCTTTCTTATAACAAGAATTTAGTTGACAAAAATCTTGCCATTTTATTAAAAAAACTCCCTAATCTAGAAGATTTAAATCTTTGTGGATGTGAGGGGTTGACATTTAATTCAGAAAATGAGTGGCTTAATTTAAGCGGTGTTAAAATTTTAAAACTTTCTAATCATCAATATCTCACCGATGAGAATTTATCAATTTTTTTGAGTAAATTTCCCAAGCTGGAAGTATTATCCCTTGCTAATTGTCATAAGCTTAAATTCAATTTAGTAGATAAATCACAAACCAGTTCTGATTTACAGCTTATGTGGCCTACCGTAAACCATATTAAGGAACTGGACCTTGCTGACAATAATTTAATTGCTGAAGAGAAAATCTTTGATTTTTTAGGAAGATTTCCAGAATTGGAGAAACTAAATCTTTGTAATTGTTTCCTCGAGTTTAGCAAAGCGAATATGCATCAGTGGCCCGACCTCCCAAATATAAAAGAGATTGTGTTCTTACAAGACGAAATTTCATGTGGTAGTTGGAATATCAGAGAAAAATATCCTAATCTGGAAATAACATACCGTAAATTTGACCATTATTCCTCTTATATTTAAGGTCGTTACATAATTTGTGTTTATCTAGGCCGTCCTGCTACATCAGGCGGATGAACGGGTGTTGTTGCACAAATATAGCAAATCTATCGTTGAGCTTAAGCGTTTTGAGAGTGAGGTTGCCCTTATTAAACGAAAGATTTAAAAGTAATTCAGGAATGTAGCGAGTGCATAGCTTGGAAAGAAACGCTTGATGGCTTTTCTCTGTTGACAGGCAATAAAGATTATTTATTGCTCCAGTGGAAGATAAAAAAAGAAAGAGAAGGCTATGCGGCGGAATTGGAATGGATATCATCGCATGGGCAATTGAATGTGAGAGATACGATACTTAAAGGAATAGACGGTTTAACTGAAGCCAATAAAAAGCTGCTAAAGCAAAGAGGAGCAGTAAAAAAAAGCGTTAGACTCCCGTGACAGTAGCTGAGCTAGAGAAAGGTGTGTCCCAGCTAATACCTTGTTTCTCTCAAACTCCTTGCAGCTGCAAGGCTACTTACTACGCTTAATTGAGAACAAGCCTTAAGGAAGTAGCAAATGCTCACTCCAGTTTTGAATAAAACTATTTCAGCCAGTTTTTCAGCGCCGAAATCAGAGAAGCCATCCTTCCTTTCGTTGCCTCTAGAAATTCAGCAAATGATAGAAGATTTACTGGATTTTTCGGCTCGCCTGAAATTGTTTATGGCTCTCACCATAGTGACTCGCCATGGAGAGGCAGTAAAAGAGCCTGCTGTGAAACTTCATTTAATCAAAAAACAAATTAAAGAAGAATATCAAAAGGTTTTGGTGAATGCGGATGAGGAGTTACATATATTTGCATACGATCAGCTGGAAAAATTATCTGCCTTAGGAAAACTCGATGAGGTGATAGAAAAGAATGAATTTTGTGAGCTGCTGTGGCTTATTGATAAACCAGAAATATTGGAATTTTTACAAGAAAAAATAAAAAAAAATCCTGAACTAGAACAAAAATTATGGAATTGGGTAGAGCGCTCTAAGCGGGAAGAAGTGCAAACCCAAGCCGCGCATGCGATCACCTTTTTAGTAAGAGCAGGCATCCAATTTAATAATAAAAATTTAAACGGAATACGTGTGCCCGGAGCTGATTTAAGTGATGGAGCATTTGACTCAGCACAATTCCAAGGAGCCAATCTAGAAAGAGTTAGATTTCATCAAACATGGTTGCGGCAAGCGAATTTAAGCAGAGCAAAGATGTTAGGGGTGCAGTTTGGCGAATTAGCCTATTTGCAAGAAGCAATTCATGTCACTGCATGCGCTTATTCCTCTGATGGTAAAGCATTTGCTGTCGGCCTTGGCAATGGCCATATCAGCATATATACGACTTTAAGTTGGGAAAAAGTATGCACTCTAGAAGGGCATACAGATTCTGTTACGAGCATCGCATATTCACCCAGCGGGACACAGATTGCTTCTAGCAGTGAGGATGGAACGGTTCGCGTATGGGACGTACAAAGTGGCGTACTTGTATATGTTTTAGAGGGGCATACCGATTTCGTATGTAGTGTGACATATTCGCCAAATGGGGCACAGATCGCATCGGGAGGCGTTGACTACACAATACGTCTATGGGATGTGCAAAGCGGCATGGCCGTGTCCACTTTAGAAGGACATACCTTCTCGGTTCTTAGTCTGGCTTACGCACCAAGCGGGACGCAGATTGCTTCGGGTAGCCTGGACAAAACGATTCGTATTTGGAACACACAAGACGGTTCACTTATACGCACTTTGGAGGGACATAAAGGTGGAACCAATAGCATAGCGTATTCACCAAATGGGATGCAGATTGTTTCGGGCGGCGTGGATACCATGATCCGTATCTGGGATGTGCAAAGTGGTAAGGTTATACACGCCTTAGGAGGACATAGCGGTGAGGTCCACAGCCTGGCATATTCGCCAGATGGGATGCAGATTGCATCAGGCGGCGATGACTCGACGATCCGTCTATGGAACGCGCAAACTGGCGCAGCTTTACACACTTTAGCAGGGCATATCCACCCTGTTTTTAGTGTCGTGTATTCGCCAAGCGGAGCCCAACTTGCCTCTGGTGGCGACGATGAAACAGTCCGTCTATGGGATACGCAAAGAGGAGGCGCTGTACACGCGCTAGAAGGACACTCAGCACCTATTACAAGCGCGTGTTATTCGCCAGATGGGGGGCAGATTGCTTCGGGCAGCTTTGATAGTACAGTTCGTATTTGGGATGCGCAAAATGGCACGGTAATACGCATCCTAGAAGGACATACACGTGAAGTCTACAATGTCGTGTATTCGCCGAGCGGGGAGCAGATTGCCTCAGATGGCGCGGATAAAGCCATTCATTTATGGGATGCGCAAAGCGGCATACTGATGCACATCCTAAAGGGGAATAACAGCCCGATTGACGAATTAATATACTCACCAGACGGATTACGAATGGTCTCTAGTTCTGATAAGACGATTCGTCTATGGGACACGCAAAGTGGTACGCTCGTATCCATTTTGGAAGGGCATACAGGCGATATTTTAAGCTTGATGTATTCACCGAATGGATTGCAAATTGCTTCGAGCAGCGTTGACCATACTATCCGCGTGTGGGACGCGCAAAGCGGCGCGACTGTACGTGCCTTGCAAGGGCATACCGAGCCAGTTGGTAAGATAGCCTATTCGCCAGATGGCTTATACATTGCCTCGGGCAGTGCTGACCATACAGTTCGTTTATGGGAAATGCAAAGCGGTGTAACTATACATGTATTAAAAGGGCACACAGGCGTTGTTTCTAGAGTGGTGTATTCGCCAAGCGGGACAAAAATTGCCTCAAGCAGCTACGACGACAAGACGATTCGTTTGTGGGATGCATATAACGGGGTAGAGGTGCGTATCTTGCGCGGGCATACAGATACCATTTCGAGTATGGCATATTCGCCATGCGAAGCATTCATTGCCACCACAGGCAGTTACGACAATACTATCCGCGTATGGGAGCTTTCCTCTGGAGAGTGTATCAAAGTAATTCAAGGCATGCGTAACGATGTCATAGCCTGGAAAATAACATCTGAAGGCTCTTATTTATTGACGTGCGGCGAAGATCATTTATTGCGCCAATGGAAGGTAAAAAAAGAGAAAGAAGGATATATAGTAAAACTAAAATATATATCATCACACGGGCAACTCAATGTGAGAGATATACAAATCCAGGAAGTAACTGGTTTAAGCCAGACAAATGAGAAGCTGTTAAAACAAAGAAGCGCAGCGGGGAGCCAGCTGTAAACAAAAGAAGGGGAGCAGGGAAAAAGCCTCTTTTTTCTGAGGATTGAGGCGGACTTCTCATTGCCCTCGGAGCGAGTGATTCGCGCGTTGGAGCAAATCATTGAATGGCGGGGTCAACCAAAACGTATTCGGTGTGATAACGGGCCAGAATACGTGAGTACTGCAATGCACAAATTGACAGTAATGTATTTTTGCATTACTATTTGATGAATACATCAGCAAATTCACGAGGACATCATCATGACCACATTGACAGTTACCGCACGGGGGCAAGTGACGTTTAGAAAAGATGTGTTGCAACACTTGGGTATCAAACCCGGTCAACAAATCGACTTTGATAAATTGCCGGGGGGTGAGCTGCGAGTAAGGGGCGCGAGGCCTACAGGGAGTATCAAAAGCTTTATTGGTTTGCTTGCTAATAGCACAGACAAAGCACTTTCTATAGAAGAAATGAACGAAATTGCTGCTGCTGGTTGGGCTGGCGAAGAATGAAAATATCTGTTGATACCAATATTCTTGCTCGCGCCGTACTACAAGATGACACTGAACAGGGGCACAAAGCGGCTAAGCTGCTGGAAGAAGCAACATTAATTGCTGTTTCGCTTCCTTGCCTGTGTGAGCTTGCTTGGATATTACTCAGAGGTATGCAATTCTCAAAAGAGAAAGTTGCTACTGTTATTCGGTCTTTGCTTGATACTGGAAACGTGGTGATGAATCGTCCAGCTGTTGAAGCTGGTCTAGCAATCCTTGAGGTTGGCGGAGATTTTGCTGATGGCGTCATTGCCTATGAGAGTAATTGGCTTGGTGGAGAAACTTTCATATCCTTTGATAAAAAAGCGATTGCGCTCCTCACAGCTCAAGGCCAATCAGCGCGCCTTTTATGAGGCAAAGTTTGAAGCATTACCAGGCCGCGGAACGCCTGGATTTGGTGCGGCTGGAATAGCTTCTAATATTTTATATAATGTAATTTGTCACATTTTTTTGGAGATTACGTTATTTAAGCGTTTTTTGTAATAATTGGATTAATTTAAATGATTTTTCAGTGTATTAATAACGTTAAGTAAACTGAGGCCTGGTTTTCGCGCTGCATGTCGAACCTGTCCTCGTCAGTCCTATCGATTTTTCGTGATACAAATGCAAGTCCCACAGCACGAAATATCCGAGTTTTCTTACCCAAACTAGACCTTCCCCCCTACAATTCAGCCCACGTGTTCTCAAGGACGGCGCTGTTTTTTTAGCGCCGCTCATCGCCTTCTAAATAGTCCCAGAATGGGTAGGAGAAAAAATTGTTTAGTTTCAACGCCGGAGTGCGCCCGTCATCGACTGCCATATCTTCACAGCATTTGTTAGGCCAGGCGCGAGCGTATCAAGCGATGGGAAATCTAGAAGAGGCCAAAAAATCGTACACAGAGGCGGTCAATAAGGCTAAAACTGAACATGAAAAAAAGCCTAGTGATCGGCAAGTAAAAAAAGCTTTTTATGAGATACGTAAAGAATTCTTCACTTTTTTAAGCGGACTTCAAGAGCCAGCTGCAGCGGCTAACCTTGGGGAACACAGTTCTGCTTCTCCTACCCCAAATCAATTTCCTTCGATTAGCCAGAATGATGCGCCCCCACAGAGACCTTTATCAGCGCAAAGGGCACAGGATGCCTCTAACGCCTTATCTAATGGGATAGATCCTGATTTTTTTGAGAAGCAGCCCTCACCGAGCGAGTCAAGTTCAGCTCATATGGCCACACCTGCTCAGGAAAAAAACGCGCAGGTAGAATATCTATTTGAAAAAGCGTTATCGACGCTTGGCTCTCTAGATCTGCCGAACAAACCCAGCCTTTTTTTGGTATACGCCCACAACAACGCCAATCTAGCGTATGGAAAGGCCAATGCAAATACGTCTAAATATTTAATCGAGAAGTTATCTCAAATTCGGGTCAACGTGTATTCGGATCAAACGCCGATGGGGCAACCGACTTCACGCGCAGCAGAAAGCCAGAAAAAAGACGGCAAGTTAGAAGATATTTTAACCAGTCAGCTCTGTTTGTTGCCCACTCGATTAAGAGACGATGTAGAGCCTGTCGATAAGGTCGTAGTGTGTTGTTCTGAGGTATTAGGAAAATACCTGAAGTGGCCCCACTATGGAACGTTTTATCAAAAACTTCAGGAAGCTTATTGCAAGGACTGTGAACAAAAGGGTACTTCGACAATACGGGAAGTAGTCAAAGCTTTTTCACAAGGAAAAGAATACAAAGAAGGATTTCACCATGTATTGACGGAAATGGCATTTTTACAAATCCGTGCAGAGCAGTTGAGAGATCAGCACGGCATTATCCCGGTTTCGCTTACCCCAAAGAGTGCTAAACAATGCCTAGAGCATTTTATTCCCCAGACCACGGTTCGCATGGAGGATATTCCTCGATTTGAGGCGCAAGTCCAAGCAGGGGGAGAAGTGTATCCGAATCAAAGCCGACACCTCGTGCTGTTTAAGTTGATCGAGCGACTTTTAGTCAGCAGCGATGAGGCCCAGACGTTTCTAAATAAATTTTGGCAGGGATACGACAGGTGTATTTCCCGACTAGAGAGCGAGTCTTCCTCGCTTGGCTGGTCTGAATTTACCGTGTTAGTAGATGGCATCTTCAAAAACATACAAATTGAGCAGCACAGAAATCAAGCCTGGAATCTATCTGAAACACGCATACTGCACACGAAGATAGTACAAGAACTGCTTCCGCCTAAGCTTTCCTTAATAAATCTGCGTGAGGCGCTATATCAGCATTATCAACTCTCGAATCTTTCTATCCAGCGAATAGCGGGCGATAAGATGTCGTTAGCTGATTGCTATATCAATTTGGCGATAGTTGAAAGCCAGGCCCAGAGGGAAAAAGATAAAGAAGAACTGGAAAAGCAAGCAGTGAATTTTGAGCGCTTGCCCAGCAGTGAGCGGCAGCGGCTTGAGGCGACCAATCCAAACAAGCTGATTGCATTAGAGAAACTTTTTGATAAGCAAAAATTACGCGATGGCTCGAAAGGCATTCCCAAACGGATTTTAATTCAAGGTAGGGCGGGAATTGGCAAAACCACTTTGTGTAAAAAATTGGTTTATGAATACCACCAAAATGGACTTTGGCAGGATCAGTTTGAGAGCGTGTTGTGGATACCTTTACGACAACTTAAGACGTATGCTCCTAAACGTTTAGAAGACTTGTTCTGCACGCAGTATTTTGCAGGCTATGAAAGCAGCCAAGCCCAGGCATTATCAAAGGTTTTTTATGCGCATCAGGGTAAAACGCTGTTTATCTTAGATGGCTTGGATGAAGTCGTCGGGGAACTAAATGAAGGCAGGCCTTTGAAGGATTTTTTACAAATTTTGCTCAATCAGGCGCATGTGGTGATCACCTCTCGACCTGCCGGGGTCAATGCCAATCTGTTAGATCGGTTGGATTTGGAGTTGGAAACGGTCGGCTTTAGCCCGGCCAATGTACGGACCTATATTGAAAAATTTGTGCCCGCATCAAACCAGGCAGTGATTCAACAGTTCATCCATCGTACGCCGTTGATTCAGGGGCTGGTGAATATACCGATTCAGTTGGATGCACTGTGTTATAGCTGGGATCGGCTCCCCGAGAATAAAGCCGTGACGATGGCCGTGCTGTATGAGGCGATGGCGGATAAATTATGGCGTAAAGACGGCGTTCGATTAGAGAAACAAGATAAAGGTAATACATTAGCGCCTAACATCATTCAAATTTCCTCAAAAGCTAAATTAGAAAAATTGATGGCGGACGAGATCCATTATTTCGGCTATTTAGCCTTTAAGGGACTAGAGGAAGGAAAAATAGAATTCAGTTTGGAAAAACTGGATCAGTGTCAAACAGAACTTGAGAATATATTTTCAGGGAAAGAATTACCTTTTAGCTTTACCGCAGATCTAAAAAAGACCTCTTTTTTACATACGGCCGATGCTGAGCGGCCCGAAGCCGAGCGTCATTATCATTTCCTACATTTAACGTTTCAGGAGTTTTTTGCGGCGAAATTTTTGGTACGGCATTTACAATCGTATGCAGAAGTAAACAGAGGTTCTACCCCTGCACACGTTGTGCTAAAAGGTTTGGGCATCATACTGAGCCGAGATGAGTTGGAAGCGTTTATTGATCAACATAAATATGACCCGCAGTATGAAATTGTCTGGTGGATGGTAGCCGGATTGCTTCAGAGGGGTACAGTGCTTGAAGAATTCTTCGAGCGATTGGAAAAAGCACCGCGGGATCTGATTGGTATGCGTCATCAGCAGGTGATGCTGGGGTGTTTAAACGAAGCTCGAAAACGGTTAGAGGCAATGACGATTGCTCAACTAGAAAAAAAAGCAATGCAGTGGCTGGATTTTGAGATGGAAAATGGTTTAAGCGATTACAGTCTTTTAGGAAGTCAGAGGATTTTTCCAGAACATCTATTGCTTAAAAGCTTAATTCAGGTTGATAGACAGAAAAAGAAGAAAGTGATAGCGACTTTGGGAGTCCATTCAGCTTTGTCTGATGGTGCAGTTTTAGCCTTGGCTTCTTTCTTGAAGGATGAAAACGGGGATATTAAGTCTGCGGCGGCTAGTGCATTAAGGAACCAAAAAACGCTCTCTGATTCAATACTTCAGGCCTTGTTTGACGCTTTAAAAGATGAAAATGATGATGTTAGATTTGCAGTGGCTAAAACATTGGTCATGCAAAAGGAGATTTCCGAAGCCACCCTCAAAATATTGAGTAATTCTTTAAAAGACAAAAAGTTGGGAGTCAAGCTTCTTGTGGTCCACGCATTACGCAAATCAGGCGAGCAGAAAATGCTCCCTGAGTCTGTACTTCGAAATCTGATTGAAGCCTTAAAGAACGATATGGTTTTACATAGATTAGGGAGTAAGGTGTTAAATGAACAGCGAGAGCTTCCACACACTATACTGCAAGACTTACTCGGAGCTTTAAAAAATGAAGAGAATAATAAATACTTAAGAACAGCCGCGGTCTGGGCATTAAGCGGACAAGAGATGCTCTCCGAATCCATTCTCCAAGCTCTAGCCATAGCCTTAAAAGATAAAAATATTGGTGTCAAGTGTGCGGTGATTGAGGCTCTAGGTGAGCGGAAGGTGCTCCCAGAAGTGGCCCTTCATGCCTTAATCGAGGCTTCAACGGATCGAAGCGAATATGTCAGGACTGAAGTGGTTAGAGCATTAGGCAAGCAAAAGGTATTTTCTGAGATCGCTTTTCAGACTTTAACTGCGGCTTTCTTAAAAGATAAAAATTGGCGTGTCAGAGATGAGGCTACTCTCGTATTAAACAATCATAAAGCGCTCCCTAGCAGCGCCCTCCAATCCTTAATCGAGGCATCAACAGATCAGGACGAATATGTCAGAGCTAACGTAGTTAGAATATTAGGCAAGCAAAAATATCTCTCTCAAACAGCTTTCCAGACCTTGGTAGAGGCTTTAAAAGATGAAAAGAGGTCAGTTCAAGATGCGGCTGCCAAAATATTAGTCAATCGTAGGACGCTACCTAAAGATCTCCCTCAAGCCCTAAACAAGACTTTAGAAAATGAAAATAATAGCGTTAGGCCTGCTCTAATTAAGGCATTACGCAGGCAGATAAAGTCCCATACTCTCTATGAATTCATAGAGAATTTAAAGGATGAGAATAGAGATATTAGATCGCAAGCAGCTGAGGCGCTAAGTAAGCAGAATGAACTCCCAGAGGTAGCCATTCAGGCTTTGATCGAGACTTCAACTGATCAAGACGAATATGTCAGATCTAAAGTGGCTATGGCATTGGGTGAGCAAAGGGCACTTTCTGAACCTGCTTTTCGAGCTCTAGCAGTAGCCTTAAAAGACAAAAATTGGATTGTTAGGTCTTCGTCAGTTAAGGCATTAGGGAAACAACCTATGCTTCCTGATTTCATTTTACAAATGCTAATTGAGGCTTTAGTGGATCAGGAGGAGAGTATCAGGGATACAGCGGTTCGGGCTGTGACGGAGCATCTTGCTCAGTTTCTTACTATGCAGCCTGATTTCACATCTGAGCAAATACAGATACTTTATATTCATGGCTTTGTCCCGCTGAGTTGTAGAAGTATTGCGTTTATGGTGATTCAAAACGGCCAACTTTGCTTTTATACAGAAACGGGTCCTGGGCAACCGATTCATTTGAGTGATGAGCAAAGTCAAATGATCACGGAAGCCTTTAAAGCGGCTCAAGCAGAAGCAGGACTGACCTCACTGCTGGAGGAGCCGCCCGTTTAACGAGGCGTAGCGCAAGGTCTTCCAACTGGGCTTGCGCTACGAAATTAATACTCAATTTTACATAATGCTAATTATCGATCTTTTTTGTGTAAGGGCTAAATAGTAATGTCTGGTTTTGGCTAAATAGAAATGTCCGATTTCT
>JASSUD010000050.1:0-22536 GCA_031963225.1 Mycoavidus cysteinexigens
CGTAATTTATTAAGTCCCTTTGATATTTTTCTCGAATCTTGCTTTTAATTAAATACAGTTTTAAAGCGGGCTCTTCTATCGCACAGCCATTTCGAGTCGCCGTTGTCAGAGCTTCGAACCATGCCTGGCGATCTGAAAAATCCAGTAGATCTTCTATCTCTTGCTGAGTTTCTAGAGGTAGCGAGAGAAATGATGGCTGCGCCGATCCTTGTGCATTAAAACAGGCTGGAATAGCTTTATTCAAAATTGGAGTTAACATTTACTACTTCCTTAGGGAAATGCTAATTTAAGGCTGAAGTATCCGATATAGACTCGCTTTTATTCTGTCTGCTCCCACCATACAGATGGTGCTTTTTGCATCGCTGAAAAAATAACTTTCCAGTCATCTTACCAGCATGAGCCAGTAGAAAATCCTGCACAGCAATTTTCTACTGCTGAGAAAACATAATCTGTCTATGAAATGGGTTAACACCAGTCTCGCGTGGCACTCCAGTTGTGCCGCGTTGCGTAAGCAGATGGCTATTGATTGGACTTAATCCTTCGACGCCTTCTATGTTGGCACCAACCAGGGTCAATGCGTCTTGCCCCGATGTCCACCTTAACCTAACTTGCCATTGATTATCTGCTGCAATCAATTGCCAGCAACGCACCATTTTGTCATCACTGCCTGTAATCAGATAATCGATGTCGTCTATGTGTTTCCAGGCAACACTGTTAACGCTTCCGTTAAACCCGTGAACTGTTAGCAGACATTGACTCGAAGCGATATCCCACACCCGCATCGTATCGTCATACCCCCCGGAGACCACATACTTACCATCGGCCGATATCACAACGCTAGTCACCCAACTTTCATGCCCCCTGAGGACGCTGGGCTCAGCCTCGGGCGTTTGCAAATCCCACACCTGCGCCGTATTGTCTTTACTCCCAGAGACCACATACCTATCATCGGCCGATATTACGACGCTAGTCACCACCTCTTTATGCCAGCCGAGGATGCGAGGTGCAGCGTCGGGCTTGTGTAAATCCCACACCCGCACCGTATTGTCATTACTCCCGAAGACCACATACCGACTATCGGCCGATATCGCGACGCTAGTCACCTCACTTTTATGCTTGCTGAGGACAAGAGGCGAAGCCTCGGGCGTTTTCCAATCCCACACCTGCACCGTATTGTCTTTACTCCCCGAGACCACATACTTACCATCGGCCGATATCACGACGCTAGTCACCACCCCTTTATGCTCGCCAAGGACGTAAGGCGTAGCCTCGGGTGTTTTCCAATCCCACACCCGCACTATTTTGTCATCACTCCCGAAGACCACATACTGACTATCACTATCGGCAGAAATCACGACACTACTCACCAAATCCGCATGCCCCTTAAAGACGCGAGGCGCAGCCTCAGGCGTTCTCCAATCCCACACCTGCACGGTATTGTCCCAACTCCCGGAGACTATATACCGACAATCGGTCGACATCACGACGCTAGCCACCACATCTTTATGCCCGCTGAGGATGCGAGGCGCTGCCACAGGCGTTTGCAAATCCCACACCCGCACCGCCCCGTCATCACTGCCAGAGACCGCATACTGACCATCGGGCGATACCACAACGCTAGTCACCCCACTTTCATGCCCGTTGAAGACGCGAGGCCCAGCATCGGGCGTTTGCAAATCCCACACCCGCGCCTTCTTGTCATTACTCCCGGAGACTACGTACCGACTATCGGCTGATATCACAACGCTAGTCACCTCACTTTCATGCCAGCCAAGGAAGTGAGGCGTAGCCCCTGGTGTTTGACAATCCCACACTTGCAGCATCTTGTCCTTATTCCAGGAGACCACATACCGACAATCGGCCGACATCACTAGGCTTTCCACCTGATCTTCATTTCCAATCAAACGTATTTTTTCTTCGAGTGTGTGCGTGTCGTACAGTGCCACGGTTTTTCCATATGACACGATGAACAATTGACCATCTGATGAATAGGAGCAGGCATGAACCGTCTCTTTAAGCTCCAGCCCTGGCAACTCTCCAAACTGCGCTCCTTCCATGCGCGCGCAGCTTAAATCTGTGTTCCGTAGCCAGGCACCAATCAGATTTACTTTGCGCAGATCTGCGCCTTGTAGTTGAACCAAATCGAATACGCCATAACTGAGATTAGCGCCAGGAATCTGAATCCCAGATAAATCAGCTTCCAGGAATGGCACGCCCGCCATAACCAATATGGTGATAGCATTAGCTGCAGCTTGGCGCACACTAGCATCGATTTTGGAGCACTCGATAATTGCTAACAGCTGTTTCTTAAATGTGGGTTCTTGCTTAACGCGCTCAGTCAATAATTGCACAACGCCTAGGTCTCGGACCCAATCCTTTGGGGCTAATGATACGTCTCGCAGTATTTTAGATGGGAGAACAGGTTTGTTTTCAAAACTATAGATGGAAACGTCGCTACTACGACGGGGACGGATGTTTGGCACCATGCACGCATCGAACGACTCGAAGAGCGAGCGTGCCACAAAATACTCCAGCAGCGTTTTGTGGATAAAGCGGTATTGATTGCCGATTCGTAACAATGGCCAGGCTTCTCGAAGCAGTTGCTTTTCTTCTTCCCTACCGAAAAAGGCGTCCTTCCAATTTCCCTCATCTTTGAGTAACGAATAGTCAACCACCGGGTTACCCGCATTCTCTGTATAGAGATGCACTGCTAAGTCTTTCACAAATCGGGTACCGTACTTGGCAAAGCCGTCATCAGACAACGCTATAAAGATCTCCCTTTTAGTCCTCGTTAAATCTTGTGTACTTAAACGCTGCTCGTTGTGCTCAAACCAACGTTTGACGAACTGGTCATATAGGTCCATGCGTAACTTAACGGCCGTTTGATCTTTCCCCTCGTTGTCTAGGTATGGCAAGGCCTCTAACACCACTTGGAGCAAAAATGGGTTACTGCCAAAGTCTTTTAAATGCGGTTGTTCGAAAGCTTCTTGATAGCGTTGTACCGCCCAGCCCGTTGGTTTGCGCTGCACATATTTTTTTAGATACTGATTACGTTCTTCTTCTGAAAACGGCGCGATCATGATTTCTTGAAATGACTGGTCCTGGTCCTTCAGATTCAATTTTGCTTGAAATCGGCTTCGATAGTCCTGGCCAAGATATTCGCTACGACAACTGATGACCATCCGGCCCTGCCAGCCGTCATCCTGATTGATGAAATTGCTCAGATACAGATTCTGGGTCTGCCGAATCTCATCATAGCCGTCCAAAATAAAGACAAACTGTTGTTTTTCTTCTTTTAATGTCAGAATTTGGAATTCTGACAGACCTCTTTTTCTTAACGCTTTGGCAATAAGATCGTCCTCAGGCTTGTCAATCCTTGGTAGAGAAATAAAGAGCGGGATCACGTTTGCATCTTCGTTCTGCTCCCATAATCGCTTTTCTAGGATGCGGCTGAAGGTAGTTTTGCCCGCCCCGGAGTCCCCCGCCAACAAGATCACATCTTTATTCTTTAAATAGGATTGAACTAGAGGTAAGAGCTCAGAGGTCTTGGTTGACTGAAAACCCGCTATACCACGCGGTTCAACATAGAGCTGGAGGGCTTCCTCAAACGCCTTATTTTGCTTGAAGGCAGCGTCATACTGCTCCTTCAATGCGACTCTGGGGTCTGCATTAAGCATCTGCTGCAGTTGGTATTGTTGCTGTACCGTGAAGGCGAGCTGGCTTTGTAGTGCTGTCCTTATGTCGTCGAAGATTCTGTCTAAAAGCTTGATAAACTCAAGATGGCCAGGCGTTGAAGACTCATTTTCTAACCGGGAAATAAGATCGCTATACCCATGCCAAAACTTGTCTAGAAATATTTTTGCATTAGGGCTGCTCACTAACAAGCGCTCGATCAACTTAAATAGTACCCAATGCCGACTTTGATTCCGATACAAGGCTTTCCCTGCTCTAGCTTGTTCCTGAAACCGGGGAATATCATCTATGCGTACACTTGTCGGTTCAATACAATTCTTCAGGTAATTTTTACCGCTATTTTTGGTTAACGAAACCAGGACAATGCCGTGCTTATCTAAGAGCTTCTCCGCTCGGATTTGCAAAAAAGCGATTTCTGTCAATACATGATGGAAATCTTCCTTATCGATAAATTGTCTGATTACCCGGCGTATTTCCAGAGTGCCCGATTGCGTATCGTCTTGGAGATAGGTTTTTTCATCTGCGTGATAGGCATCTCGGAGCTCCTGATAAAACTGGTTATAGTCTGGCCATTTTAGGTAGCTTCCTAATACCTCAGAACAACACACCACAACCTTATCGACCGGCCCTACATCTCTTCTTAATGGCGTGGGCAACAAACAGAGCTGACTGATTAAGATATCTTCTAGCTTGCCATCTTCTTTTATATGTCCTTGGGGGCTTGAATACGGTTGCGCCATTGGCGCTTGATCGGAATGCAGTTTGACTCGGAGTTGAGATAACTTCTCGATTAAATATTTAGAAGTAGAGGCCTCGGCCTGTCCTTTCTTGGGATTGTCGTGGGCATACACTAGAAAAAGGCTGGGTTTATGAGACAACTCTAACGATCCCAGCGTAGACAGCGCTTTTTCAAACAGATATTCCACTAACGCGCTTTTTTGATTGATAGGCATTGTGGTGGGCGTAGCTGTCTGAACCACTGTCAGCACACTAGGCACAGGTAGCGACATGGTACGGGCAATGCGAGAAAGCTTGATCTCCTCATAGCCCCAAGCTTGCGCTTTTTTGTAACTCGCCTTCGCTTTATCTAGGTTTCCTAATCCCTTCAGGAGTTCCGCACGCTCAAAATAGACCTCCGCGATACGCTGGCGCAATACATCTTCTTGCGATGTCTTTGCTTTAGAAAAAGCACTCTTGAGTTGAGATAAGGGGAGAGGGGTTACCTGGCACGTATCTACGATATTTTTGAAAGCCACTTTTGCCTGGTTATACAAAACTAACGCGACATCCAAATGCTGCGCTGTCTTTTGCAAACGGGCCTGATCCAAATAGCTTTGCGCTAGCACTTGCGCTTGGTTACTGTTCAGGGCTTGAGAAACAGAATTACCAAACATCATCAACACTCCTTGGTTGATCAGTTTTAATCTGACACTCGGCTGCTTAAATCTCTGAGCTACATGACCGTACAATGGCTTTGCTGATGTTTCGCTGCTTCTGCATGCTGTTGCGCCTCAGCTTCACTCTTAAACGGCCCATAATATGGGCGGATACGCGCCTCTACCGGCGATCCGAATCGATAGCCGTAAATGTTAGGACGCGCTGTCCAGGATGGGAGATATACTGCTTTCTCTGCCTCTATATTGATGCCTGGTTTTGCGAAAAAGCCTTGAACACTCAAATGGTCTTGCTTCAAGCGGATACTTGCTTCACCCGTCATTAAGGCAAACACTACCCGTTCCTGAGGCGACAACGTGTCAGCGTTCCCTCTTTTCAGGTACTCCATCACACGGCGTGCGCCATACTCGGCCAGCGTCTGAATATCTTTGGGTTCGTGCCAGTCTTGTCCCGAGAACACAGGCTGCCAGCAGCGCGCTGCGTAATAGGCCATCTCTTCTATCTGCTTTTGGATGCGGGCAGTGAAATGGAGGCTCACACTAGCAAGAGTAGAATTTGTTTTCTCTAGAAGCGACATCTGAGATCAGAGCGATCGCGTTATGGGTTTTCTGCCTGAGGAAGAGCAACTGCTCGCGATTGGTATCGTTAGCTGCAGCGCGTATTTTTCGTTGCCTGATACGGATGGTAGAGGGGTCTTGGCGAAGCAGATTTAGAGCGGTACGCCGCGCTATGCATGCGGCGATAGTTGCCGCACACTGAGTTACAAAGCAAGCGATGATGGCTTGATAAGCTTTGAGCCAGTCCTACTAGTAAGGACAAGGTGGTGAGGCTTTTCACAACCCCTATTTTTCCTTCTGCAACAAAGCAAGCTGCGCTTCATTTTGCACGGCAATAAAAGCTTGATTGACTTTATTAACCTGCTCAACTTCTAGACGAATCGATTTGGGGCCGGCCGCTGTGTGAAAGCAGAGGTGATTCTCTTGAATATAAAGTGCAACAATTTGTTGCATAGGTACGAGAAAAACGCGGCGATAGAGGATTTGAATTTGATCGGCTGCTAAGCTTGGCAGCAAGGGGTAAAGCCTATCAAGATGAAAGCTTAAGACTCGGGCTGCTGCATTCCTGAAATTCTTATCAGCATCCTGAATGCCATCAACCAACGCTACAATAAGCCACTGAGGCAGGGCTTTGTGCAGGCCGAATCCTTTGACAGCTGCTCCCCTGGTCTCTTCATTCTCATGACGTAGCAAATTCATTAAAGCTGCGAGAGTTTCATCGGATAATGTTTCCTGTTTGCCTAATATCTCAACTGCTGCTTGCCTGACCTTCTGGTTTTCATCTTCTAGCGCAGTTATGCAGGTTGAAATGGGTTGAGTAGACAAGGCCTGTGGCTCGCTCGTGACCAACGCTGCCGCATTGCTGATCCCGTTATTTTCATCTTGTGGTACAGCGTTCGAGGGAGGCCCGACCTTACTGGGTCGATTTTTATGCTCGTCCAGCACATATTTTATCAATCCCCTAATATCTCCACTCTGTAGCAAAGCGCTTAAGGCAGAGGTAGTGTGATCAGAGAGCGTTTGCCGGTGGGCTAATATTGCAGCTGCCCACATGCTGGCAAGAATATTTCCATGCTGCAGCAAAGCGATCAAGATAGAGGTAGTGTGATCAGAAAGCTGTTGCTGATGGCTTAATATTTTGGCTGCACACTCTCTGACATTCTCATTTTTATGTGATAGCAAAGCGATCAAGGCGGAGGTTGCGTCATCAGAGAGCGTTTGCCGTTTGAGTAGTATTCCAGCTGCCCACTCTTTGGTATCCTCATTTTCATGCCGCAGCAAAACGATCAAGGCGGAGATCGTGTCATCAGAGAGCGTTTGCTGGTCGAGTAATATTGTAGCTGCCCACTTTCTGGCATTCCCGTTTTCATGTGGTAGCAAAGCGATCAAGGCGGAGATCGTGTGATCAGAGAGCGTTTGCTGGCCGAGTAATATTACAGCTACCCACTTGCTGGCATTCTCATTTTTATGTGATAGCAAAGCGATCAAGGCGGAGGTCGTGTGATCAGAGAGCGTTTGCCATTTGAGTAATATTGTGGCTGCCACCTGTCTGGTATCTTTGTTTTCATGCTGTAGCAAAGCGATCAAGGCGGAGGTCGTGTGATCAGAGAACGTTTGCCGTTTGAATAATATTGCGGCTGCCAACTGTCTGACATCTTCGCTTTCATGCTGCAGCAAAACGATCACGGCGGAGACCGTATCATCAGAGAGCGTTTGCTGGTGGCGTAATATTTCGGTTGCCCGTAATCTGACATCCTCATTTTCATGCTGTAGCAAAGTGATCAAAGCTGAGATCGTGTCATCAGAGAGCGTTTGCTGGCAGCGTAATATTATAGCTGCCCATTCTCTGGCATTCTCATTTTCGTGCTGCAGCAACGTCACCACGATTGATATAGCATCGTCAGACAAGGCTGAGCGGAGGCCTAAGGCTAAAATAATATTCTGCCTTCCTTCAAGCTGATCAAAGAATGAGAGCAATAGAGACTCTGGGATAGCCATATGGCTACCTAGTATGCTTACCCGACAGTTCTCAGACGCAGTCTCAAAGCGTAGCCACTGTTTTACCTCCGCTTCCAATCGATGGATCAAGTTGACGTTCAATTGAGGACGTGCTTCATTCAAGCACCCCATCATGACTTGTTGATGACGTAGTCCAATCAAGTCACGTGGTAGTGCTTCTAAAAGCGCAAAGAAATCGGTTAATGCTTGCCCTTTGAGTAAGCCCGCTACCATCCACCAAACAATCTCATAACGCGGATGATATTTATGGGCGGCGATAAAAGCGTGCAGTTCCTCTTGATTGAGCATGAAATCTGCGTCCCTTCGCACCGCGGTTGAATATGCTTGTAGGTGCGTTGCGAGAAACTGGGCAGCAAAGAACTCTTGAAACGTTAAATGCACGAAATGATAGTGCCGATCTGCTTCAGGCAGATTGGCGTCGGCTGTATGTAAATAAGAGGTCTTTTTTAGATTGGTAGTAAAACTGAAGGGCAATGGGGTGCTTGTCGCTGTTCTCTGATTCAGTTCCTCTCTACGCTGACTCAATGTGTCCCGGCTAAATTCGATTTGCTCTGCGGCTAATCCTTTGAATGCCAAGTAACCTAAGTAATAAATTTCAGCATTCATGAATTCTTTCAGCTCCGCTGGAGTCAAATTGTCGATGACCTGGCTTCCAAAACGTTGCCCCTCTTCTTCTTTTTCTAGGCGAATACTGTCTTTACGCCATAATTTATCGACCATGGCCTCATACAGAGTGGACATAGTGATGGCTTTGTTTTGAGGAAGTTTATCCCAGCTATAGCACAACGCATCGAGCTGAATGGGGATGTTCACGAGTCCCTGAATTAGTGGAGTGCGGCGGATAAACTGCGCAATCGTGGCTTGATTGGCTTGCGGTACAAACTTTTGAATATAGGTTCGCACGTTGTCTGGGGTAAACCCGACGGTCTCTAATGTTAAGTCCAGCTGACCGAGCAGGCTGGAATGTACGCCAGCGGGTCGAGATGTAATGACTACATGTTGTTGACTCAGTAATTCCTTTAAAAACCGGCTCAAAGGACGACTGTCCTCTAGCTCGCCAACGACCTCATCTAAGCCATCTAAAATAAAAAGGGTTTTATCTTTATGTTGCCGGAAGGTCTTCTCTAACGCTTTTGCACTTTGTTGGCTGGCAAAATAATGCTCACGCAGTAATTTTTTAAAGCTACACCATTCAAGGGTTTTCAGTTGCCGTAACGGCACCCATAGCACACACGCAAAGTGATGGCTCCAAGAGGCGTGATGCTGATAATCGTAGACTAGTTTTTTGCATAAGGTCGTTTTGCCAATGCCTGCTCGTCCCTGAATCAAAATCCGTTTCGGAAAGCCCGTAGAGCCATCGTGTAATGGTTGCGCCTCGAAAAGGCGATCTAATGAGATCACCCGGCTGTAATCTGTCGCAAGAAGCTGCTCACTGCTGGGTAGGCGGGTAAAGGCGCTTGCCTGCTTTTTTAATACCTCTTTTTCTTTTTCTAGTTGCGCGTGACTATCGACCATCGCCAGATTGATATAGCACTCCTCCAAAGAGGCGATTTGACCGGAGACCCGTTGAATCGACAGCTTGGCGACATGATAATAGTGCTGATATAACGCCTGGCGTAGATCGCTTGATGAAAGGTCAGAGGGAAGCCACGCCTGCTCGCTCAGGGCTGTTTGTACATTTTTGAAAATGGCCTCTACATCATCAAAAAAAGCACGCGCAGTGGGTACCTCAGATTGTGTATTGAGCTGATCAATAAAATGACTATATGCCTGCCAAAATTGGTTTAAAGCGGTTTTTGCTTCCTCGCTGGTTACAAAGAGTCGCTCAATGAGCTTAAACATCACAGCGTGGCGACTTTGATCGGGATAGACGATCTGCCCTGTTTGAGCTTGCTGCTCAAGGCGAGGAATATCATCGATGCGCACCGTGGTTCGATGAATAAATGGATTCAGGCAGGGCTGAGCACTTTTGGGGGTCAGAGAAACGGGAATGATGCCATGCAGATCGCCTAACTCTTCGGCACGAATCTGCAAAAAAGCCATTTCTGTCAATACATGATGAAAGCCCGCTTGTTGAGAGTAGGTATGGACGACTGCACGAATAGACGCATCACTGCGTTGACGCACATCGATAAGGTAGGCTTGTTGGAGTTGCTGATAAAAATCTTGATAGGCAGGCCATTCCAAATACTTGGCCAATACCTCAGAACAACAGACGACGACTTTATCCACGGGCCTTACGTCGCTGCGTAACTGCGTGGGCAGCAAACAGAGCTGACTGGTGAGGATATCCGCGAGCTGGCCATCTTTGCTGAGATGCTCTGGTAAGCCAACGTATGGCCGAGCCATCGGTGTTTGGTCGGAATAGAGCTTCACTCGCAGTTGAGAGAGCTTCTTGATCAAGTATTTGGCGATCTCGGCTCGGGCTTTGCCATAAGTGTCATTATGGTGCGCATAGACTAGAAATAGGCTGGGTTGATTCGGTATGGTTAATGCAGTTAGTCGCGAGAACATTTTTTCAAATAAGCGATCGAGCAGTACATTTTTTGCTTGGATAGATGAGGCCGTCTGCGTCAAAGGAGGTGTGCGGCCTGCCCACCATGAAAAGACCGCCGTCATCCATGTTGAATCTGCTGCCTGATTTTTTTCTTGCACACCAAGATATTGGCGACTTTGAGTGGCTATCCCTTTGAGTGCAGCCTGCGCTGCAGATTGACTTTCAGCATGGATGGAAGCGGGCAAATCGGCGTTTTGCGCTGCGCTTTGTGCTTCAACACAGAGGGTTTGAACGCTACTTTGACTACCCTCTCTGCATTCATCGGCCGTCTTTGGGGCAGCATGGCGAACTGAGAATGACGGGTTGTTACTCCTTATTAGGCCGTTTATCTTATCCATTTTTAAATTTTTAAATTGGTTGGAGCGTGCGGAATTGTCTCGGTTTTACCGGTCGATTGGTTGTAATGCAACACGAAGCTACTTGAATCAACGCCTCGATACGGAGGGATACGCGCTTCAATGGGAGATCCGAATCGATATCCGTATTCACTAGAATGACCATCAAGCAGAGAATTTGCTTTGGTATGAAAGTAAGCACTGAATAAACACCATAATCAGGTAGTACCTAGATGTATCGTGTTGTTTGGCGGTTAATATGGCAAGGCAAGCAATGCATTCAGATAAATCTAATTATGCATAGTTGGTGTAGTCTAATTTCCTTAAAGGAAATTAAGAAAATTCTACTTCCAAGCTCGGATCTGGATGGGGAAATGAATAAGGAGTGCGGTTGGGCTCTATATCAACACAAGACTCAACCTAGAATGAATGGTAGGTTGGTGGTGAGGTACGAACCCCAACATGATGACCGCCGTCCTTTTGAAACCTGCATAGGCATGTCAAAAGCGATGGTTACAAGCTGGTGGTGTGCATGTTGGGGTTCCTTCGTCACCCCAACCTACCGTGCTAAAACCTGCATATGTATCTTGCAAACCTTCCCCGCAGAGTATGGCAAAACTTCTCCATAACCTTACTCCATTTATTGGAAAGGGGAAACGTGCCAATGCAACAACACCTGTACCTATCGTGGCGGCAAACCAATTAGCAGGGAAATTTACATCATGGCACATGCAGTCACGTTATTTTATGAAGCGCTAGGAATATAAAGGAGCGCTTCTATTAGTCCCACGAAAACTCAATGTCTACGCCATGCTTATTTTTTATACCAGAAAATTTATGGCGTTCATTTTCTAAATGGCAACTAGATAAAAGTACTTCTTCTAATGCTAAAAAATTTGATATGACTCTTAAATCGTCAGCTTTATAGCCATATAAATTATTGCCTTCTAAATTTAAACACTGAACGTTTGTGTTCTGCAAACCATTAAAAAGAAGCTTTGCGCCATCATGGTCAATATGATTAAAACTTAAATCTATATTCTCTAATTTTGCTGGAAAATTTCCAATTAAATGCGATATATCTTCATTTGTAATGCCAGAAGAATCTGCCGCAAATTCTTCAATATGAATATTTTTCAAATATTTTGAAAATGTATTTAATGCGGGCCTTTTATTTCGATCTGTGCTTAAACTAAAATGATCAATATTTTTACCTGATAATAATTGCAACAAAGTTGGAATATACCTTATGTCAAACTCATCACTATCCACGGAGAAGCGCGGAATACCGCTCAATTCTGGATTTTTATGTAATACCCATAAAAAGTTTGATGTGAATTTATATTTATCATAATTAATTTCGCTAGGAAAAAGTAAGTCCAATGTTTTTATATTGGTTTTTTTTAGCAAAGCTTGAAATATCATATCCATTACTTTATCGCGCTGAATCCCATTTAATGGGGATTGGGCAAACTCGACGTGAACATGCTGTACTTTACTAATAATAAATTCAATGCCAGCCTGAATTTGGATATAAGAGAATTCGGTTCTTTTCGTAGCTTCAATAAGTTTTTTTTGGCACCAGTCCATTTGAGATTTAGGACTTTCCAATCCAATATTCGCGCCATCCGCCAATAATTCTTTGAATTCAGCACCAAATATATTACGCTTAATTTTTATTGCTTTATAATAAAATTCTTTATTAACCAACATAAGCGTAGATAATTGCTGCGCAGACTCTTTTGGTGAATATAACTTTGGAATAGTATTTAAAATCATGTCTACTAATTCTGTTGGTAAATCAGCAAAAGTAGCAGAAGGAGGAGCCATATTTTGGTGGCCAGTATTATTATCCAATAATGGATCTTTAGAATTTATTTCATTGCCGCGATAATGTGTAGCATAAGAGTATTTTTGCAATGCATTTACGTCTGTTATATTCAAGATTATCTCACTTTCTACTGACTGAAAAATTAATTATATAAATTTTTAACTGGTGTCGAGCAGCAGGCGCACAAAAGATTCAGGCTTCTTGCCGGCCTGCAATGGCACGCCCTTTACGTCGCTATGACTTTACTTCTGCCTATCAGATGATGCATTGCACATTATAATGGGCTTAGTAAGAATGTTAGATAAATCTGAATACTTAATCGAGCAATTAGCTGTACAAGCAGCACTGGAATATGGCGGCCCGCATCTTTTAGCTTGATGCCTGCCTGGCAAAGGTGGGCGTTCGCAAACATTCCCAGCGGAGTATGGAGGAACTTATCCATAACCTCCGTTCTGGATAAGTGGTTGCGGTGATAGCGTGACGCCTCTTGGTGCTAGAACATGCCCTCTGAACGCTTATGTTCGTGGGCACTGATCAGCCAATGGTAATCCTGTAGTTTCAAGGCAGGGGGCGGAAAATAAGTTACCGTG
This sequence comes from Mycoavidus cysteinexigens, assembly GCA_031963225.1. Taxonomy (GTDB): domain Bacteria; phylum Pseudomonadota; class Gammaproteobacteria; order Burkholderiales; family Burkholderiaceae; genus JASSUD01. Next base: position 12,978 of record JASSUD010000050.1, read on the forward strand.
GTAGATACCCACAAGGGTGCGCCATGTCACAATCAGCCAGAAGCCGATTAACATACAAACGAAAATAGCACCCAGTATGGCAAACAATTCCACCCCTGTGACCCGTGCTAATGTCAGTGTTGCTAACGCATAGACTCCGATTGGAAATGTAAATGCCCACCATCCCATGTTAAAAGGTAATCCTTGCCGCATATAATGCAAGGTGGTCAAAATTGCGATGACCAACCACCACAAACCATAACCCCATAAAATGCAGGCACCGATCACTCCTGTACTTTCTGCAAGTCGTCCAATACCGGCAAGTTCGGGGGTAATGAGAATATGCGGCGCTTGCTCGCCCAGTTGCAAAAGACCGAGTGCGCCCGTAGCGATCGGGCCCATTGCAAGCCAGCTTGAGACTGCTGTATCCCGCCCGGGTAGTTTATGTAGTGCCATACGTAAAAATAAAATAATCAGTATTCCCAAGGCGGGCAAAACTGACGTCCCCCAAAGCACATAACTGAAAAATAAAATAGCACTAGATGCTGGATCCGCTGGCAAATAGCCCAGCAGCAAACCACCCGACGCAGCAGTCACTTCTGCTGCAACAATGGGGAGCAGCCAAATGGCTGTCATTTTTTGTAATGTATGATCTTGGCGGGTAAACATCAGAAAAGGAATGATCCATGCACAGAGCAGGGCCAGAGCTGCATCCAGCCACCAAAGCATGGTGGCAATCTCAACGGCAACCGGCCCCCAACGTGCAGTGCCAAAAATCAAGAAACCGTTGAGGATGGTAGCGAGACCCATTGGGATCGCACCAAAAAACATCCCCATTGTGCTGTGCTGAAAAATGCGTTTGGCTCCATCAAAGAAAAATATCCAGCGTGCTCCATACAATAAGCTGCACAAGATAAATAAACCTATATTGATAAACCAAAGCGCCTCACCCATTGCCCTTACCCCATTTATTGGAAAGGGGAAACGTGCCAGTGCCAATGCAACAACACCTGTACCCATCGTGGCGGTAAACCAATTAGGCGTAAATTGCCGGATCAGTTCACGCGGATGCGACAAGCGATTTAAGGGAAGCAAAATCATGATTAATGCCTTATTACCGTAGGTTGGTGGTGAGGCACGAACCCCAACATGCGTACCACTGCCCTCTAATTTATGCCTATGCAGTGTATAGGCAGGTTTTAGAAGGTTTTTGGTACGCATGTTGGGGTTCGTGCCCATGCGCGCTAACTTAAGCCAAAGACCAGAACATATTGTCGCTAAACTGTACAAAAAGTTAAGCGAAAAAAGGGGATTTTTTCCATGAACAGGCTATCTTTTGGCTTAAGTTAGCGCGCATGGGGTTCGTGCCTCACCACCAACCTACATAGAGGGAAATTTACATCACGGTACAGGATGAAAAGGCTCCATGCTTCTTTTTGGGAGGAAGCTGCATTTTGGCAGGTGCTTCCTTATGCTTCTTTTGCAATACTGCACCACATTGGGCAAGCAGTGTAAGATTTAGCTGGCTTAACCTTTGCGCTTGTTCAAACGTTGCCCCTTCTGCTAGGAGCTGCGCCTGACCAGAAACCCAGCATAGCGATATAGATGTCGTATCTGCGTGCTCCTGCACATGCCATAACCGCACAATCGAATCGTCGCTTCCGGTAGCGATATATACATTTTTATGTACATCGATATACCAATCCATGCTTTTTATCGCTACATGGCCTATTTGTAGCATTCCAATGCACGTACCTGAAGAAGCATTCCATATACGCAAAGTGCGATCTGCGCTAGTCGTAGCAAGCCATGCACCATCTGGGGAAAATATAATTTCCCTTATGGTATCTGTATGACCGTAAAGAATGGATTGTTTTTTTTCAGTTTGCGCATTCCATACTGTCACCGTATGGTCTGAGTGGGCCATAGCAAGCTGCTGACTGCTGGGTGAATACGTCGCATCTAAAATAGACGTATGCCGATTTTTATTTTGAAAAGTATGTAATACCTGATTAGCCTCCAGCTCACGTATAGTCACTACCTTATCTTTAATACATAGGGCCAATAAGTATTGGCTGTCCTGTGAATGTACCAAGTGATGCAAATCTGGGATAAGAAGCTCTCTTATTTTTTTTCGTTTTTGTACATCCCATAGGGATACAAGGTTGCCTTTTTTCATCGCCCTTTTTCTGCCATCTGCAGAAAATATAAGCGCATCCGTGCTATATGCAGCAAAACGTGACCCGCTTTGCAAAAGCGTATTTCCTTCGTGTATTTTATAGAATTCCATATCGCTTTTTGCATCACGCAGCATAAGCACCTTCCCATTCGGAGAAAAATGTAAGGCTGGTGCACTAGATGGGTCTTTTTTATCTCTCCAAAAACGGTGTATTAATTTCCCGCCGGGCATTGCCCATAGGCAGATAGTACGATCATTGCCACATGTGGCAAGCAAGCCACCATCGGGAGAAAATGCCATGCCTGTGATAGCTTGTGTATGCCCGGCTACCCTCTTTTGCACTTCAGTGGGCACTTTCGATAACCGAACCGTTTTATCCATGCTACTGGTTGCGAGTTGGGTGCCATCTGGAGAAAATGCTAGGGCGCTTATTGCTTGAGTATGGCCCTTCTGCACATAAAATAAGGCGCCTGATTCGGCATACCATACCCGCGCTGTGGCTTGCCCATCATCGCTATTGCGCGCACTGATGGCTGCTATTAACCGGCCATTCGGAGAGAACGCGACTTGCGTGCCCCCCTCACCATAGAGCGTTTTCCAAACCCGCGCACCGGATGCGACACTCCATAGCGAGAGCCGGTTGCCATACTCACACAGAGCTAGCTGTTGGCTAGCGGGTGAGAATGCCATGTGATTGCAAGGCCTATCGTAAGAGAAGGTATGCATGACTTGCTTGGTAGGTATATCTAATAGCGCTACACCCTGCTTGGGTGAAACGGCTATGGCTAACCATGCGCCATTCGGTGAAAAAGCCAAAGCTTGGGCAGCGGAGCTTCGTTTTTTAGTTTCGTAGACTTTTGCATGCGCATCCATATCCCACAGCTCAATGCGGCACCCTTCTTCATTACGCACTTCTATAGCTAGCAGCGGTGCATTAGGTGAATACACCATATTCAGCACACTATCGGCTTTGCGAAGATAGAAAGGATTAGCCTCCACGCCCAAAGGAACCTGCCATCGTCGAACTACTTTCCCCGTATCGGCCACCAATAATTGCGCACTATCCGAAGAAAATGCCATATGCTTAGAGTCGATATGCGCAGATTCCAGTGTAAAAGTATGGATTATTTTCCAATTATAGGTTCGGTATAGCCTGATAGTAGCGCCCTGCCCTAGCAAAGTATCGCCTTCAATACCCACAGCAAAGTAGGCGCCATTGCTCGAGTAGAGGCAGGTTTTTGCTGGTCTTTTTTGCGCTAAAAAAGGGATGGCGTCGAATCGTGCTCCTTGCAATAACGTTGCATTTAATCGAGCATGGCGCAGCCATATACCTTGTAATTGAGTATGGCTTAAATTTGCGCCTGTAAAATCTGCATGATCAAAAAGACCATACCGCAAATCTGCACCAGGAATATGCACGTTTTGTAGGTTTGCCCCAGTAAATATTTCACCCATTCGCACCAATACCGTCATAGCATTGGCTGCTCCCAAACCAATTTTCTTAGTGATTTTAGAGGCTTCAACCCAAGCATATAAATGATTTTTAAATGCAGGGAATTGCACCGCACGCTCTACCAATAAATCCAAAATATCGGGCTTATCCACTAAATAAAGCTGATTGAGTACAGCATGTACGTTCAGCGGTCCGGTATGGGATTGGGGGCCGCAAATAGCGTTGACTACTAAATAGGCTTGCATTCCGGAATGGATAAAACCATAGCGCGAGCCTTGGCGTAACAAAGGCATATTAAAGAGCACAAGGCGCTTATTTGCCTCATTATTGCCCCAAAACTGCTGCCACGCCTCTGGGAAAATGGCATCTTGGTCAGGGTTATAAAATGCCTGCACAGTACGATTTTTAGTAAGGGCAATAGCCAATTGCTGGCTAGCATACAGCCCTTTCATTTTTAAATAAGGTTGGAACTTTGCAAATACGGCTTTCTCATCCTCAGTCAGGTGCATGCTCATGCTTTGCAAACGCGCATCACAGCGCTCTAACCAATTTGCCATCCATTGGTCATAGAGTGTAATTTCCTTAGTAGGCGCCCTACCATGGGTTGCTATATAATTGGGCAACACTTGCAATGCCATATGCAATAAAGCAGGGCGGCGAATCGCTGCTTTAAGCGTAGGGGTGTCATCTAAGACTTTTTGATAGCGCGCAACATTCCAATGGTTAGGGCCAACATGCTGGATATATGCTTGAATATATTTTTGTATCCAGGTGTCAGACAAAGGCGCTAGCCAGTAAGTTTGTAAAAAATGTACTGGGCCTGGTTTTTGCAATAAAGAAAAAGCGCCTTTTTCTACATACTCTGGGCGTACACTAACAATAAGCTTTGCGTTCCAACGGTCGAGTATTCGGTTCAGGTCAATATATGCACGATTACGCCCTTCTTCTAAACCTTCTACTATAAAGATAAACTGATTTTTTTCACGCAGCATATCAATATCGGTTTGAGAAAACTGCTGATCAAGTAAATATTTTTCGATCAGATCTAAATCTGTGTAGGCATATTTATTGACGGGAATACAGACAGGAATAGGATCATCTGCATCGCCATGTTCCACATATTTTTCCCAAAGTGTACGTACCAAATTCCGATTAAAAGCAGATTTACCCGAACCCGCTTTGCCTACTAGTAAAAGAGCCGTTTTTTGAGAGTCTAAAAAATCATGTACCCGATCGATAAGTGAAAAACGTTCATGCGAGTGGGCTGTTTCCTGTGCTTGAAGTGGAATATAGACATTCAGCGCATCGTATAGGCCCTGGCCTTCTTTAAATGAATACAAATAGTTATTGCACACACCTTCAAGAGGCAGGCCTATTTGCTCTAAAGGATGAGCGCTAGGTCTAGTTGCTTGCGCATTAATCCTTTCAAACTGTGCGCATAGCGGTAGATCTTTTTTATGTTCCTGGGGAGCGTTAAAGTCAGCCTCTGCACTAGTTACGGCAACTTTTTCAACAGAGATGCTGCTGCAAGGAGGGTTTGGCGGCAACTCTGTTTGACTCAATCTTTTTTTAATAACGTGGGTTACCGTTTCGATTTGTTGTTGTGCACTTTTAAAAGCAGAGGACACATGATGACGATATATAGATAGAGAAACCGGCCCTAACAGCATGTAAATAATCCTAGAAAAATCAGCGTATAAGCGTATGCGGCGCTATCATGTGAGACCTTCATAAGCGCAACAATAAGATTTTTCTTTTTATATGGAAGGGCGATAAAATTTCAGATTTTGTCTGAGGACAGATATTGCATCCCTCTCCAGAGGGAATAGGTATAAGGCATTAGGTATTTTTCTTTTAAAAAAATTTGACCTAGCCCTTTACTGCATAATACGATGTGTTTTCTACATAAAATCTTATAGCAATTGAGAGATCTTTCTTGGAAGGCATTCTACATGGCATCCCGCACGGTATTAAACGCTACTTCAGCCGCTTCTTTGCTCCCAGCCGGTTCATTTACTAAAACTAAAAGCCCAGCCAATAAATATACGGTAGGGAGTGTGGGCTCTGTTGAGCTACAGCATATAGATATAGACGACACTTGCCCGCACGAAACGCTGCAGGGCTTTCAACAGACAATCCAGCCTAACGCTTCTCTTGGCTCTCTTGCCGAACCCATTGATGCAAAGGCAGGCGATGATCTTAAAATACAAGAAATGCGCCGTACTCTAACCAAGACTATGGCTGAGATTGAAACACTTTGTAAAAATAATACCTCCCTCCATGCGCTTAAAATAAAAAACCAGGAAGGGCCACTATATAAGAAATTGATTTATATTCTTAACGAAGAGCCTTTAACTATTAAAAGGGGCGAGCTTAATAATATTATTAAACTCATTTTACTTAAAGATATACGAGCTCCAAAATTAACCCCGCAAGATTGGATAGAGCTAAATATTGGGGGCTCTGAAGCATCTAAAAGCGCAATGCTTGCTAAAACATCCGCTCTCACCCAGCCAATAGATGATGTCTACGGGTCCTTTTTATTAGGTAACCTGCTGCGATTCATTACTCAAAAGCAAGAACTCGAAGAGCAGTTTATTTTGGGCATCTCCTCTGCAAATATTAGCCTCATGGTAGATGACGAGGACCCATCCGATCCTATATCAGACCCTGTGTATTTTTCAGCTTCCTATGGACTGATAGAAGAGGTATTAAAAAATTTGCTGCAGGCAGGAATGGATGTCTATACACGCAATGGTGCAGGAGAAAGTGCATTACACATTCTTGCAACCATACCGCGTGATTACAGCGAAATTCTTAAGCTCATGATAAGAAATGGAGTGCATATCAATCAACAAAGTAAAGAAAATGGCGCTACTCCATTACATTTTTATATTCAAAATAATCAAATTAAGTCCGCAGAACTTTTGATAGAAAATGGCGCAAATATTAACCTCAGAACGGACAAAGAAAAATTTACCCCTGAGCGCCTTGCATTTATATCAAATAGGGGTGATATATTCACTCTTTTTTATAAAAACAAGCGCTTTGATCCATTACATAATAAGACACATCGTGTGATGTTGAAGGAAGCAAAAAAACGAGACTTAACGCATATCCTTAAAAGCATGCAAAATATGATGACGCCTACCCTTCCCCGAGGTTTGGGTTGGATTGGAAAATGGTATAGCGCATTTTTGGTATGGTTTCTCGCATAATGCATTGAAGCAGCAAAAATAGCCCAATTAAATAAAAATAGACACTAAATATGCGCTTATCATCTATGAACACTGTGGCAAATTCGTCCATTTCTTCCTTTAAAACGACCTGCCCTTCCATTCTCAGCAAGCGTGATTCTGCTTGCTGTATCGAAAAGCAAGTTGATGATCTGTCAATCGCCAATGAAGAGAGAACTTCACTCAGCACGCAAGCCTCGGTGGATAAAAGCAATGGTGACATTCGAAAATTGACTAAAACGCAAAGTAAGCTTTGGGCTGCTTACGATATGCTTAAAAGCAATTATAAATATGAGCCCTCTACAGGAAATTTTTCAGTAAAACAGTTACCTAATACCCCGTGCTCATCGCACAGACAAGAAGCTTCTTCACTGGAAACTGCTTGTATAGGGCCTAGCGCTAAATCGGAAATACTGAATATATTATTTTCTCAGGAAGCTATCGACGCCCATGAGACCTGCCCCATTTTCCGAGATTTAATTCACTGTATTGGGTCGAAAAAAATTAAAGAAGGTGATGGTATACAAGCTATACAGTTCATTTTGTCTGTACATAGAAAAAAACCAATAATAACCTGGCAAGATATAGTAAATATTTGGCAAATCAAAATTGATATAGACTCTATTATAGAGTCTATACTTGGAGAAAATACAAATTCACATGGACTAAGCTCTAGTGCCAAAGAACTTTTTTTAGAGAGTTTACTGAGTGAATCACTACATACAGAATACAGCAAATATATTATTGAAAATTTAGGTAGGTTACTCACTCAGGAAGAACCAATTGATTTTAATGAATTGCTAAAAATAGCACCTGAAAAAATAAAATATGGGTTAGTGTGGGCCTGTATCGGATCAGATATTCCCACAGTAGAATCTATGCTTAAAAGCAATATGTTTTTGCATCGGAAAAGAGAGCAAAAACATCGGCCTTATTTAGTGACCTCCCCATTGGAGTGGGCTGTGTGTTATGGGGAAATATCCTGGCTCAAAAAGTTTTTTGAAATAGGAAACCCGAATATAGATGCACTGAACCAAGAGAAGAGAACGCTCTTAGATCTCGCTGTGCGGCATGAACTCCCTAAAATAGCAGCGTTCTTGATAGAAAAAGGCATTAAAAAAAATCACAAAGATACAAAATGCAGCGAGCCCTTCCGCCTCGCATTAGAAAAAATTCAATGCGATATATTGGAGTCTTCTTTTAATAAAAGCAATTTTGATCCGCTGCGCAACCATACAGATAAGGCAAAGCTGCGTTATGCTAAAGAACATGGTCAGAACCATATTATTAATGTGATGCAAAACACCATAGCAAATCGCTTCCCCCGTGGCTTGCACTGGCTTGGAAAGCTCTATAGTAAATTTATTACGTTCATCGTAGGTTGGTGGTGAGGCACGAACCCCAACATGATGACCGCTGCCCTTTTAAAACCTGTGTATGCATTTCAAAAGTGATGATTAAAAGAGTCGGTGGTGCGCATGTTGGGGTTCCTTCGTCACCACCAACCTACAATGAACGGTAGGTTGGTGGTGAGGTACGAACCCCAACATGATGACCATTGGCCTTTTAAAACCTGCATGTACATGCCAAAACTGTATTTTTTGAATAGAGAATTCGAGTAAATATAAGATAGCGCTTTTCCCTTTTTGCTTTTTACTTGTCACTGCATTGAATAATCTCTCTCCTTCTCTCGCACCCTTTCTTCACGCTAAGGCGCCCATCGGTATATTTGACTCTGGAGTCGGAGGATTATCGATTTGGCAGGCTATTCGTGCACAACTTCCTCAGGAATCTTTGATTTATGTAGCAGATTCGCTCTATGCACCTTATGGAGACCGTAGTGCTACATTTATTAAAGAGCGTGCACTAGCAATAGGTGGGTGGTTAGTGCAACAAGGGGTAAAAGCACTGGTGGTGGCTTGCAATACGGCGACGCTGCAAGCGGTGAGTGCTCTGCGAGAGCAGTTTAGTGGATTAAATGGCAGCCCTCTAGCTAGCTTACCTATCATTGGCGTGGAACCCGCCATTAAATCTGCTGCACAATCTTCAAAAACAGGTGTAGCAGGAGTACTTGCAACTACTAGCAGCTTGCGCAGCGAGGCCTTCGCGCGTTTATTAGCTAGGCATGCAGGCGAATGCCGATTTATATGTCAGGCGGGATCAGGTTTAGTAGCGGCAATCGAGAGAGGAGAAACCAATTCGCCAGCACTGCGTCATCGGCTCACTACGTATTTACAACCCATGCTAGAAGCACAAGCCGATACGCTAGTTTTAGGCTCTACACACTTTCCTTTTTTGCGCGATATCATCGATCAAATAACGGGATCTTCTTTGAATTTGATCGATACCGGAGGGCCGGTGGCACGGCAGCTCGAAGCACAGCTGCGTTTACATACCCTACTCGCACCTACACATTCGCACGCTGCACTCTATTTTTACACCACTGCAGAGGCTCAACATCTCCAGTCTTTTTTACATACGCCATTAGGTTTAGTGCCAGAACACATCAGTGTGCAAACGTTAACTCTTCCAAATATAGGGTAGGTTGGTGGTGACGAAGGAACCCCAACATGCATACCACCGACTTGTAATCAACGCTTTTAGCGTGCATATGCAGGTTTTAAAAGGCCAGCGGCCATCATGTTGGGGTTCGTACCTCACCACCAACCTACATGAACGGTAGGTTGGTGGTGACGAAGGAACCCCAACATG
>JASSUD010000126.1:0-5199 GCA_031963225.1 Mycoavidus cysteinexigens
AAGGGCATACCAGAGAGGTTAATAGCGTGGTGTATTCGCCTAGCGGCCAGCAGATCGCCTCGGGCAGTGGTGACGCTACGGTGCGGGTGTGGGACTCGCAAACCGGGGCCCTCGCGCACACTTTACAAGGCCATATCAACCAGGTTAATAGCGTGGTGTATTCGCCTAGCGGCCAGCAGATTGCATCGGGCAGTATGGACAATACGGTGCGGCTATGGGACGCGCAAACTGGTGCCCTCGCGCACACCTTACAAGGGCATACCAGAGAGGTTAATAGCGTGGTGTATTCGCCTAGCGGCCAGCAGATCGCCTCGGGCAGTGGTGACGCTACGGTGCGGGTGTGGGACTCGCAAACCGGGGCCCTCGCGCACACTTTACAAGGCCATATCAACCAGGTTAATAGCGTGGTGTATTCGCCTAGCGGCCAGCAGATTGCATCGGGCAGTATGGACAATACGGTGCGGCTATGGGACGCGCAAACTGGTGCCCTCGCGCACACCTTACAAGGGCATACCAGAGAGGTTAATAGCGTGGTGTATTCGCCTAGCGGCCAGCAGATTGCCTCAGCTAGTCGCGACAATACGGTGCGGCTGTGGGACGCGCAAACCGGTGCCTTCGTGCACACTTTACAAGGGCATACCTCCTCTGTTTTGAGCGTGGCGTATTCGCCCAGCGGCCAGCAGATCGCATCGGGCAGTTTGGACAATACGGCGCGGCTGTGGGACGCGCAAACCGGTGCCCTCGCACACACCTTACAAGGCCATACCAAGCAGGTTAATAGCATGGTGTATTCGCCCAGCGGCCAACAGATCGCCTCGGGCAGTTGGGACCAGACGGTGCGTCTGTGGGATGCGCAAACTGGGGCCCTCGCGCATACCTTGCAAGGGCATGCCTCCTCTGTTTTGAGCGTGGTGTATTCGCCTAGCGGCGAGCAGATCGCCTCGGGCAGTTGGGACCAGACGGTGCGTCTGTGGGATGCGCAAACCGGGGACCTCGCGCATGCCTCACACGGGCATACCGACTCTGTTTTGAGCGTGGTGTATTCGCCTAGCGGCCAGCAGATCGCTTCGGGCAGTTGTGACAAAACGGTGCGGTTGTGGGACGAACATACCGGGACCCTCGCGCACACCTTACAAGGGCATACCTCCACGGTTTGGAGCGTGGTGTATTCGCCCAGCGGCCAGCAGATCGCTTCGGGCAGTTCAGACAATACGGTGCGGCTGTGGGACGCACACACCGGGACCTTCACGCGTACCTTACAAGGGCATACCTCCACGGTTTGGAGCGTGGCGTATTCTCCCAGCGGCCAGCAGATCGCCTCGGGCAGTTCAGACAATACGGTGCGGCTGTGGGACGCACAAACCGGTGCCCTTGCGCACACCTTACAAGGGCATGCCGAGTCTGTTAGTAAAGTGGTGTATTCGCTGAGCAGCCAGCAGCTCGCCTCTGCTAGTCGCGACAAGACGGTGCGGCTGTGGGACGCGCAAACCGGGGATCTCACGCACACCTTACAAGGGCATACCGACATGGTTTGGAGTGTGGTGTATTCGCCCAGCGGTCAGCAGATCGCCTCGGGCAGTAAGGACCAGACGGTGCGACTGTGGGACGCGCAAACTGGTGCCCTCGCGTACACCTTACAAGGGCATACCAATTCGGTTTGGAACGTTGTGTATTCGCCCAGCGACCAGCAGATCGCCTCGGGCAGTGAGGACCAGACGGTGCGGCTGTGGGATATCGCCTCGGGTCAGTGTTTAGCGGTGATGCGAGACTTTAGTGGAGAAGTCACTAGCGTTGCCTGGAGAGCAACGCCCACTACCACCTATTTGGCAACCGGCTGTACCGATCACTCTGTTCGCCTATGGCAGGTCATAGAAGAGAAAAATGGCTATCAGGTACGTCTGCATTGGAGTTCAACGCATGACAGACTGATTTTAAGAGGCACTACCATTCAAGGCGTGCAAGGCTTAAGCCGGATGAATCAGCAGCTCTTGCAGCAGCGCGGGGCCGTTGGTGAGCCATCCCCGTCTTTAAATGTACGTGAGGCTCGCAAAAAGAGAATCCGTTTTTCATAGGTGGCATCTAAATTCTGGACGGGTCAAAGCTATCAATAGCCCAATACTATTTACATACATCGTTTCAATTAAGTCAGAATTTCATCTCTTCTCTTTGTTTGAGCCAGATGCATAGGAGGGCTTTACCTAGACGATGTCGTTAGATAGTGCTCGACGGTAATTGTCGTTAGGCGGTGCTAGGCGGTAATGAATAATCACGTACTTGAGAAAGCTTGCCCATATATACAAGATTATCGAGGCATGTAAGGTAAGCTCTTCCGTCTCAGGGGCAGGATAAATGGCGATGCCTTCGGCCTCGATAGGTTTCAGTGCTTGTACATTAAAGTAGCCTTGAGTTAGCTGGTTAAGAGCAGTATTCAATGTGAATAATAGGTAGCTCAGCTTGGATAATAGGTAGCCTGTAGTTGAATTTTCAAGCGCGTCATTCAGTCTGAATAATTTTTGTGTCTTGCCTGCTATCTTGCCGTACTTCTCATCAGTTTTGAGATCGATTCTGAAAACCCATTTTTCTTTGTCGTCTGAATCATCGATACCATATAAGCAGCCGTTGAGCACTTTGCCACCTTGCACTGAGCTTATCGGATCACCCCATAAAGCTAACTGTTGCCGATCGCCGGTAAACAAGTCCGAGTCCGACTTACAGTTCAATGTGAAGATATTGAGCACTTGAGGTTCTGTATAACGCGACGTATAGACGTTGCCGTTTTCATCGACGGCGACCCATGGGCAGCCATCGTTTTGAGATTCATCAAAGGGCAACTCGGCTGAACGGAGAAATTTGAGCGTTTCTGCATCATATTCGGCAATGACGGGATGTTGATAATGCCTACCATTCCGGTCTTTTTTACCATCTTCTATTGGGAGATATACTTTGCCATTAAGCACATCAGGGCAACCAATATGATTGCTGTGAAGCTCTGCTTTAAGCTTATCTGGAATCACATCTGGGTTCTGCCGAATAATTTCATAATCTGGATCCAAGCCAGTGACTTGTACGCCAAAAGTTGACGTAAATACCCCACCTCTTCCAGCCCAAACTAAGTGCTTGGTTTGCTTGCTATAACCCCAACCTTGGGTTTTGATCGTGTTTGCTGGCAACCACAGCCATTCCACTTTAGTACATTCCCACTTCTCCTCGGCTATTGATGAGGAACGCGAAATGTTTTGATTTTGGCCTTGATTCGTATGCGGTAAATCTTTTATAGCCGAACGTGCGCTACCGTTACCGCCTGCTGCCGGATAAATACATTGAGGACGTATATTCGAGGAAGGAATGTTGATATGCGTCATACTGGCCCTCTAAGAAAAAGAATATAAGGCATTGATTTAATGTGATCTAGCCTTATACGGTAGCCTGCGCCGAGATGGATATGTAATTCACATCACCTGATGTGACTCTACTTATAAAAAAACAGCCCATATAAGAAAAAAATGGCACAATTTTCATAAGGAAAAGGGGCGGGACGTGAAGAAGTCGGGGTAATACCAAGAAATATGGGATCCAATTGATTTCGGTATCCGAAGTGCATGCATGGGATGCTGTAAATTCTACCGAATCTACTTTGTTTGGCTTATGAGATATATATTGATATTCTTGGCTAAGCGGGTTATGTAAGGCTTGTGATAGTTTGATAGTTTCCCCTTGGTATGGAGACCAGCGGTAATAGGCTCGATTGCTCACGGTTTTTGGCTATTGTTTTTTTTATTTGAATCACATTAAGCATGAAGCTATAAATTACACTGGATATTTCGAGCTGCAACATCTCCTCATGATTTTCGTGATCTTTTTCGTTAATATGTAGATAAAAGATTCGCAAAAAAAGGATATAACAACCAAGTTGAAATCCAAAGTATAAACGATTATCCATATTTTCTAGATGTTTTAAACATTGAATGACAGACGAAAAGCAACCCGTCGATCGTTGTGCAATGCTTGAATCACCTGCTACTATGCTTTGCTCCGGCGAGCGTTTCGACTGCAACCACTTGGCGGCTCTTTTAGACCAGCTAATGGAGGAACTAGAGCAAGATAAAATTCTCTTCACGTAAACAGATGTCATAACTATCAGATTAAAAGTCTGTGTACCTAATATCTCGTCATGATTTTCATGATATTTTTCGAGGCTATGTAAACAGACCACGACTACAGCCATTACAAAAGAGCTGACTGATAATCCACATTCAAAATAACCTTCTTTATCTGCCTGTTCTCCGATATAAGACAGCAGTTGATCTGTCGTTGGAGACAATCCATCAGTCTGTGCTGTATCTATTAGAGGTTGCCCGGCTCCCTCGTCTTCATCCATATTAGAATGATTTGATCTATTACGATATGTAGGGCAAATTGAAGATAGTGGGATAAGACACATCTCAGTATTTCCTTATATAGGTAATTTTTCTCATTCTTGAACAATGATACAAAATCGTAAAAGGCTGCAGCAGTAATGAGCTACCTTTGAGTTTACAAGTACTAATAGGAAGGCAAAACATCAGGTAACTATAGGCTCACACAAAAATTATCTTGGTATTTTTAGAGTAATTTATACCATATCAGTTTTTCAGAACCACCCTTGCAGCTCGCTATAAACTTCAAGCATGGTGATGAGAGCGCTTAGGATCATTTCGGTCGAGGTATAGCTCTATGCCAATAAATGCTATTAAAATGATCGAGGCAGGAAAAATCATAACCCAAGATATTGCAATAGCAAGTGAGGAACATACAAGTAACGGCCCCAGTAGACAAAACAGGGCTTTGAGTAGTTTAATTTTATCAGTTTGCCTAGGTGTAGCCTTGTTCTGGGATATATTGCTATTTTCAAGAACAAGCTTATCTTCTACTAGGATGCAATCCTTATGTTCAATGGCTCCAACTTCATTGTCGGTATGAAGTAGGGTCTTGGTAACAGGAGGTTGTGTCTGTATAGAACCTGCAGAATTCATGTTTATTTTCCCGTAGCTATTAAGCAGCAGCAAAAAAGTGCACTGTAAAAATGTGATGTAATTTATTAGCCGATGTTACGCACGTTGTAGGGCGGTGCGCTGTTGATAAGTGGGGCGCAAAGATTAAAAGTAGGTGGTATGCATGTTGGGGTTCCTTCGTCACCACCAACCTACCGAGATGGCTATG